>NZ_JBHUSE010000021.1:0-90765 GCF_042674585.1 Arthrobacter sp. NPDC057013
GCGATCGACAGACCCTTGACGCCACTAAGCAGTTCCCCGGTCACCCTGTCACGACGTGCGGCGCCGAACGGTTGACACCAATAGGAGCATCATTATTAGCGGCGGCCGGAAGGAACGGCACACCGGCACTGTTAGCGGTGTTCCTTGACCCCACACCAGTTAGCGATGAACAGGGCAATGCTCTTGGTGATGCGGCGTACCGATTCCACGGACACACGCTCATCGAACCCGTGGATCGCTTCGGAAACGGGCCCGTAGACCAGAGCCGGGGTGTCCGCGTAGAGGGCGAAAACGCGCCCATCCAAATATCCCGGCGTCGTGAAGCTTTGAAGGTCCCCGTCGAAGACCCGGCGGTGCGTCTGCTCCAGCAGGTTTTCGGCATCGCTGCCGGGCTCGAGGACGTAGCCCTCCGAGTAGAAGCCGGTCTTCGTGGGGACAGCGTTGATGGGCTCAGGTCCCCGGGAGAGCCCGGCAAGGCACTCCTTCAGTTCGGCCCAGGCCGTGTCGGCGCTGATGCCCGGGTAGATGGCGGCACGCACATCGAATTCGCACCAGGCAGGCACGCTCGATGGCCAGTCGCCGCCGGAAATGCCGCCGAAGTTGAAGTTGATGGGATGGTCAAGGTTCTCGAAATACTGGTGGCTGCCCCGGTCTGCATTCCACTTCTCTTCAACCTCGCGAAGCGCGGTCATAGCTGTGTACGCGGCGTCGATGGCGTTGAAGCCGGAGCCCATCTCTCGCGGGTGCGTAGGATTCCCGGTGACGCGCACCTTGAACCAGAGGACGCCAACGTTGGCGCGCACCAGCATGTCCTCCTCGGGTTCCGGGATGATGACGGCGTCTGCCCGGTAGCCGCGCAAATGAGCGGCCAGCGAGCCGTTACCGGTGCACTCCTCCTCAACGACTGACTGGAAGTGGATCCGGGCCGCCGGTTCCAGGCCGGCTGAGCGGACGGCGTCGAAAGCAAACAGATTCGCGGCAAGGCCGGCCTTCATGTCTCCCGCGCCCCGGCCGTAAAGCCAGCCGTCGATGATCGGCGCATGCCACGGCGAACGGGACCAGGCCAGCGAGGAAGGCATTTCCCACAACGAAGCCGAATTCACGCGTGACGAGGACGCCGTTCGCGGCACAGAGCTTCTCACCGAGGTGGTGCGCCGGCTGGTCCGCGGTGAACTCGAGGCCGCCGGGATCAACGACGACTAAACGGCCGTCACCCTCCCGCCACGCCGCCTTGGGCCATAGACTCTAGCCAACTACGTGCAGCAGGGCCGCTCCGTCCGTCCGGGCCCCAAGGTCCGGGAACCCGGTAGTTTCCGGGACTCCGGGAGTAAGGCGCCGCTGCACCCGTTGGAAGGACGTGGCGGGTGAAGCTGGGCATAGCGCGGGAGCGCCGGGAGGGCGAACGGCGGGTCGCTGCGACCCCGGAAACCGTAAAGCAGCTGGCCGGACTGGGCCTGGAGGTGCTGGTCGAATCCCGGGCGGGCGTCTCCGCCGGCCACGCCGATGACGAATACCGCCAGGCAGGCGCCCAGATCGTTGCCGACCTCGATCCCGCCGGGCTGGATATCCTTGCGCACGTCCGTCCGCTGGAACTTCCGACGGCGGCAGCCCTGAAACGGGGCGCCGTTACCGTGGGTCTGGCCTCACCGTCGTCCGAACTCGCCACCGTGAGGGCGCTCGCCGAAGGCGGGGTCACGTCCTTCGCGCTCGAGCTCGTGCCGCGCATCTCCCGGGCCCAGTCCATGGACGCCCTCTCCTCGCAGGCCCTCGTGGCCGGCTACCGCTGCGTCCTCGAAGCCGCCATCCGCCTACCCCGCTTCTTCCCGCTCTACATGACCGCCGCCGGAACCGTCCCGCCCGCCCGGGTGCTGGTGCTCGGCGTCGGCGTGGCCGGGCTGCAGGCGATCGGAACCGCGAAGCGGCTCGGCGCCCGCGTCTCCGCCAACGACATCCGGCCGTCCTCGGCGGAAGAAGTCACGTCCATGGGTGGCACCTTCATCAAACTGGACCTGGAGACGGCCGAGGCAGCCGGCGGGTACGCCCGCGAACTGAGCGCAGACCGCGGCGCGCTGCAGCGGCAGCTGCTGGCGCCGCACGTCGCCGATGCCGACGTATTGATCACCACGGCGGCGGTCCCCGGCAGGCATGCACCGCTCCTGGTGACCCGCGAAATGGTGCAGGGCATGCGCCCGGGGTCGGTCGTCGTCGACCTCGCCGCGGAATCCGGCGGCAACGTCGAGGGGTCCGTCGCCGGCCGGGACATCCACGTCCCCACCGCCGACGGCAAGGGGACCACCGCCGTCGTCGGCCTCAAGGACGCGCCGTCCGCCATGCCCACGGACGCCTCCCGGCTCTACGCGAAAAACGTGGCCAACCTGCTGGCCCTGATGACCAGGGGCGGGACGGTGGTCCCGGACTTCGACGACGACGTGATCGCAGGTGCCTGCCTGACGCACGACGGCGTGGTGCGCCATTCGCCGACAGCCGAGGCTCTCGCTGCACTCTCCGGCGAGCACGCGCCGGCAGATGTATCAGCCGACGCGCCGGGGGACATTGCAGACGGGACAGACAGCGACCTCGCGGACGAGATGGCGGAAGACCCAGTGAAGGCGTCGGAAAACGAAGGGGTGGTCTGATGGACGGCATCAGCCTGCTGACCATCACCGTGCTTGCGGTGTTTGTCGGCTTCGAAGTGGTGTCCAAGGTTTCCAGCACGCTGCATACGCCCCTGATGTCCGGCGCGAACGCGATCCACGGGATCATCCTGGTGGGCGCCATCATCGTCGCCGGCCAGGCCACGCACCCCTGGGTCCTCGCGGTGGCGCTGCTCGCCGTCGTTCTTGCCACCGCGAACCTGGTGGGCGGCTTCGTGGTAACCGACCGCATGCTCGAGATGTTCCGTGGCCGCAAGCCGGATAAACCGGCCAAGCCCGCCCCGAGTGAGACGCAGGGCGAAACCAGGGAGAACACGGAGGCCACGCGGTGACCCTCCTCGACCCCAACGTCACCGCCCTGCTCTACCTCGCGGCCGCCGTCTTCTTCATCCTTGCCCTGAAGGGACTGAATTCGCCGCGCACCGCCCGCCGCGGCAACCTCATCGGCGCCTTCGGTGCGCTGGTCGCCGTCGTGACCGTCTTTTTCTCAACCCGGCTCGACAACGTTCCCCTGATCCTGGGCGCCATCGTCGTCGGTTCCGGGGTGGCCGCCCCCGTGGCCAGGCGGGTCAAGATGACCCAGATGCCGCAGCTCGTCGCCCTCTTCAACGGCGTGGGCGGCGGCGCCGCAGCGCTCGTGGCGCTGCTGGAACTGCCGCATGCGGAGGACGCCTGGGTGCGCGTCGCCGTCGTCTTCACCCTGCTGGTCGGAGCGGTCTCCTTCGCCGGCTCAGCCGTGACGTTCGCGAAACTGCAGGAGCTCATGACCACCCGCCCCGTGGTGTTCCCCGGGCTGGCGGTGCTCATGGGGGCGGTGCTGCTCGCCGCAGTCGGTGCCGCCGTCGCCGTCGTGACGGGCGGATCCCTCGTCCTGGCGCTGCTGCTCCTGCTGCTGGGGCTGGTGGCAGGCGTGCTGCTGGTGCTGCCGGTGGGCGGCGCCGACGTGCCGATCGTCATCTCCCTGCTCAACGCGTTCACCGGCCTCGCGGTTGCAGCGTCCGGACTGGTGCTGGGGAACGTGCTCCTGGTGGTGGCCGGTACGCTCGTGGGCGCGTCGGGCACCATCCTCACCCGGGCGATGGCCGCGGCCATGGGCCGTAGCGTGGCCGGCATCCTGTTCGGCGCCTTCCGGGGAGGCTCGACGGCGGGATCCACCGCCGTGAGCGACCGCCCGGTCCGCTCGTCGAGCGCGGAGGACGTGGCGGTGCTGCTGGGCTACGCTCAGCGGGTCATCATCGTTCCCGGCTACGGGCTGGCTGTGGCCCAGGGCCAGCACACCGCGGCAGAGCTGGCGCAGGCCTTGGAAACCCGGGGAATCCGCGTGGACTTCGCCATCCATCCCGTGGCCGGCCGCATGCCCGGGCACATGAACGTGCTCCTCGCCGAGGCCAATGTGCCCTACGAATCGCTCAAGGAAATGGGCGAGATCAACTCCGAATTCCGCACCGCCGACGTCGCACTGGTGGTCGGCGCGAACGACGTCGTGAACCCCGCCGCGAAGACCACCGCCGGCTCACCGATCTACGGGATGCCGATCCTCGAGGTGGCGGACGCGCGCCAGGTGGTGTTCCTCAAGCGCTCAATGCGACCGGGGTTCGCCGGGATCGAGAACGACCTCATGTTCGAGCCGCAGACCACGCTGCTGTTTGGCGACGCCAAGGATTCCCTGACCAAGGTGCTGGGTGCGGTGAAGGCCCTGTAGGGTGTTGGCACCTGCACTTCCGCACATCCCCGGCCGTTACCGAAATGTGACTTTTGGTGCGGAGATGCGATAGCCTCGGCCGGTGCCCTGGTTCCGCTCAGGGCATTCCCGGGCAGAATGCCGAGCCCTGCCACTGACCGGGATCCGTTCGCTATGACAACTGGCAGGGACGGGGGAACCACGTTAGTACCGGCCTTGCGCATCAGGGCCTGGGGTTAAGTCCAGACGCACCGCCCAGCAGCGGGCAGGACCGGGTGACTCCCACCCGAACCCGACAGCTAACCCCGCAGGCATGGGAGAGGCACATCACCATGTCACGTAAGTCCACGGCCGCGCGCCATCGCGCCACCCCGACCACCTCCATCGCCCTGCAGGGCCTGCAGTATTCCCTCAAGTCCAACGCCGCCTCGGTCGCCAAGCCGGCGGCCGCGGCCGCCGTCGCTTCCGGTCTCCTCTTCGGCGCCGGGGCACCCGCCCACGCCGGTGCCTACGCGCCCGAAACTCCTGCCGGCGGTGCAGCCCAGTCCGCCGCGGCCCCGGCCGCTGCCGCCGTGCAGTCCGTCGCCGGCCAGGCGCTCGCCGCACCGGCCCAGGCTGCACCGGCAGTCCCTGCTCCGGCAGACGCCGGATCTGCTGTGGCCGGAGCATCGCACACTGTAATGCCCGGCGATACCCTCGGGGCTATTGCGGCACGCCACGGCGTCAGCCTTGATGCGCTGCTGGCAGAGAACGGCCTGTCACTGGCGTCGATCATTTACCCCGGCGACCAGATCCTCATCCCGGGTCCGGGCGCAGCTGCAGCCCCCGCGGTCCCTGCCGCTCCGGCAGCTCCGGCAGTGCCCGGGGTTCCGGCCGCTCCTGCCGTTCCGGCGGCACCGGCGGCCCCGGCCGTCCCGGAGCCCACCGGCATGGGAATCTACAACGCCTCCGCGTCGATAACCCCGGCAGCACCGACCGCACCGGCGGCCGGCGGCGTGGGCGCAGCCATTGTGGCCTCCGCCCGGGCACAGCTCGGTGCGACCCAGGACTGCACCGTCCTGGTGGAACAGGCCCTGCGGTCCGTCGGCAAATCCGTCGGCGACCTCGCACCCGCGCAGTTCTACCAGTACGGCACTCCCGTTTCGGCTCCGCAACCCGGCGACCTGATGATCAGCGGCGGACACGTCGGCGTCTACATCGGCGGCGGGCAGGCCATCAGCAGCGGCATGAACGGTGTCAACGAAACCATCGTGCACCCGGCCTCCTGGCTCACCGGCTCGACTTACGTGCGGGTGAACGCCTAACAGCACGTAAACGCCTGAGAGGCGGAACGGTTCATGCGGCAGCGGCGGGTGCATCGGCACCCGCCGCTGCTGCGTTTCTGCCGCTGTCGGCTGCCGACGCGCGAAACAAAAGTCACTGTCAAGCAACAATTGTTGACTGCTGAATACCCTGTCGGGTTTACTGACACCCTGGCCGGATGTGAGTTGGGACACGTGACGGCTGAAGCATTTGCAAGCACCGCCGAGAGTGAGTTCCCGTGGACCTGATCACCACCGCCATGACCACCGCCGAGGTTGAGGCAGCAGCGAAGAGGCTGATGACCGCCTTCGCGGCCACCGATACAGACGGCTACTTCGACTGTTTCGCGCCCGATGCGACCTTCATCTTCCATTCCGAACCGAACCGCCTCAGCTCGCGCGGGGAATACCGCGACCTGTGGCAGAACTGGGTGGAGGACGGCTGGCGGGTCGCAGGATGCGCCAGCTCCAACGCCTACATTCAGGTGGCCGGCGACAGTGCCGTGTTCAGCCACGATGTCGAAACCGTGATCGACGTTGCCGGCACCCAAGAGACCCTTCGCGAGAGGGAGACCATCATTTTCGCCAGGACAAAGTCAGGCAGCGTGCTCGCCGTCCACGAGCATCTTTCTCCGGCGCCTGCCAGCCAGAAGGCGATCTCATGACCAACGGTTCCAAAGCCCCCGCAGTGACCGAAGTCGAAAAGCACGGCATCGAACCGATTCCCGCTGCCGACAGGACCGCGAAACCGCTGGACCTCTTCCGGCTGGTGTTCGGCGGTGCAAACACATTCGCCACGGTGGTCCTGGGTTCATTTCCCATTCTCTTTGGGCTGTCCTTCAAGGACGCACTGCTGGCCACTGTCCTGGGCGTCGTCGTCGGCGGCCTGATTCTGTGCCCGATGGCTGTTTTTGGCCCGACCAATGGGATGAACAATGCCGTCTCGTCCTCCGGGCACCTGGGCGTGCACGGCCGTGTCGTGGGGTCCTTCCTGTCACTCCTGACCGCGTTCGCTTTCTTCTCCATCTCCGTGTGGAGCTCAGGGGACGCGCTGGTAGGGGGCGCGAACCGCCTGGTCGGGCTGCCCCAAAACGCCGTGACGCTAAGCCTCGCCTACGGCGTCTTTGCTGTCCTGATCCTGACCGTGTGCATCTATGGGTTCCGTTTCATGCTCTGGGTCAACAAGATCGCTGTGGTCGCCGCATCCCTGCTCTTCCTGCTCGGCATCTTTGCATTCGCGGGTTCGTTCGATGCTTCCTACGCCGGGACGTTCGGGCAGGCGGCGGATGCTGCCACCAACGCGCTGTTCTGGCCGTCCTTCATAGGATCGACACTGATTGTCATGTCCAACCCGATCTCCTTCGGCGCCTTCCTGGGCGACTGGTCCCGATACATCCCGGCTGAGACGCCAAAGCGAAAAGTCATGGCTGCCGCCTTTCTCGCCCAGGTCGCCACTCTCGTGCCGTTTGGCTTCGGGCTGGTCACAGCCACCATCATTGCCACGGAGGCGCCGTCGTTCTTTGAAAACTCTGACTACGTGGGCGGCCTCCTGGCCGTTTCCCCTGCCTGGTACTTCCTGCCGGTATGCCTCATTGCCCTGGTAGGCGGAATGTCCACCGGCACCACCGCGCTCTACGGAACAGGCCTCGACTTCTCCAGCGTCTTTCCCCGGTTCTCCCGCGTCCAGGCCACGCTGTTCATCGGGTCCATCGCGATCGTCTTCATCTTTGTGGGCCGCTTTGCCTTCAACGTTGTGCAGAGCATCTCCACCTTCGCGGTGCTCATCATCACCTGTACTGCTCCGTGGATGATCATGATGATGATCGGGTACGTGACACGCCGCGGATGGTACGACGCCGACTCGCTCCAGGTCTTCAACCGCCGCCAGGTGGGCGGCCGGTACTGGTTCAACCGCGGGTGGAACTGGCGTGCGATGGGCGTCTGGATCTTCTCTGCGCTCATGGGAATCATGTTCGTGAACGTTCCGAACCAGTTCGTCGGTGCTCTTGGCAATCTCGCCGCTGGAGTGGACCTGAGCATCCCCGTTTCGATCGGCCTGGTGGCCGTTCTCTACCCCGCGGTGCTGTGGCTCTTCCCGGAACCGGCGGACGCGTACGGCCCGGCCGGACCAAGGTTCGTCAGGGCGGCCGCCCCGAAGAACATCCCCATTGTGGACGAAAAGAAGGATCTGGAGCCCGTGCTGTCCTGACTCACCCCGCCGCGCAGAAATTATTTTCGGTGCGGCGGCAGCGTCTGGGCGGCGCGGACGACGGCGTCCGTCACCTCCGCGAGGCCCGGCGAGTCAAGCGTCCACACCTGCCAGTAGAGCCGCAGGTCCTCGCTCCACGCCGGGTCGAGTTCCACGAGCGAGTTCTCCGGGTCCTGCTGGTCCGGCACCATGCCCCAGCCCAGGCCCGCGTGGACCGATTCAACGTACTGGACTGAATCGGGGATGAAATGCTGCGGCGGAGTGGCGTCGGGTGCGACGCGTGCGAGGACAGCCAGCTGGTGCGTGTCCTTCCGGTCGTACTGCATGACGGGGGCGCCGGCAAGGGCCTCGGGGGTGGGCCCGTCGGGGAACCAGCGCGCCGCAAACTCGCGCGACGCCTTGGCCCGGTACACCATGGTGCCCAGCGGCCGGATGGTGCATCCCTGCACGGGCCGGGGATCCGCAGTGATGGCGGCGACGGCGTCGCCGGAGCGCAGCAGGTCGGCCGTGGCGTGCTCATCGTCCCGCAGCAGCTCAAGGGCCACTCGGCCGCCGAGCGCAATCTCCCGGTAGGCCGGCGGAAGCCACGTCGCGATCGAATCCGCGTTGGCCACGACGGGAACCCGCAGCCGCCCGGCACTGTGCCGCCCGCCGGCGTCTCCCTTCTCGGGCTCCGGCCCGCGCAGGGCAATCACCGCCTCGTCGGCGAGGAGCAGGAGCTGCCGCGCGGAACGGAGGAGCTGCTCGCCCGCCGGCGTCGGCCTGACCGGCTTTAGGCGCCGCACGAGAACGCTGCCCACGGAGCGCTCGAGTGCCTTGATCCGCTGGCTCACAGCCGAGGGTGTGAGCCTTAGCTCACCCGCCGCTGCGTCGAAGGTTTCGTGGTCGACGACGGCGGCAAGCGCCCTGAGCTGGTCCAGTTCCATGAAGATATTCTAATGGAACTGCAGAAAAAGTGAATTGCTTTTCAGATAGTCCGGTCGTACCTTCGAGGAATGCTTCCCTTTCTGACGGGGCTCGGAGCCGGCCTCAGCCTCATCGTTGCCATCGGAGCCCAGAACGCGTTTGTCCTGCGTCAGGGGCTAAAACGTGAGGCCGTTCTTCCTGTTGTCATGGTCTGCCTGGCCAGTGACGCGGTCCTGATCTTGGCCGGCGTCGCGGGCATCGGCGCGCTCATCCAAGGAGCGCCGGTGCTACTGGCCGTAGTGCGGTGGTTCGGCGTCGCCTTCCTTCTGGCGTACGGGTTTTTCGCCGCGCGGCGGGCATTGAGGCCCGGGGTGCTCAAAGCAGCAGAGTCTCTGGGCAGGGGAAGCGTCTGGTCTGCCGTGCTGACCGCCGCCGCCATCACGTGGCTGAACCCCCACGTTTACCTCGACACGCTGGTGCTGCTGGGCTCGCTGGCCAACACCCATGGTGATTCGGGTAAATGGCTCTTCGGGGCGGGGGCCGCAGCCGGAAGCGCCCTCTGGTTTCCCCTCATCGGCTACGGAGCACGCGGGCTCAGTGGCTTTTTCGCGCGGCCGGCTTCGTGGCGGATCCTCGACGGCGGGGTTGCCCTGCTGATGCTCACCCTGGCCGCCGTCCTCGCGACCGGATCCTGACGCCTGTAACCCGGCGCTGGAGGGCGCCCTGCCGGGCTTTCCTGAGCCGCGCTGCTAGGAGGTGCCGCCGGCCATTCGGTCGAGTAGCCCGGCGATGATGTCCAGTGCGCGGGCAAGCTCCAGATCAGTCGGGGCGCCGTACCCAATGACCAGACCGTTCTCCGGTTTCCCTCCTGCAAAGTAGCTTGCCAGAGTCACTACCCGAACTCCCAGAGGGAGTGCTTCCTCCGCCAGACGCCCGGCAGGAACGTCTGGCCGAAGCCGGATCACGGCGTGCAGGCCGCCGTCCAGGGCCGCCAACCGGACGTCTTCCCGTCCTCCAAGCCGGTCAAGCAACAGTTCACGGCGATGGGCGTACTGGCGCCGTGCGCGTGCGATGTGGCGTGCGAGGCCACCGCCGGCGATGTAGTTGGACAGGGCAGACTGCATGACTCCGGGAACCGGTGTGCCGAGGTCAACCCGCGCATCCTTAAGTCGCTGCCCGGAGGTTCCGCGAACCACCAGGTAGCCGCAGCGCAGCCACGGGCTCAGTGATTTTGAGAAGGTGCCCACCAGGACGACTTCGGCGGAGGAAGGCAGTGAGGCAAGGGCGGGCAGGGGCATCCTGCGGTGCCGGAACTCGCTGTCGTAGTCGTCTTCGAGGATTATCACTCCGTTGGTTTCGGCCCAGGCCAGCAGGGCCATTCTTTCCTTCACCGGCATCCGGCCGCCGAGGGGGTATTGGTGGCTGGGCGTCACCAGGATGGCGTCGGGACGGAGGGCAACAGCTGCAAGCTGTGCCGCTTCCAGCCCGTCATGGCCAACCGGGAGGGTTTGTACCGTAGCTCCCGCCGCGGAAAGCACGCGCCTGGCCGTGGGATAACCGGGGTCCTCCATCAGCACCAGGGGCGGGGCCGATTCTCCGCGGAGTGCGGCAACGATCAGCTGCAGGGCGTCACTGGTGCCCGCCGTGATGACGACGTCGTCGGCGCTCACCGTCAGTCCGCGGGATGCAGCGAGGTGCTCGGCAACGGCGGTGCGAAGGGCCGGAGTGCCCAAAGCGGCCGGGAGCCCGACCTCCACCGGCTCGGCAACGGCCCTGCGCCAGGCGGCCCGCCAGTCGCGGTCACGGAACGGGGCGGCGGATGGCCGTCCCGGCGTGAGGTCGATCGTTGCGGTTTGCTCCATGCCGGATGCGGCCTGGATGCCTTCGGACGCCATGCCCCGGCCATCGGAGCGCACTGCCACGCGGGTGCCGCCGGAACCCCGGCTTTCCAAATATCCTTCACCCGCGAGCTGCTCATAGGCCCGGACCACAACCCCGCGGGAGACTCCCAGTTCAGCGGCAAGGCGCCGCGACGCCGGGAGCGTGTGCTCCGGCCTCAGGGTCCCGTCCAGGATGGCGGCCCGCAGCCGGCCGACCAGCTGGGCGGCAAGCGGAACGCGGCTCCGGTAGTCAAGGACCAGCGGCAGTTCGGTTTCGATCTTGGTCCTCCTGAATCGTGGATTCTTGGACCTATGCTAGGACCAATCCGGCTGTGAGCATGAAGGGAGAAACCAAACAGGACTGAGAGAGGACACCGTCGTGTTCAACGGACTTTGTGCATTTCCCCTGACTCCGCTCGCCGGGGACGACGTCGACGAAGCCGCACTGGTCCGTCTGGTCGTGCGGTGCGTCGATGCCGGCGCCGACTCAATCGGAGTGCTTGGCTCGACCGGCATCTACACCTATCTGCTGCGCGAGGAACGCCGCAGGGTGGTGGAGGCCGCCGTCGAAGCCGCGCAGGGAACTCCAGTGGTGGCAGGCGTGGGGGCGATGCGCACCCGTGATGTGCTGGCGTGCGTGGAAGATGCCCAGGCGGCGGGCGCTTCGGGTCTGCTGCTGGCGCCGGTGTCGTACCAGCGGCTGACCGAGGAAGAGGTCTACGGGCTCTACCGCGAGGTCTCGGCGGCGTCCGATCTGCAGATCGCCGTCTACGACAACCCGGCCACCACGGGGTTCACCTTCACCGATGAACTCCATGGCCGCATCGCGGACCTTCCGGGCATCGCATCGATCAAGTTCCCGCCCCCTGCACCGGGCCAGGCCGCCGACCGCATCGCCCGGCTCCGGACGGTCGTTCCCGGGGGTGTTTCCCTGGGCATCAGCGGCGATTGGGCCGCGGCGGAGGCACTGACCGCAGGGTGCGACGTGTGGTATTCGGTCATCGCGGGTCTTTTTCCCAAGGCCGCGAGGGTGATCGTTGACCTCGCCCAGGCCGGCCAGGCCGGCCAGACCGGCAAGGGCGACTTGGCGCTGGAAGCCTCTGCCGCGCTGGAGCCCGTGTGGGAGCTCTTCCGCGCGTACGGGAGCCTGCGGGTCGCTGCCATGATGGCCGAATTGCTTGGTTTCGTGGAGGCACCGTGCCTGCCCCGTCCGTTGAAAAGCCTGGCCGGCGAGGACCGCGCCAGGGTGGAGGAAGCCCTGCGGCTCAGCGGCCTGGGTGCCTGAGCAGGTGCAGCGTGGGTAGCCCAAGCCGCGGCGAGGCGCGGCAGGAAACGCAGGCGCAGCTGGAGGCGCCCCTGCAGCAAGAACCGCGAAAACCGGCACCGGTCCGTCCCGGCCGCGGATTGGCCCGCTACGTGGCGGCGGCCACGCTTGCACGCACCGCGGACGGCGGAGCCGTCGTGGCGATCGTCCTCATGGTCACTGCCAGCGGGGCGCCGGGCTGGATTGCGGGTTTGCTTGGCGCCTGCATCACGGCCCCGCACCTGCTGGGGCCGCTGGTGGCACGGAGCCTGGATTCCTGCCGGGACGGCCGCGTCCTGATCGCGTGGGCGTGCATCGTCCATGGCGCCACCCTTGCCGCAGCGGTGCTGCTCTATCCGGTGACGTGGCCTGCGGTGAGCGGCCTTCTGCTGGTGGCCTCGGGACTGGTCGGGCCCTTGCTGACCGGCGGCATCAGCAGCCGCCTTCCCGCGATCGCCGGCCCGGACCGGGTCAGCCAGCGCCGGGCCCAGGGCTGGGATGTGGCCTCGTACGGAATCGGCGGGACGATCGGACCGAGCGTCGTGGCCGCTGTCTCTGCCTGGGCCGGTCCCACTGCAGCCGCGCTCATCCTGGCGGCAGGCACCCTCGTTGCCGCCGCCGTCGTTCGGCTGCTGCCCTACGTTCCTCCGGCGGCAGTGGCAGCCGAGGTTCCGCGTCCGGCCCAGATCCTGCGGCTCATGGCAGTCACAGGCCGCCTCCGGAGGATGCTGTACCTGACCGTGACGGTGGCGTTCGCCGTTGCCGCGCTTCCCATCGCGGCCGTCGCCTCCACCGCCATGTTCCACGTACAGCCAGCCGCCGCCGGCGTATTGACGGCCGCGTACGGGCTGGGCGGGCTGGCCGGATCTGCCGGAGTGATGTGCCGTCCGCTGCGGGGCGACGCGGACCGGCTGGTGACGCGGCTCGCAGGACTGGTCGCCGCGGCGCTCGCCGTCGCCCCGTTGTCCGGGTCCCTTGCGCCCGCCGTCGCAGCATACGCAGCGGCCGGGGTCATGAACTCGTACTTCTTCGCGGCGACCCTCGCCGCCCGCAGCGAGTTTGCCCCGCCGCAGGTCCGCGGGCAGGTGTTTGTCTGGGTCGGTGCCCTCAAGATCGCTGCCGGGTCCGCCGGAACTGCCGCGGCCGGCGTCGTGATTACAGAGGAGCCGCAGTTGCCCCTGTTCCTTGCCGCCGCCCTCATCCTGGCGGTTGCTGGCGCATCGGTCCTGGATCGCCGCAGCGCCGCCGGGCTTGAGACGGAATGATCAGCAGGCTGCGCGTCGAAACAAACGAGGTTCGTGCCCATATCCGGGGAACGCGGTTACGATTTGAGTTCCGGGGCTTTCGGGCCCGCACGCAGCAGCCGAAGGACACCATGACAGCCCAGAATGCTTCCTCGCCGCCACGGGCCGCCGTGGTGGTCAACCCCGCCAAGGCTGTGGGCGCCGACCTCCGCGCCTCGCTGGTCCGGCTGTGCGACACGCAGGGCTGGGCCGAGCCGCTGTGGCTGGAAACCACTGTTGAAGATCCGGGAGTGGGCCAGGCGCGGGAAGCGCTGGAGGCGGGGGTCGACGTCGTTATCGCCGCCGGCGGCGACGGTACGGTGCGGTGCGTGGCTGAGGCGCTGGCCGGAACCGATACGCCGATGGGCATGGTCCCGCTCGGGACCGGCAACCTGCTGGCCCGCAACATGGGCGTGGACATCACGGACCCCGTATCCGCCGCATACGACGTCCTGAACGGTACCGATCGCACGGTCGACGTCGCCCGAACCACCTTTGACGGGTCCGACGACGAGAACGTCTTCCTGGTGATGGCCGGCGTGGGCTATGACGCCGCGATCATGGCGGATACGGTGGACGTCCTGAAGGACCGCATGGGGTGGCTCGCGTACGTCGAGGCCGGCATCCGCAAGCTGCCGGGCAAGCCGGTCAGGGCCACCATCCAGGTGGACGACAAGCCTCCGGTCAAGCGGCGGATCCGCAGTGTCATGGCCGGCAATTGCGGCCGGATCATGGGCGGCATCGAGATTTTCCCCGAGGCGAAGATCGACGACGGCATCGTGGACCTGCTGATCCTGGCGCCCCGCGGGCACTTCGGCTGGCTGGGCGTCGCGGCGGGTATCTTCGGCCGCAAGAAGAACAAGAAGGAATCCGCCGAGTACTTCCAGGGCAAAAAAATCGAGGTCACCCTGGAGCACGAGGAGGAGTTCCAGCTTGACGGCGACCACGTGGGCGCCGTCAAGCACCTGTCCATCCGGGTGGACCCCGGGGCGCTCAAAGTCCGGATGTAGACCCGATCCGGGTGTAGATCCGCTCCGGATGAGCGACCCGGGGCTGGGGGTGCCCAGACCAGGCCTGAGTGGCCAGGCGCGTCAGTCCCCGAGGAGCCTGCCCCACCTTGGTGCGAGCAAGGGGGAGCCGGCAAGTTTCAGGCAGTGCCACAGCGTCACGGCCACCGAGTCCAGCACCGGGACCCCCGTGCCCGCCTCAATTTCACCCGCGATGTTGGCGCCGTAGAGGTTGGTGCAGAGGTAGATCAGCGCGTCCGGAGCGTCGGCCGCGAGCTCCAGGGAACCGGGGCGCATCTCATCGTCGGTGACCCGGCCGAAGGACTCGTTGTCGCTCAGTCCCAGGCAGCGGTGGCTGACGGTTTTGACGCCGTCCCGCTCATAGGACCGAACGATGGCCTCGTTGACGTCCTCCGTGTAGGGCGTGAACAGCCCGATCCGTTCCGTGCCGAACGCCCGGAACGCCTCGAGGTACGCAAGCGTGGACGTCGTGGCGGGGATGTTGGTGGCGTCGGTGATTGCCAGGACCAGGTCGCGGTCGTGTTCGGACCCCAGCCACGAGCCCGAGGTGCCGTTCCAGGCGATCACGTCCACGTCCGCCGTCGCCAGCAGCCGTGCGGCTTCGCGCATAACCGCGGGGTCGAACTGCCTGTCGGACGAATCGTCCAGCGCGATCCGGGTGACCGGGATCCGGGTGAAGTGGATGGTGACATCGGTGCGGTCGCCCAGGATGCGGTAGCTCTGCGGTTCCAGGCACGTGTTGGAGGACGGCACGATCATACCGATCCTGGTGGGGCGGAGGGGTGAGGTCATCGGGTGCTCCTAGAGGGTCGCGGCGGACAGGTCGGCAGCGGCGGCAAGGTGTTCGTGGAACCCGTTCCGGGCCACGAAGCGGCCCATGGCGCCGGGGTCGTGGAAGCCCTCCCGGTCCAGCACCACGCGGCCTGCGGACACCACGACGGCGGGCCAGCCGGCCAGCGTGCGGCCGTCGAAGGGCGAGAAGTCGGTTCCCATGTGCAGCGCGCCGCAGTCCACGGTCCGCTGTTCCGCGGGATCGAAGAGCACCAGGTCGGCGTCGAAGCCCTCGGCGATGCTGCCCTTTCCGGGCAGGGCATTGATGCGCGCCGGCCCGGCGGAGAAGACCTCCACGAAGTCCTCCACGCTGCTTCCGGCTTCGGCCATCGCCGTGAACGTGACCGGCATGCGGGTCTCCACGCCCGGGAGGCCGTGCGGCATGGCGCGGACGTCGTCGGTGCGTTCCCGCTTCTGGGTCAGGTCGTAGCAGGAGTGGTCCGAGGACACGGTATGGATGGCACCGCCGGCCAGCCGCTCTCTTAGCGCCGCGACCGTCTCCGGGCTGCGCATCGGCGGGCAGCAGGCGTACCACTCCGGGAAGGCAGAGCCGTACACGGTGTCATCGAGTGTGAGGTAGTGCGGGCACGTTTCCGAGTAGGCCTCCTGGCCGCGGGCCCTGGCCTCGGTGACCAGGTCGACGGCGCCGGGCGTGGACTGGTGGACAAAGTACACCGGGGCCTTCGTGTACTGGGCCATGGCCAGGGTTTCCTTGACCGAGATTTCCTCGGCAAGCTCGGGGCGCGTGCGGTGCAGGTGCTCGATGCCGATCCGGCCGTCGTCGGCGTGCTGCTGGGTGCAGTCACTGATGATGGGGTCGTGCTCGGCGTGGATGTAGGTGAGCCCGTCCAGCCGGACCATTTCGCGCATCACCTGCAGGATGGTGTCCCCGTCCGCCATGGTGGTGCCGCGGTTGGTGGTGTACATCTTCACGGAGCGGACACCCTCGGCGGCGAGCTGTTCGAGCTGCCATGGCACGGTCTCGTCCCAGCTGATCACGGACCCGTGCAGTGCCACGTCGCAGCGGGACTCCTTCGCCAGCTCCTTCTTGTTGAGCACGGCCGCGAGCGGGGTTTCGCGGGCGTCGCGGGGGATGCCGAAGTCGATGATGGTGGTGGTGCCGCCCCACAGGGCCGCGGTGGAGGTGGTCCGGTAATCGTCCAGGGTGCGGAAACGGCCGGTCACCTGGGCCACGTGGCAGTGCCCGTCCACGCCGCCGGGGATCACCAGCTGGCCGGTGGCGTCGACGGTGCGTTCGGCATGGGGCGCGGGTTCTGTGGCGTCGACCAGCTGGCTGATCTTGCCGTCCACCACCACGACGTGGGCGGACCGGCGGCCAAAACTGTTGACCACGGTGCCGTTGGCGATGACGAGTTCGGGGATGCGGGACATCGTTGTCCTCCTGACTGGGAAGGGAAGTTGTTGGGGTTAGTTGGGCGCTGCGGCGTTCGACGCCGTCTGGGCGGCGGTCAGGGCGGCGTCGAGGTTTTCCGACAGGCCCTTGCGGGCCTTGACCGGCGGCGGGGCGAACGCCCCTGTACGGTGCGCGCCGGACTGGAGGCCGACCACGGCCTCGGCCATCCGGATGCCGGCGGAGATGCCGTCCACCACGGGAACGGGGATCTGCCCCCGGAGGTCGCGTGCCAGCCCCGCCAGGGGCGCTCCGGCGAGGATCACGACGTCGGCCCCGTCCTCCGCGACGGCCTGCCGGCTGAGTGCCAGGAGGGTTTCCTTGAAATCCTGCTGCACCGAGCCGATGGCGTTCAGGGTCTCGTTGATGGAGCGGATGGACGCGAGCCGCCCGCCGAGGCCAAACCGCTCCACGCAGTCCAGGTACCACGGGCGGATCCGGTCCGAGATGGCGATGATGGAGAACCTGTGTCCCTGCAGGGCGGCGGCGCAGAGGGCTGCCTCGGTGATGCCGATGACCGGCACGTCGGCGAGTTCCTTCAGGGCCGGCATCCCCGGGTCCCCGAAGGCCGCCACCACAACGCCGTCGACCTGGCCGTGATGCCCGGCGATGATCTCGGCGACGGCACCGGCGGCGATCAGGGATTCGAAGCGGGTTTCAATGTATTCGACGCCGTGCCCGGCCGTGCTGACCACCAGGCTGGTGCCGGGTGAGGCGGAGCGCAGGGCCTCGGACTCGATCAGCGCGGTGACGTCGTCGCTGATGTTCGGGTTGATGACAAGGAGTTTCATTTCTTCTTCCGGTGAAGGGAGGGTTCCGTTTTCTGGAAGTCGTCCGGGAACTGTTCGCGGTATTTGCCGATGTGCGAAGCCGACTGGGCGGCTGCCCGGTCGGGGTCGCCGCTGGCGATGGCCTCGTACAGGTCCCGGTGTTCCTGGATCAGTTCCGGCAGGTCGCTGACGTGGCGGAAAAGCCAGTGCATGCGGCCCTGCAGCGGTTCCAGCGCGGATTTGAGGAAGTTGTTGTCGGCGATGCCGGTGATGGCGTCGTGGAATTCGCTGTTGGCGCGGTGGGCTTCCATGACGGCTCCCTTGGCGAGGCAGCGGTCGGCCTCATCCAGCAGTCCCCTCAGACGGTCGAGGTCCCCGGCCGTGGCGCGGGTGGCGGCGAGCCGGCAGGCCAGCACCTCCAGGGACTGCCGGACGTCGAAGAGGTCCTCGACGTCCTTGGCGCTGAGGGTGCTGACCTCTGCGCCCCGGGCGCCGCGGTCGCTGATGAGCCCTTCCTGGCGGAGCATCCTCAGCGCCTCCCGGACGGGAAGCCGGGAAACATTGAATTCAGCGGCGAGGTCGCGTTCCACCAGCCTGGTGCCGGGAACGTAGTGCCCCTCAAAGATCCGGGTGCGGAGCGTATCCCGGACAGCCTCGCGGAGGGGGCGTTCCTTGTCCTGGGTCTGTTCTGCGGTAAGCATGGTGCTCCATTCGGATTCTTGGTGACTTTGCGTTCCCGGCCGGCGGGAGGTGGGGCCTGTTGCCCAGCTTAGACAGGCAGCCGCTTGTTGTAATTCAGGGTGAGCACGGAGGCGCCCATGATGAGGGCGGATCCCACGAAGTAGAGCAGCGCCCAGGTGTAGGAGCCGGTGGCGCCCACGATCAGGCCGACGGCGATCGGGGTGACGAAGCCGGAGATGTTGCCGCTGAAGTTCATGGCCCCGCCCAGGACGCCGGCGTTGGTGCGGCCGCCCAGGATGGACGGGATGCTCCAGAACAGGCCCACCCAGCGCAGGAAGAACATCACGACGGAGAGAAGGACGACGGCGGTGGTTGGGTCCGCTACGACGGTCACGCCCACGAGGCCGCCCACCACGACGACGCTGGAGATGCCCAGCAGCGTCCGCATGACGCGGTTGGCGGACGCGCCGGATGCGCGCCACTTGTCCGCGATGGTGCCGCCCAGGATCTCGCCGACGAAGCCGGCGCCGAAGATCACGAAGGTGGACCAGCCGATGGTTTTCAGGTCGAAGCCCTTGGCCTGGGCCAGGTACAGCGGGCCCCAGGTGAGCAGGCCGTAGAACACTCCGTTGAAGCCCAGCCAGCCGAGGCACATGGCCCAGAAGGAGCGGAACCTCAGGTAGGGGAGCAGGGCGCGCTTGCCCTTGCTGCCCTCCCGCGCCGCCTCGGCATCCTCCTCGGCGTGGGAGGCCTCGATGTAGTCGGCCTCGGCCGAGTTGACGCCCCGGTGCTGCCGGGGGTTGTCGCGGACGTACCACCAGACGGCAAGGCCCATGAGGACGGTGGCGGCGCCGGCGATGACGAATGAACTGCGCCAGCTGCCTGTGGCGGCGATGAGGCCGGCGATCAGGATGCCGCCCAGGCCGGCGCCGAGGGGAGCGCCGGCGTCCAGGATGGTGGCACCGCGGCCACGCTCCGACCTGTGCATCCAGATGGCGTTCAGCTTGCCGCCGGCCGGCATGACGCCTGCCTCGGTGACGCCGATGCCCAGCCGGGCGATGAACATGCTGAGGAAGCCTCCGGCCATGCCTGAGGCGGCGGTTGCAGCGCCCCAGCCCACGCAGGAGGCGGTCATGACCTTGCGGGGACCGAACTTGTCGATCAGCAGGCCGACCGGGATCTGCATCAGGGCGTAGGTCCAGAAGAAGGCGGAGAGCAGCAGGCCCACGAGCTCCGGGGCAAGGTTGAACTCCTTTTGGATGATGGGCAGCGCCACGGAGATGGAACCGCGGTCGATGTAGTTGACGGAAACCAGGACGAGCAGCAACAGGAACAGCTTCCAGCGGACGTTGGTGCGCCGTTGCACGCCGTCCTTGCCGGGCCTGATGCCGCGGGACTCAGAGGATGGGACCTGGGTTGTCACTGCTTCAGTATCTGGGAGAGACACAGCTTCTCCTTTGCGGGAAGGGTGCGGACTGGGGGGATGTAGTGGGGCGGTGCGGCCGCGGTTCGGCGGGAATCTTTGGGCCGGCTGTGTTGGGTTTACGCCGGCGGAACGGTCCCGCCATTTGGGATCCCGTTTTGGGATCCCAAATTCAAGATAGGTGTGGCGTGGGACACTGTCAAGGGTTTTCGGGGAAGATGGCCGTGGCCCGCGAAAAAACGAATTGTGACTGCAGGCGGGGAACGGCAGACAGGGAAGGGAGAACCCGATGAAGACGGTCCGACTAGGAGGCTCCGGGCTGGAAATCAGCGCCGTTGTCCTGGGCATGATGAGCTACGGCGACCCGGGCAAGGGGTCGCACGGGTGGAGCGTGGGTCTCGACGAAGCCCGGCCTTTTGTGCGGCGCGCCTACGAGGCCGGCATCACCACCTTCGACACCGCCAATGTGTACTCGGCCGGCTCGAGTGAAGAGATCACCGGCACCCTGCTCAAGGAACTGGCGCCCCGGGAGGAGATCCAGATTGCCACCAAGGTTCACGGCCGGATGCGCCAGGCCCGTAACGGGGCCGGCCTCAGCCGGGCCGCGATCATGCACGAGATTGACGCGTCCCTCACCCGGCTGGGAACCGACTACGTCGACCTCTACCAGATCCACCGCTATGATCCAGTGACTCCCGTCGAGGAGACCATGGAGGCACTGCACGACGTCGTCAAGGCGGGCAAGGCGCGGTACATCGGCGCGTCGAGCATGTGGGCCTGGCAGTTCGCCCAGATGCAGCACGTGGCGGAACTGCACGGCTGGACCAGGTTCGTGTCCATGCAGGACCAGTACAACCTCCTTGAGCGCGAAGAGGAGCGGGAAATGCACCCGTTCTGCCAGGCAACCGGCGTGGGCGTCATCCCCTGGAGCCCGCTGGCACGCGGCAACCTGACCCGGCCGTGGGGTGCAGCCGGATCCGGAGCGCGGAAAGACACGGACGAGTTCGGCAAAAGCCTGTACAAGCAGGACGAGGAGGCGAACAAAGCGATCGTCGACGCCGTCGCCGCCGTGGCGGACGAACGCGGCGTGCCGATGGCGCAGGTCGCGCTGGCGTGGAGCGCGGGCAAGTCCGCAGTCACCGCGCCCATTATTGGTGCGACGAAGGAGCGCCATATCGACGACGCCGCAGCCGCCGTCGAGCTTGACCTGACCGAGTCCGAGATCCGGCGTCTCGAAGAGAGCTACACGCCCCGCTACCCGTCCGGGTTCTGACCGGGCAGGGGTTCCTGCCGGCAGCGGGTGAGGGTGCCGCTGTGTGGGTACGGGTCACCACAACGCCGGATGCAGGTGTTGAAGGACTCAGGAGGATCGGCGATGGCAGAGGCTTCTTTGCTGGAAAGAATGAAAAGCCAGTGGGACGGGCTTGGGGCCGGTGCATATGCGGCTGCCCTGGTGATCGTGGTGCTGGGGCTCTGCGGTGTTGCCGGCGTTGTCCTCCGTCTCCCGTGGCTTTTCCCAAGCCTCGGTCCCACGGTGATGCTGTTTTTCGAATCCCCTGAGCAGGAGGCGTCGAGGCCGATCAACGCCCTCGTGGGGCACGGCATCGGGCTGGTGGCGGGTGCCCTGTGCCTCTACGCGTTTGGGTTGCAGGGCCAACCTTCGGCGCCGGTGGGCGGACTGACCCCGCTGCACGTGGTTAGCGGTGCCCTGTCGGTGGCGCTGACCACGCTCGTGCTGACGTGGATCGGATTGCCGCATCCGCCTGCCGGCGCGACCACGCTGATTATCAGCCTCGGCATCCTCACCACGCCCCCGCAGCTGCTGTCCGTTGCTGCCGCTGTTGTGGTCACCACCCTTATGGGCTGGGGGCTGAACATGCTGCTGGGGACGCGCCCGGCCCGGAAGTAAGCCCGGATTTCTGGGTGGCTCCGGATCCCTGCGCCTCCCCGTGACTGTGGGCCTCCCGGTGTGCCAGGATTTCGGCGAGCTCGGCGAGCCGGTGGGCGCGGGCTGACTCCGCCGGTGTGAACGGCTCGCCGGGACGGAAAAAGGTGATGGGTCCGTGCCAGGCGGTGGGAATCTTCAGGAGGGTGCCGGCGTCGTTCGTTTCCCCGCCGTCCCGTGAGGCCTGGCGGGCTGACTCGGTGCCGGTGTCAAGGATCCGGGCGGACAGCAGCTCCGCCACGGCCAGCGGAAGCTCCGCCGGAGTGGCGGCTACCCGGGCGGCCAGGCTCAGGGCCTTGGTCTGGCCGTCGGCCATGGCCAGGGCGGTGGTGGGCCAAACCTGCGTGCTCCGTCCGCCGCCGTCGGCCAGGGCCTCCAGCAGCTGGCGCTCGCTGACTTCGCCCGGGGCGGACAGCACGAATTCGTCCATCACGCCGCCCCGGACGGGATGGACGTGGATGCCCAGGATGTTGGTCTCCAGCAGCGCCAGGGACCTCGTGATCCGCTTCAGGGAGCCGGGCTCGTCGCGGAGCACGGTCCGGGCACGCCACAGCGCGGGCGCCGTGCCAAGCCGACGGCGGTGGCGCAGCGCGGGCGCGTGGAGCCACCGGCGCAGGATCCGCGCTGCGGACGGCTCGGCCACCCAGATCACCAGGACGGTGGCCGTCAGCGTCAGGACCAGCACCTTGGCGAGGTAGGGCAGATGCGTCTGCACCACGAGCGCGTGCACCAGCAGTTCGATCGGGAGCATGACGGCGACATTGGCCAGCGTGAGGCGTGTCTTGGGGGGCTCGGGCATCTGCCCGCAGACCTCGCAGCTCAGTTCGGCAGGGGACGGGGCACTTGCACGGGGATTCATGGTTCCAGCCTGCCCGGCCGCTGTTACAGCGGGATTGCCCCGACGTTCCGATCCCGCGAAACCTCCCCCGGATGCATGGAGTTTTTGTCCAGATAATGGCCTCTGATGGGACTTTTGCGGCCATTATCTGGACAAAAACTCGGGGGTGTTGACGGGCTATGGCCAGCCACCGGCCCCCTCCCTACACTGAAGGGACCAGCGTGCGGAGCTCCCGTACAACGGCCTGCTCGCACGGAAGAGTCCACTCGTGGAGAGCACCGTCATGTCCATCAGCATCAGTTCAGGCCATACACGCCGCCGTGCCGCCGTAGGGTTCCTCGCCCTCGCCGCGCTCCTGGTCCCCGCACCGATCGCTTCCGCCGGAGACGACCGCTCCGACGACGTTGCGCCGGTCATCCTGCTGGACGGCGCCAAGGGTGCCGAAGGCATCGCCGCCGCCGGAAGCACCAAATTCTTCGCCGGCGACCTGGCCACCGGGGACATCTACCGCGGCGACATCCGTAAGGACAAGGCGACCAGATTCATCGATGCACCCGCCGGCAGGGTGGCCGTGGGCATGAAGGCGGACCGGCACAACGACCTGCTGTTCGTCGCCGGCGGGCCCACGGGCCAGGCCTACGTGTACGACACCGACACGGGCAAGACGGTCAAGACCTACCAGCTGACCAAGAAGGAAGCCTTCATCAACGACGTGGCGCTCACCGACCACGGAGCATGGTTCACGAACTCCCGGCAGGCTGAGCTGTACTTCATTCCGGTGGACGACGACGGCGACCTCGGCAACGTCCGCACGCTGGCCTTGAAGGGACCCGCGGCAGACACCAGCAAGCAGTTCAACCTCAACGGCATCGCCTACTCCCGCGACGCCCGCCGGCTGGTCGTCGCCCACTCGGGCAACGCGGCCTTATACACGGTCAGCCCGCGGACCGGCAACAGCACCGAGATCACCGGCGTGAAGGTGCCCAACGTCGACGGCATCCTGGCCGAGGGCGACACCGTCTGGGCCGTGCAGAACTTTTCCAACCAGATCAGCCGGCTCCGGGTGAACTTCCATGAATCCACCTCAAAGCTGCGCGAGGTCATCAAGAGCGCCCACTTCAACGTCCCGACGACGGCCGCCCTCTTCGATGAAAACCTCGCCGTGGTGAATGCCAAGTTTAATGTGCCGAACGCCAAGACCTTCGAAGTGGTGACCGTGGACGCGCGCACCAACGCCACCAAGTAGACCCGGCACATAAACCCCGGGACGGGAAACACGAACGGCTGGGGAGACGAACGCAACAGCGCAGCAGGCGGCCTCCACGGGAAAGGCGGGGGCCGCCCCCGTTAAGCTGGTAAGCGGACGCCAGTGCCGCCGTCGTCAGGTCCAAACTGCAACGAAAGGCGCGATTCCCCGTGAAGCTGCTGGCCGAGATGTTCACCCTTGCCCCGGCAAACAAGGATCATCACGTCGCCGTGCGGTGCGCCGTGGGCGTCTTCGTACCGCTGATCACCCTGCTGCTGCTGGGCCGCCTGGACCTGGCCATCTTCGCCTCGTTCGGCGCGTTCACCGGCATCTACGGCCGTGGCGAACTGCACCGCAAGCGGTTCTTCATCCAGGTCCGGGCCGGTGCGCTCATGCTCCTGGTGATCCTCCTGGCCACGCTGACCGCCCGCATGGTGCACGCCGGCGGACTGTCCCCGGAGATGAGCATCTGGCTGCAGGTGCTGGCCACCACCCTGGTGGCCGGCGGCTGCTCATGGGTGATCGCCCGGTGGCGGCACCGGCCGGCCGGGTCGCTGTTCCACATCTTCGCGTTCGCAGCCATCGCGTCCATCCCCAGCCAGCCGCCGCTGTGGCAGTGTCTGCTGGTGTCAGCCGCGACCACGCTTTTCTGCCTGGCCGTCGGTCTGTCATCCCGGGTGCTGCGGAGCCACCGGACGCCGTGGGAGATGCCTGCGCCCGTCCGGCTGACCGCGGATGAGAAGCGCGCAGCCGGGCAGGAGGCCGTGGGCTACCTCGTGGCGGCGGGGCTGGCCGGCACACTCGCCACCCTCGTGGGCCAGCAGCTCGGCTTCGGGCACAACTACTGGGCCATGGTGGCGGCGGTGGTTCCGCTGGTGGGACGCACCACGCGGCACCGCATCGCCCGTGGCGTCCAGAGGATCATCGGCACCGTGCTGGGCCTCATCCTGCTGGCCGGCATCCTGCTGCTGCAGCCCGTACCGTGGCAGACGGTCCTGGTGATCGCCATCTGCCAGTTCGGCGCCGAGCTCTTCATTGCCCGCAATTACGTGCTGGCCCAGGTTTTTGTGACGCCGCTGGCGCTGATCTCCACGCTGCTGGTCTCGCCGGCCGCGCCCGGCATCCTGCTCCGGGACCGGATCGTGGAGACGGTGATCGGCGCCGCCGTCGGAATCGCCGTGGTGCTGGCCCCCGCCGCGTGGTCCCGGCTTTCGCGGCGGGCGCCGGCGCGGGTCGCGGCGCGGTAGGTCCCTATTCGGCAACCAGGAGCGCCTGCGGCGCGGCCTGCTTCATCCTCGTCTGCAGCCAGCGGATCTCCAGCGCGGAGTCTCCCTCGCACTGCTTGACCACGCCCTGAAGCTCCTTGTCCCGGTCACCCTTGGCGGCCTGTCCCACCATCATCCAGGTGACGTCGATGTGGCTGACCAGCACGTACAGGTCCTGCAGGTCCAGCATCAGAGCCAGCGGACCGGAGCGGACCTCCCTCACGCCGTTGGCTGTCAGCCGGTGCTCCTCCTCGCCCTCGACGTCCTCACCATAGCGGTCGATGACCGGCTTCAGCGCCTCCCGGTGCGCGTCGCACTTCTTGGCGAACGTCTGCAGGATGAAGTGCACGTCGGGCTCGTCGCCGTGGCCGTCCGCCACCACGCGGAACGACGACGCCAGCGTGGCTTCCGCCTCGTCCAGCAGGCCGATGTAGACAGGAAGTTTCATCGCTGGGCTCCTGTGGCGCGGCGGGATGCGGTGGTGTCCGGGGCCTTCGACGGGCCGTCGCCGCTGCGCAGCCTTTCCACCCGGACGGCCGCGTTCTTGAACAGCGGCTGCTTGGACACCGGGTCCCATTCGGTGATGGTGAGTTCGTTCGCGGCACGGTGCCGGCCGCCGTCGGGCTTGAGGACGACGGCGGGATCCCCGGTCCCGCTGCCGGCGGCAGCACCGCCGTGGGACGTGTCCCAGTATCCGTAGTGGAACGGCGCGAAGACGGTGCCCGGCCGGATGTCGCCGACCCGGACCGGAACCTCGAGGCTGCCGCGGCGGGAGGTCACCCGGGCGATGTCCCCCTCCTGGCACCCGGCGCGCGCGGCGTCCTCGACGGACATCTCGATCCAGGGCTCGGGTGCGGCGGCGTTGAGGCGGCGGCTGCGGCCGGTCTTGGTCCGGGTGTGGAAGTGGTACGCCGTCCGGCCGGTGGTGTAGCGCAGCGGGTACTCGGCGTCCGGTTCCTCATGCGGCGGGGTGTAGTCGAGGGCCTTGAGCCAGGCCTTCCCGGGCTGCACCGTTGCCTTGTACCGGGTTTCGCCGATGGTGGCGCCGGTGAGGAGGTCGTGGCCGAAGGACTCGCAGTACTCTGGCGCGGTGGGGAATTCGGCGTCGGTGTACAGCCGTTCGGTGCCTGCCGGCTTCTCCCCGGTGCAGGGCCATTGGATGCCGCTGCCGCCGCGGAGCTTGTCGTAGCTGAGGCCGGTGTAGTCGCAGGGGCGGCCACGCGAGCATTCCTTCCAGGCCTCGAAGCCGTCCTCGGGGCCCGACCAGTCCAGCAGCGGTTGGCCGTCCTTGTCCGTGAACCCCATCCGGCGGGCGTAGTCGAGGAAGACGTCGAGGTCACTCCGTGCCTCGCCGGGCGGATCGACGGCCTTCTCGGACAGGTGGACTGTCCGGTCCACGTTGGTGAAGGTGCCGGTCTTCTCGCCCCACGCGGCGCAGGGGAGGACGACGTCGGCATGTTGTGCCGTCTCGGTGAGGTAGATGTCCTGGACCACCAGGAACAGGCTGTCCTTGTCCAGGATGTGCCGGATCCGTTCGAGCTGCGGCATGGACACGGCCGGGTTCGTGGCGGAGATCCAGAGCAGTTCGATGGAGCCCTGTTCGACGTAGCGGAAGATCTGCAGGGCGTGCGTCGGCGGGGCCCAGTCCGGGATGATGCCGGGGTCCACGTTCCACAGCCGGGCCAGGTCCTCCACGTGCTGCGGGTTCTCCCAGTTACGGAAGCCCGGCAGGTCGCCGTCGGCCCCGCATTCCCTGTTGTTCTGGGCGGTGGGCTGGCCGTTCATCTGCAGCAGCCCGCAGCCTGGCTTGCCCAGCATGCCGCGGAGCAGGTGCAGGTTGTTGACTTGGCACGCGGACGCCGTGGCGTGGGCCGACTGGTAGAAGCCCTGCAGGACCGTGGAAAGCACCCTGCCTTCGGTGCCGAAGATCTCCGCCGCGCGCCGCACGTCGGCGGCGTCCACGCCGCAGGTTTCCGCCACCTTCTCCGGGGTCCACGGCTCCACCACACTGCGCAGCTGGTCCACGTTGGCGGTGTGCTCGGCGATGTAGGCCTCGTCGATCCAGCCGTTGGCGAAGAGCTCCCGGACCAGGCCGTTCATGAGCGCCAGGTTGGTGCCCGGATGAACGGCCAGGTGCACATCGGCCCGGCGGGCCACTTCAGTGTCGCGCGGGTCCACGCACACAAGCTTCGGCGGGTTCGGCCCGTCCAGCCGGTCCAGCACGCGCGACCACAGCACCGTCTGCGTCTCGGCCATGTTGTGGCCATACAGGAAGACGGCGCTGCACTCGTCGACGTCCGCGTAGCTGCCCGGCTGGCCGTCGGCGCCGAAGGACTCCTTCAGCGAAGCCGCGGCCGTGGCCGTGCACAGGCGCGTGTTGCCGTCCATGTGCGGCGTGCCGATGCCGGCTTTGCCGAGGATGGCCAGCGCGTAATACTCCTCGAGGAACAGCTGCCCGCTGGTGTAGAAGCCGTGGCTGAGCGGGCCCTTGCTGGCCAGGAGCTCTTTGCTGCGCTCCACGATGCGGCCCATGGCGGTGTCCCAGTCCGCTTCCACCAGCTTGCCGTCCACCCTGATCAGCGGGCGGGTCAGGCGGTCCCGGTGCTCCTCGCCCTGCCAGCTGCCGTAGAGGCCCTTGGGTCCCAGCCGACCACGGTTCACCCGGTCTGCCGCGCGGCCGCGGATGCCCACCATCCTGCCGTCCTTGACGGCGATGTCGCAGCCGCAGCCGTTGCTGCACAGGACGCATGCCGACTGCACCCAGCGGTCCACGTCGTTGTCACTCAGCCCCTCGGCCAGGACCTGGTCCACGCGCTCGGGCCACGGCTGCCCGCTTCCGTGGGGTGTCCGTTCACCCCAGATGTCTGCGATCCGGTCCGTCATGGGGTCAGCCTCCAGGGATGGTAAGTGAACTTACTGCCCCAAGGTTACCCGCCGCCGTCATTCGCGCCAGGGGCTTACTTTTGAGCGTTCCTCACGACCGTTCGACGACGGCGGCCTCCTGGCCGGGCACCGCGGCGACCGCATGGGGGACGGCCACCAACGCAACCACCGCCAGGACGGCTGCAGCCGCGAACACGTAGAAGCCCCACGGGTAGGCGATGCCGGCAGCTACCAGTGTTCCGGTGACGGCCGGTCCCATGATGGCACCGAACCGGCCGACGCCCGCTGCGAAGCCGAGGGCGGTGCCGCGGAGCCGGGCCGGAAACAGCTGGCTGACCCAGGCATAGACGAGGACCTGGGAGCTGAAGACGAAGACGCCGGTCACGAAGACGGCCGCGTTGAGCAGCAGTTCGCTTTGGACCTTGATGCTGAGGACGGCGAGGAAGACTGCGGAAAGGCCGAACCACAGCAGGACGATCTTCTTGGTGCCGTGCTTGTCCGCCAGGATGCCGGCCACCACGAGGCCCACGACGGCGCCCACGTTAAGGACCAGCAGCAGCACGAGGCCCGCACTCACGGTGTATCCGGCGGAGGCCATGAGCTGCGGCAGCCACGTGTTCAGGCCGTACACCAGCAGGAGGCCCATGAAGGAAGCCACCGCGATGCCGAGGGCGACGAAGGGGTAGGGCTTGCGGGTGAGGTCGCGGAAGCTGGCCTGGGCTGCTTCTGCAGGCGCAGCCCCAACGGCCTGTGGCTCGCGGCTCTGGCTGCTCGCCCCTCCCGCCTGCGCCGCGGCGGGTGCCGCTGCGCGCGCCGGCGGCAGGGTCTCCGGCAGCCGGAACCAGAGGAGCGGCACCAGGGCGAAGCCGGCCAGTCCGCCGACGACGAACATGATGCGCCAGTCCGGCACTACCAGAATGGCCAGGAACGCGGTGGCGACGGCGCCCACGTGGTAGCCGGTCATGGTCCTGGTGGTGGACTTGCCGGCGGTGCCGGCCGGGGCGTAGTCATTCATGTAGGCCAGGGCCGCCGGAAGACAGGCGCCCAGGCCCAGGCCGGCCAGCAGACGGAAGATACCGAAAACGGCCACGTTGGGTGCAAAAACCACCGCGATGGTGAAGAGCGAAAACCACGCGACGCAGGCCACGAGGAGGCGGCGCCGTCCCAGCCGGTCGGAAAGCGGAGCGATGAAGAGCGCCCCGATGCCCACGCCCACCAGCGAAATGGTGGCCGCGTAGGTGGCGCCGATGGCGTCGAAGCCGAGCTCGTGGGTCTTGATAAGGGTAGGTATGACGGTGCCCAGCACCACCAGGTCGAAGCCGTCCAGCACCATGGCCAGCCAGCAAAGCCAGACAGGCCACTGAGAGCGGCGGGCAACAGGGAGCGTTGACATGGGGAACCTCATCGTCCGGGTAGAAACTTTTATGGAATCGAAGGTGCGGGATCGAAGGTTGCCGCTGCCATATTCGACATGAGATTTGTATCACCGCCGGGTGTAATCTGGGACAACTCAAACCATTCAATGGAAGCGGGGCGCGGTGGCCAATTCAGAGTCCGGGGATTCGGTGGTGGACCGCGTGGTGCGCGTCATCGCGGCGTTCCCGGCCGGCGTCACCGTCCTGCAGCTGTCCGAGCTCGCGGAGCGCGCGGACCTTCCCCTCACCACCGCCCACCGCCTGGTTCGCCAGCTGGCCACGCACGGGCTCCTGGAAACGGGTCCCGGCGGCTCGGTCCGGCTGGGCCTCCGGCTCTGGGAGCTGGTGAACCGCAACTCGCCCACGCTGGCCTTGCGCCAGGCAGCCATGCCGTTCATGGAGGACATCCAGCATGTGCTGAATCAGAATGTGAACCTCGCCGTGCTCGAGGGCTGGGAAGCGCTGTTCGTGGAGCGGTTGTCCCGCCGCGGATCCGTCGCCAACAGGGCCCAAATCGCGGGCCGGATGGCAGTGCACGTGTCTTCGGCCGGACTGGCCCTGATGTCGCACCAGCCCAAGCCGGTCCAGGCCGAATACCTGGACCAGTTTGCCGATCCGGCCGGCAAGGTGGGGAGCGACGAAGTGCGCGCCCTGCTGGCCGAGGCTGCGAACCAGGGCTTCGCCGAACTGGCGGGCGTGATCGATCCCGACACCTGGGGTATTGCTGTTCCCGTGCTGGACGGCCAGAAGCGCGCGGTGGCGGCGATCGGCGTCGTGGTTCCCCTCCGCGAGATGCGCATGCAGGCGCTGGTCCCGGCGCTCCAGACCGCGGCGCGCGGCATAGCGCGGCGCCTCGGCGAGGGTGCTGGTTAATCTTCCCGGCTCGTAACGGATTCCATTCAGCGGAATTTCTGTAACGCCCGCCGCACCTTCCGGCGCACACTGTTAGCCAGCAACCACCTTCCGCCCGGACTCCCGGGCCCCGCAATGAAGCGAGGAACACCATGGCACGACAGATCATCACCACCCAGGTGGCCATCCTGGGCGCAGGCCCGGCTGGACTCATGCTGTCCCACCTGCTGGCCAAGGCCGGCATCGAATCCACCGTGATAGAAATCCGCAGCCGCCAGGAAATCTCGGAGACGGTCCGCGCCGGCATCCTGGAGCACGGCACGGTAAACATGCTCGTCGACGGCGGCGTGTCCGACCGCGTGCTGCGCGAAGGCGACCGGCACGACGGCATTGAGCTCCGGTTCAACGGCGAAAGCCACCGCATCGACTTCAAGGAACTCGTGGGGGAGTCGGTCTGGCTCTACCCGCAGACCGACGTCTTCATGGACCTCGCCGCACGCCGTGAGGCTGACGGCGGCGACGTGCGCTACAGCGTTACCGACACCACCATCCACGACATCGAGGACAAGCCCAAGGTCTGGTTCACGGATGCCGACGGTGTGGAGTATGAGCTCCAGGCCGACTTCATCACCGGTGCCGACGGCTCACGCAGCCACTGCCGCTTCCAGATTCCCGAGGCAAACCGCAAGTGGTACTTCCACGAGTACCCCTTCGCCTGGTTCGGCATCCTCGCCGAAGCGCCGCGCAGTTCCGACGAGCTGATCTACGCCAACTCCGAGAACGGCTTCGCCCTCATCAGCCAGCGCACCGAAACCGTGCAGCGGATGTACTTCCAGTGCGACCCCAAGGAAAACGTGGCCGACTGGAACGATGAGCGGATCTGGGCGGAGTTCCGCAGCCGGGTCAACGGCAACGGCTTCGAGCTGAAGGAGGGCCCGGTCATCGACAAGATGGTCCTGCCGTTCCGCAGCTTCGTGCACACGCCCATGCGGCACGGCAAGCTGTTCCTGGCCGGCGACGCAGCGCACACGGTGCCGCCTACGGGCGCCAAGGGCCTGAATCTGGCGATCCACGACGTGAAGGTGCTGTTCGAAGGACTGGACAGCTACTACAACAGCGGCTCCACGTCGCTCCTGGATTCCTACAGCGACCGCGCTTTGGACCGCGTATGGAAAGCCCAGCAGTTCTCCTACTGGATGACCACCATGCTCCACACCCCCGCCGACGCCGGTGACTTCGCCCGGGCCCGCCAGCTCGGCGAGCTGAACTCGGTCGTGTCCTCGCACCACGGCCAGGCGTACCTTGCCGAGGCCTACACCGGGTGGCCGTCCCGCTAAACCCTGCGGCCGACCGGCCAACCCCTCATGACCGGCCTTGCCCCTCATGACCGGCCTTGCCCCTCATGACCGGCCAGGGCCCCGGCCGCGCGTGCGGGGGACGGCCGGTTACGCGAGGCAGGCAGCCCAAGCCAGCGTTCCGCCGTCGGGCCTAAGATCGGGTCCATGGAAGCCATAACGATCATCGGCGGCGGCATTGCCGGCCTCGCGCTCGGGGCGGGCCTGGACCAGGACCGCTTCGACGTGACCATCCACGAGCAGCGGCCCGGCGTGCCGGCGGTGGAGACGTCGCTGGCCATGTGGCCGGAGGCGCAGGCGGCGCTGGCTGTGCTGGGGGTGCTGCCGCAGATCAGGGAGGCGGGCACGGCCTTTGGCGGAATGGCCCTGCGCGATGCGGCTGGGACAGTCTTGGTGGCACCGGAGGTTCGCGGGGTTCTCGGCGTCTCACGGGCGGACATCATCCGGATCCTCGACGCCGCCGTGCCCGCCTCCGTGCGCCGCGTCAAGGGCAGGGTGGACGAGGTACCCGTTACCGGGCCGCTGGCATCAGGCCTGCTGGTGGGGGCCGACGGCGTCCACAGCGTGGTGCGCCGCTCCTTCTGGGGCGCCAGGTCGCAGGCCAGGCTGACGCCGTACCTTGCCTTGCGCGGCGTCCTGCCCGTGCCCGTCCGGGCCGAGTCCGGCGGGGAATACTGGGGCCGGGGACAGCTGTTCGGCATTACGCCCGCGTCCGGCGGCAGGACTTACTGGTACGCTTCGTTCCGCTCCAACCTGCGCCCGGCAGGCGTTGATGCCGCCAGCGCGCTGCAGCAGGCCAAGGAGCGCTTCGCGGGAGGTACACCGGCCGTCCGCACGGTGCTGGAGCAGGCGACGCCCGACGCCACACTGGCGCAGCGCATCTGGACCACGCCGAACCTCGGCAGCTTCGTGCGGCCGGGCGCCGTCCTGGCGGGCGACGCCGCCCACGGCATGACGCCCAACCTTGGCCGCGGCGCCTGTGAAGCGCTGGTGGACGCCGTCACGCTGGCCGAACTCCTCAACGCCCATCCGGTGGAATACGCTCTTAAGGCCTACAATCGGCAGCGCGCCCTGAAAACCCAGCTGCTGCGGCTTGCCTCCTCCGCCATGGCGGGCGTGGCCCTGGCCGAACGGTCCCAGCCGCTGCGCGACGGGTTGCTGAGGCTGGCGTCCCGGTAGGTTTTCGGGAAACGCGGACGACGGCGGCGCGCTAGTCCTGCTGCAGCGTTTCCGTGAGGTGATGCGTGGGAATGCGGTCGCGGTCGTAGGTGATCTCCGTGTAGCCATGGGGCTCCGGCTTGCCGGTGGAGCTGAGGTTCACGAACACGATCTCCTCGATGGTGAGGATGCTCTGCCGGGTAATCATGTTGCGGACCTCGGCGCGCATGGTCAGCGACGTGCGGCCGAAGCGCGTGGCGGTCAGGCCCATCTCGATCAGGTCGCCCTGGACCGCGGAGCTGACGAAGTTGATTTCGGAGATGTATTTGGTGACGGCGCGGCCGTTGCCGAGCTGGAGGATGGCGTAGATGGCGGCTTCCTCGTCGATCCATTTCAGCAGGCTGCCACCGAACAGTGTTCCGTTGGCGTTGAGGTCCTCGGGCCGCACCCACTTGCGGGTGCGGAACGTAATGTCTTTGGTTTCCATAGCGCGAGATTAGCCGACGGCGGCCCGACCCATCGGAGTGTGACGGCCGCCGTCGCTGCGGGAACGCTCAGGCCATGGCGGTGTGCGCTGCGCTGCGGGAATTGAGCCGCTTGGCGAAGCAGTACGAGTGCTCGACGCCAATGTAGGGACCGAAATTCGGAACCGGATCGAAGCCGGAGTTCGCGTAGAAGTTGCGGCCGTCAGTCTGCGCCGAGCCGGCCTCCGCCGTGATCCGGGTGATCCCCCGCGCAAAAGCCTCCGCCTCGAGGGCCGCAAGGATGGAGCTGGCCACGCCGGAGCCGCGGGTGTAGGGGAGAACGTAGAGGCGCTTGACCTCCGCCGTCTCGGAGTCGAGCAGCCGCAGGCCGCCGCAGCCCACCGGCTGGCCCGACCCCTTGTCGTAGGCCACGAGGAACACGGCGGTATCCACTTCGGACGGCTTGGGTCCCGGCTCATGGTCGGCACATCCGAAGCGGGCGTCCAGTTCAGCCTGCTGCGCCGCGCGCAGGTCGGCGCCCACAGGGTTAGACCAGCTGACTTTCCGGATGTTGAGCCTTGGATTGGTCTGCATCTGTGCCTCGATTCGCCGAAGGGTTATGCGAATCAAGGCTAGGAGCGCGCCGTTACCGCGGTGTTTCCTGCCGGTAAGCGCCGTGGGAACACTTGGCGCAACAGCGGATCTAGCCCGTGGTCTTTCCCATCGGGTCCTCGGCGGTGGGGTCGGCCAGGGCAAGGCCGCCGACAGGGCTGGCGTCCCAGTGGATCAGGTTCCAGCCGGCGTCGGGATCGCCTTCCAGAGCCACGATGCCCGTGTTGGCGAGGACGTGCCGGGCGGCGAATTCCATGTCGCTGTTGTCCGCCCGGTGGCCCGCCCAGACACGGATCGCGGCGCCATGGCTCACCAGGGCGACTGCGCCCGTGTCGGCGGCCTCCGCGGCCACCTTGGCAATCGCGGCGTCATAGCGCTCAAAGAACTCGTGGCCGTCGGGTCCGGCAGGCATCCGGCGGTCAAAATCGCCGTCGGCCCAGGCGAAGACGGTGCTCATGTACCGCCGGTGGGACTCGTGGTCCGTCAGCTTTTCCAAGGCACCCGCCTCGATCTCGTGGATGCCCTCCAGGATCTTCACGTCAAGGCCGAGCTCCCGGCTCAGCGGCTTGGCGGTGATCTGGGTGCGGACCAGTGTGGAGGCATACAGGGCGCTGATCGGCTCGTTTACCAAGGCCCGCGGCAGCGCCTCCGCCTGGCGCTCGCCCAGCTCGGTGAGGCCCGGGCCAGGGTGGGCGGTGTCCAGCTGCCCCAGCACGTTCCCGGGAGTCTCGCCGTGGCGGATGAGCAGCAGCCTCATGGTGTCGCGTTCCTTGTCATCGTCGTCGAAAGGTAGACGGCACGGCCGCCTCGGGTCCGGCTACTTCTTGCGGAATCCGCCGGAAACAGCTGCGGTGCCGGGCACCAAAGCCCGACACCGCCGTCGTACTTATTTGAGATGGTCCACCAGCTGGTCTGCGATGCCGGTGTACTTGCCCGGCGTCAGGGCGAGCAGCCGGGCCTCGGCCTCTGCGGAGAGGCCCAGGCTCTGGACGAACTCCTGCATCCGGGCGGCGTCCACGCGCTGGCCGCGGGTGAGGTCCTTGAGCCGCTCATACGGGTTCTCCATGCCTTCGACGCCGGCAATCGCCTCCGCGCGCATCACCATCTGGATGGCTTCACCCAGGACTTCCCAGTTCGTGTCGAGGTCCTCGGCGAGCACGCTCTCCGCGACGTCGAGCCGCTCCAGGCCCTTGGCCACATTGGAGATGGCCAGCAGGGAGTGGCCGAAGGCGACGCCGATGTTGCGCTGGCTGGAGGAGTCCGTGAGGTCGCGCTGCCAGCGGGAGGTGACCAGGGTGGAGCCCAGCACATCCAGGAGACCGGAGGAGATCTCGAGGTTGGCCTCGGCGTTTTCGAAGCGGATGGGGTTGACCTTGTGCGGCATCGTGGACGAGCCGGTGGCGCCTGCCACGGGAATCTGCGCGAAGTAGCCGATCGAGATGTAGCTCCAGATGTCCGTGCAGACGTTGTGCAGGATCCGGTTGAAGCGGGCGACGTCGGCGTACAGCTCGGCCTGCCAGTCGTGGCTTTCGATCTGGGTGGTCAGCGGGTTCCAGGTCAGGCCCAGCTTCTCCACGAACGACTTCGCGACCTGCTGCCAGTCGGCGCCGGGGACGGAAGCCACGTGCGCGGCGTACGTGCCGGTGGCGCCGTTGATCTTGCCGAGGTATTCGGTCCTGGCGACGCGGTCCAGCTGCCGGTTCAGGCGGTGCGCGATGACGGCGAGTTCCTTGCCCAGGGTGGTGGGCGTGGCGGGCTGGCCGTGCGTGCGGGACAGCATCGGAACGGCGCGGTTGTCCTCGGCCATCTTGCTGATCTGGGCCACGAGGGCACGGGCGGCGGGCAGCCACACGTCCTCCACAGCACCCTTCACGCCCAGGGCGTAGGACAGGTTGTTGATGTCCTCGGAGGTGCAGCCGAAGTGCACCATGGCGGTCAGGTTTTCGATGCCGATGGCGGGCAGGCGGCGGCCGATGTAGTACTCCACGGCCTTCACGTCGTGGACGGTGACGGCTTCGATTTCGGCCAGCTCGGTGACGGAGGCGGCATCGAATTCGGTGACGATGGCGCGCAGCTGCTGCTGCTGGTCCTCGGTCAGCGGGCCGGCGCCCGGGAGGACGTTGTCCCCGGTCAGGTGGATAAGCCATTCAACCTCGACGGCGACGCGGTCGCGGTTGAGGGCTGCCTCGGACAGGTAGTCAACGAGGGGAGCGACGGCGGACTTGTAGCGGCCGTCCAGCGGGCCGAGCGCGATTTGTTCCCCTGACGCGGCGAGGGCGAGGCGTCCGGAGGGCGTACGGGTGTCAGCTGTGGCGGCAGTTTCAGGCATGACCTGATTCTTTCATGAAGTTCTGTGCCCGCTGAAGCACGGGATTGCGTGTGACTTCCCCTCCATAGCCCCGCTCCCGGCCACTTCTCCACATGGACGACGCCGGCCGTTCCGCCGGCGGCTGCGGCACCTTAGCGTCGTGGGCAGGAACCGAGGGAAAAGCCGGGCGCCGGAGCGCCGGCCCACTGGGGATGGGGGTAAACGCATGAGCGCCAGCATGACGGCGACGAGCGCGGGCATCACGGCGGCTGATGCCGCGGCATGTTCGTCGCGCAGCTTTGAAGTGCAGCTGTTGGCCGGACAGGTCGAGACCTGCGTGGAACAGCTCGATGCCGTGCGGGCCAGGCTCTCGCAGCTCCAGCTCATGCACTGGCAATCGCCTGCCGGCCAGGCCTACCGGTCCAGCCTCCGGGTGCAGGCCATTGCCCTCGCCGGGGCACGGGAAGGGGTGCTTGCCGCCGCCCTGGCGCTGCGGCGGCACTCCCTCCACGTCGCACAGTCCGCCCCTCCTGCCCCCGGCGGCTACTGATGGCCGAGGCGCCGCCGGGCGGCAACGGCGGGCAGCTCCGCCCGGTTGAGCCAGCCTCCAACGGTGTCCTTTCCGTGCGCGGCGGAGTGGGCGGGATCTCCTTCCAGCTCGAGGAGCTGGATGCGGGAGCGCGGGAACTGGACACCCTCGCCCGGGATTTGGCGGCTGTAGAGCTGGGCGTCTACCGGGTCTGGGAGTCGCTGGGAAGCTACCAGCGGGACGATCCGGCCAGCGGTGCCGAGGCGCTGGCCGCTGTCTGGGAGGGGCGGCGTGCTGTGGCGGTGGTGCGGGAGGAGCTGGAGCGGCTGGCCGCCGGTGTGCATGCCTGCCGGCTCGAGTACAGCGCTGCCGAGACGGCGAATAAGCTCATTGCGTACCTCCACTGGGACGCATCGTGGTTGTGGGGACGGCAACTGCTTGACTTTGGCCTGGCCGGGGACTTGCGCCTGAATACGGCCAGCACCGAGGCGATCACATCAAGTGACCCCGTGGTGGCCGGCACGATTCTGGCGGCGCTCCTGGGAGTGCGGCTGAGTGCCATGGACGCGGCCGTGAAGACGGCGCTCGCGTCCGGCATGACGGGGTCGAGTGTCCCCACCCTGGCTCGGATGCTGCTGGACCGCGTCCTGCCGGAACTCAGGCCCCGGCCCGTCACAGCACTGAAGCAGGGGTCCACGGACATCGACCTGGAGGCGTCCCCGGCGGGTCTTCTTGCCCGGGCCGGGACGGTGGATGACGCCGGACCCGGCCAGATCGAGGTCATCCAGACAACCAGCGGGGGACGGGACGCATTCATCGTGATCATTCCCGGAACGCAGCCCGGCAACATGGGCGGCCCCAACCCGTTCGATGAGGCCGGCGTCGGTGAGGCCTTCGGATACGGATCCGAGTACACCGCCGCCGCCGTCCGGGCGGCCCTGCAGCAGGCCGGGGCCGAAGCCGGGGACCAGGTAGTGGCCGTGGGCTACAGCCAGGGCGGCATCCATGCGATGAACCTCAGCCAGGACAAGGCCTTCCTGGCCGAGTACAACCTCAAGTACGTCCTGACCGCGGGATCACCGGTGGGGGCGATAAACCCGGCGCCGGGCGTCAGCAGCCTGCATCTGGAGCACCGGCAGGACTGGGTTCCGGGCAGTGAAGGACTTCCCAATCCTGACACCAGGGACCGGGTGACAGTAACGCTCAACGGTCTGGTCAGGACCCCGCCTGGTGAGGACGCCGGCCTCGGCCCCGGGCACAGGCTCACCAACTACGAGGCCGGGGCCAGGGCTGTCTCGGCGAGCTCCGACCCTTCGCTGGTGGCGTCCACCGGCGCGCTGGCCGCAGTGGTGGGGGCGGGAGGAACGGCCAGGGCCACCCGGTTCCAGCTGGTCCGTGCACCGAAGGCGCCTGCACCTGTGCGGCAACTGCCCCTGCTCGATCTGGGCAGGACCATCCTTCCCATCAGCGGTGGCGGCGGCGCGGGCGGTGGTGCCGGCCCGCGGCCGGGCAGTGGTGGCGTCAGCGGTGGCGGGCGCCGGGAAGCCGGTCAGCCACCAGGGAAATGATGGTGATGATGATGGCAGCCAGCACCGCGGTCCAGAAGAACGAATCGATCGTGAAGTGCACCGGCGTGTAGCCGCTGATCCACGAGGTGAGGTACAGCATCGCTGCGTTGATCACCACCGTGAACAGCCCCAGCGTCAGGATCGTGATGGGCAGGGAGAGGAAGCTGACCACGGGCCGCACAAACGCATTGACCAGGCCAAAAATCAGCCCGATGAACAGGTACGCGAGGACAATGCCGGCGGCGTCGGTTCCCTGGTTCACTCCGGTCTTGGCGACAGCTTCCGTGGTGGCTGTGGTGGAGATATCCAAGCCGGGCAGAAGCCAGCTGGCAATCCACAGCGCCAGTCCGTTAATGATCACGCGCATGATGAAAGACCGCATGCGCCCATGCTGTCACACCGCAAGGTCAAGCTGGCAGCCAGGGGCATAGGCTAGGTGGCATGACTTCATCAGAGACTATGGCGGGGGGCCTGAGGCCCCGACCGGTGGTTGACCGGCTGCCCCGCTACGCTGCAGGCAAGCCGCCCGTCGCCGTCGACGGCCTTGCAAGCTACAAACTGTCGTCCAACGAGAACCCGCTGCCGCCCATCCCGGCCGTGGTGGAGGCCATTGCCGCGCAGACAGATTTCAACCGCTACCCCGACCCGCTTAGCACCAAGCTGCGCACCGCGCTCGCCGGGTTCCTCGACGTGCCGGCCGAGGACATCGTCACCGGTGCCGGCAGCCTCGGCGCCCTCACCCAGCTGCTGAGCACGTTCGCCGGCCAGAACGACGACGGCAAACCTGACGAAGTCATCTACGCGTGGCGGTCCTTCGAGGCCTACCCCATCTGCGTCGGGCTGGCCGGGGCGGAGAGCGTCCGGATCCCCGTGACGGCCGACGGGCGCCATGACCTCGACGCCATGGCCGCAGCCGTGACTGCCCGAACCAAGGTGATCCTGCTGTGCACCCCCAACAACCCCACAGGCCCCGCTCTCACCGCCGAGGAAACTGAGCGCTTCATCAACGCCATCCCCTCGGACGTAGTGGTGGTCATCGACGAGGCCTACCAGGAGTTCGTTCGGGCAGAGGACGCCGTGGACGGCATCCGAATGTACCGCAAGTACCCCAACGTGGTGGTGCTCAGGACGTTCTCGAAGGCGCACGGCCTCGCCGGGCTCCGCGTCGGCTACAGCGTTTCCCAGCCACAGCTCACCCAGCACCTGCGCGTTGCCGCTACCCCCTTCGCCGTCTCGCAGATCGCCGAACGGGCCGCCGTTGTGTCGCTGCAGAATTTTGACCAGGTTGTAGAAAGGGTACAAAGCCTGGTGGAGGAGCGGGACCGCGTGACAGCAGGCCTCCGGGACCTCGGCTGGTTCGTTCCGGACGCCCAGGGGAACTTTGTCTGGCTCGATCTGGGCGAGAACAGCGCGGAGTTTGCCCAGCTCGCCGGGGAGCGGGCGCTGTCTGTGCGGGCCTTCGGAAACGAAGGCGTCCGGGTCAGCATCGGCGAAGCGGAAGCGAATACACGATTCCTGGAAATCTGTGCGGTCTACACAAAACCGCCACGCCGTTCCTAGCGCTTAACAAACAGCCGGCGCTACCTACGCCGGATAAAGTAAGGAACAGTAAGCCAAATATATATGCCGCGCCGGTAATGCATTCCCCGCGAGGCATATATCCCAGCGACATTGCAACGCATCCGGATGCGGCAGGCAAGGAGACGGTATGGGCGCAACACATCTGCCCTCCACCGAGTTCGATGGAACGGAACTGGACGACCAGCTCGAGGCGCAGGCCGAGGCTGCCCTGGGTGTGCCCTCGGCTGAGATGGTCCAGCTGCTGGGCCCCGACGGAACGCTCGGAACAGACTCCGTGTTCTCCGAGTACGCAGGGCGTCTCGACGCCGAAAAGCTCCGGGGTTTCTACGCGGACATGGCGGCCATCCGCCGCTTTGACCAGGAAGCCACCGCCCTGCAGCGGCAGGGCCAGCTGGCACTGTGGGTGCCGCTGACCGGCCAGGAAGCCGCCCAGATCGGATCCGGACGGGCCAGCCAGCCGCAGGACTACATCTTCCCCACCTACCGCGAGCACGGCGTTGCCCTGACCCGCAACGTGGACCTGGCCGAACTGCTAAAGCAGTTCCGCGGCGTATCCAACGGCGGCTGGAACCCCAAAGACACCAACTTCCACCTGTACACGCTGGTCCTGGCTGCGCAGACCCCGCACGCCGTCGGGTACGCCATGGGCATCCAGCGCGACCAGAAGCTCGCCGAAGCGCAGAGGCTGGAAGGCGCCCAGGATGTGGAAGGCTCTGCAGAGCCGAAGGCCGCCGTCATGGTCTACTTCGGTGACGGTGCGAGCTCCGAGGGCGACGTCCACGAGTCCATGGTCTTTGCCTCCTCGTACAACGCCCCCGTGGTCTTCTTCTGCCAGAACAACCACTGGGCCATCTCCGTGCCCACCGCTGTGCAGACCCGCATCCCGCTCTCCAACCGCGCCAAGGGCTACGGCTTCCCGGGCATCCGGGTGGACGGTAACGACGTCATAGCTGTCCACGCCGTCACCGAATGGGCGCTCGAGCACGCACGCCAGGGCAACGGCCCCGTCCTGATCGAGGCCTTCACCTACCGCGTGGGTGCCCACACCACGGCCGACGATCCCACGAAGTACCGCGAGTCCTCGGAAGAGGCCCTGTGGCGCGAAAAGGACCCGCTGGACCGCCTGGAGAAGTACCTCCGGGCCGAGGGCATGGCCGATGACGCCTTTTTCGCCAAGGTTGCTGCCGAGGGCGACGAACTCGCCGCCTACATCCGGAAGTCCACCTACGCGTCGGACGCCCCGGACATCAGGACCGCCTTCGCCAACACCTACGTCGAGGCGCATCCGCTCGTGGCCGAGGAACTGGCGTGGTTCGAAGAGTACAGCGCGGGCTTTGCCGGCGAGGACGAGGGAGAAGGGGCAGGCCGCTGATGACCACCATGACCATTGCAAAGGCCATCAATGAAGGCCTGCGCGCCACGCTCAGCAACAACCCCAAATCCCTCCTCATGGGCGAGGACATCGGACCCCTCGGCGGCGTTTACCGCGTGACCGACGGCCTGATCGGTGAATTCGGCGCCGACCGCGTGGTGGACACCCCGCTGGCAGAATCCGGCATCATCGGAACCGCGATCGGCCTGGCGCTGCGCGGCTACCTGCCCGTTGCCGAAATCCAGTTCGACGGCTTTGTCTTCCCCGGCTTCAACCAGATCACCACCCAGTTGGCGAAGATCCACTCGCGCAGCAACGGCAACCTCACCGTGCCCGTGGTCATCCGCATTCCCTACGGCGGCGGCATCGGCTCCATCGAGCACCACTCGGAATCGCCCGAGGCACTGTTCGCGCACACCCCCGGCCTGCGCATCATCACGCCGTCCAACCCCCACGACGCCTACTGGATGATCCAGCAGGCCGTGAACTGCCAGGACCCGGTGATCGTCTTCGAGCCGAAGCGCCGCTACTGGCTCAAGGGCGACGTGGACACAGAATCGGCAGGCCCGGCTGAAGACCCGTTCAAGGCCCATGTGGTCCGGGAGGGAACCGATGCCACCGTGGTGGTCTACGGCCCGCTCGTCCCCGTGGCCCTCGCCGCCGCCAACGCCGCGGCCGAGGACGGCCGAAGCATCGAAGTGATCGACCTGCGCTCCATCTCACCGATCGATTTCGACGCCATCGAAGCCTCCGTCAAGAAAACGGGCCGGCTGGTCGTGGCGCACGAGGCACCCACCTTCGGCGGCATCGGCGGCGAAATCGCTGCCCGCATCAGCGAACGGGCCTTCCTGTCGCTGGAGGCTCCGGTCATCCGGGTCGGGGGCTTCCATATGCCGTACCCCGTGGCCAAGATCGAAGAGGACTACCTGCCGGACATCGACCGCATCCTTGAGGCACTGGACCGCGCCTTCGCGTACTGATGCCATGGCGCACCAGCGCCAGATGACTCTTTCGCCCACCGCCTCCGCAGCTCCGGAGCGCCCGAGCTTTCGAACCCGAGGATCCCATGACGCTTAACAAGTTCAACCTCCCCGACGTCGGTGAGGGCCTGACCGAGGCAGAGATCGTTTCGTGGAAGGTCAAGCCCGGCGACGAGGTGGCCATTAACGACGTCCTGTGCGAGATCGAAACGGCCAAGTCCCTCGTGGAGCTCCCGTCGCCGTACGCCGGCACCGTCGCCGAACTGCTGGTCGCGGAAGGGGCAACGGTCGACGTCGGGACCGCCATTATCAGCGTCTCTGACACGATGCACGGCGACCCCACCCCGGCCGACGCGCCCGCGCCGATGTACGGAAAGCTCCCGGCGGACGGCGGTTCCGGCGCCGGCAGTGAAAAGTCCGACGGCGGAGCTGCCGCCGGCGGCCTTGCCGCCGGTCCGCTGGTGGGTTCGGGTCCGAAGGCCGACGCCGTGAAACGGCGCCCGCGCCTGACGCGGCCCGCGATACCGGCAGATACAGTCCACGGTGCTCCGGAAGTGGAGCCTGTCCAGCCCCACTCCGTGGAGGACGTGCTTTTGGACGTTCCTGCCAGCCCAGGGCCGTTGGCCGGGCCGGTTCCGGCAAGGCGGCCTGAGTGGACTCCGGCGCTCGAGTCCGACAAGCCGACCATTGGCGGGGCCATTTCCGGGCTCATGAACAGGGTCCTGGCCAAGCCGCCGGTGCGCAAGATCGCCCGCGACCTCGGCATCGACCTGGCCGACGTCGTGGCCACCGGCGCGCGTGGCGAGGTGACGCGCGAGGATCTGGTCAGCTACCAGGCGCAGCGCGACGCGGAAGTGGACAAGGCGGACACCTTCTGGGGCACGTCCGGCAGTCCGCAGGAGCAGCGGGTCGAGCGCATCCCGGTCAAGGGCGTCCGGAAGGCCACCGCGAAGGCCATGGTGGAGTCGGCGTTCTCCGCGCCGCACGTGAGCATCTTCGTGGACGTGGATGCCAGCCGCACCATGGAATTCGTCAAGCGGCTCAAGGCTTCCCGCGACTTCGAGGGCATCAAGGTCTCCCCGCTGCTGATCCTTGCCAAGGCCGTCATCTGGGCGGCGGCACGGAACCCGAGCGTGAACGCCACCTGGGTGGACAACCCGGACGGCAGCGACGCCGCCGAGATCCACGTCAAGCACTTCATGAACCTGGGCATCGCCGCGGCCACGCCACGCGGGCTGATGGTTCCGAATATCAAGAACGCCCAGGACCTGACCCTCAAGGAACTGGCGCTGGCCCTCAACGAGCTCGCCACCACCGCTCGTGCCGGCAAGACCCAGCCGGCGCAGATGCAGGGCGGCACGCTGACCGTCACCAACATCGGCGCCCTGGGCATCGACACCGGTACCCCCATCATCAACCCCGGTGAAGTGGCCATCGTGGCATTCGGGACCATCAAGCAGAAGCCGTGGGTCCTGGACGGTGAGGTCATTCCTCGGTGGATCACCACGCTCGGCGGATCCTTCGATCACCGCGTCGTGGACGGCGACCTCTCCGCCCGCTTCATGGCCGACGTCGCCGCCATCCTGGAAGAGCCGGCCCTGCTGCTCGACTGATTGCCCAGGCGGCTGCTCGACTGGCTGGCCCCGGAGGGGTACTCTCCGGGGAAAGGGGGATGGACCGGACAGGCAGGGACGGGGTTCCCATGGGTGAGGATCGCGGGATCGCCAGGATCCGCGTGAAGAACCGCGTGGCCCGGGTCATTACGGAAGCCCTTCAGCCGCCCATCACCGTGGCGCTGCTGCTGCTCCTCAGCCCGGCCATGGAACCCGGCTTTCCGGGCACCGTCTGGTTCGGCGCAGTAGCGGTGCTGTTTGTGTGCGTGCTGCCGCTGGCCGCCGTCATCCTTCTGGTCCGGATGGGCAAGGTGACGGACCACCACGTCAGCGACCGTAAGCAGCGCGCACCGGTGCTCGCCATGACAGTGGTATCGCTGCTCGCGGGGCTGGGAGTGCTCCTGGCCATCAACGCACCGTACAGCGTCATTGTGGTGGTGCTCGCGATAGTTGGCGGTGTGGTGGTGCTCGCTGCTATCAGCCTGTTTTGGAAGATCAGCGGCCACGCCGGGTCCATCGCGCTGACGACGGTCATCTCGGTGCTGATCCTGGGTGTCCAGTGGTTGCCGCTGCTGCTGCTGATTCCTGCTGTCGGCTGGTCCCGGGTGGTGCTGCGCGCCCATACGGTGGCGCAGGTTGTTGCGGGTGCCCTGGTGGGCGGCGGAGTCACCGCCGGCCTGTGGTGGCTGCTGCGTGAGGTGCTGGTCCGGCTCGGCTGACGCCGGAGACAGACCCCAGGCAGACGCCTGGCCGGCTCAGTACGCGGAGTAGGAGTTGGCCAGCAGCTGGGCCATGGCCGGATCGCCGGACATGCCGGCCATGCTCACCGCGGCGGCCAGCATAACGCCGCAAACGGCGGCGATGCCGGTGCTCACGAGCGTGAGGAACTTCCAGTCTTCGCGGATAACGCTCTTCAGCGTGTCCGGCAACTGCAGGTCGGGGGAGATGAGGTTCGGGGCGCTGTCCACGGAGCCGTCGTCGAGGAGGGCAATCACGCGGCCGGCGGAACGGTCCACGCGCATGGCGCTGATGTGGTTGCCGTGGCGTGCAAGAAGGATGTCGTGGCCGACGAGGTGGCGACGCTGGAGAGTAAGCACAGTGTTCCCCTGAAAGGTAGATTTGGGTTTGTCCGCACCATCGGGGGCAACTCCAATTTTATCTTTCCGGGCATGCCTGGTCGCCGGAAAACGGGGTGAGACTGCCCACCAGCCCCGGTGATCCGCGTCAAGTCAGGCCCGCTGTGGCTAGTCGGCGCCGTACGTATTCGCGATGTAGACGTCGCAGGAAGCGCTGTGGGCCACGCTGTTCGCCACACTGCCCAGCACCCGCCCCAGGCCCTGCATGCGCCGGTTTCCCACAACGATCATCCTTGCCTCGAGTCGGTCTGCCTCCCTGACCAGGGCTTCGGCCGGCTTGCCCCGCGCGGAGGAATAGGTGATGTCCAGTTCACCGGCGGCCAGGCCGGCCGCCACGTCCCGGGCCACCTTTTCTGCTTCCCCGGCGTCCGAGACGATCCACCGGTCGCTGCCGCTGCCGAAGACTTCGGTCCGGTCGGTATCGAACGCGGACACGACGTGGAGCCTGGCGCCCAGCGCGGCAGCCAAATCCCGCGCCACCTCAGCCGCCTTGCGTGCAGTCCCGCTTCCGTCAACACCCACAATGATGGTTTCCGCCATGGCCCAATCTCCTTTGAATGTCGTGACTACGTTTGATGGTCAGTCCGCCGCCCAGCTTAGGGCAATGCGTCGATGGCCTCCTGCAGCACCGGCGCCAGGCGCCGCACGCCCTCGGCTATGGCCTCCGGAGGGACCGCGCTGAACGCCAGGCGGAGCTTGTTGGACGGCTCGTTCGAATGCGTGAACGCGGCACCGGGAATGAAGACGACGCCGGCATCAATCGCCTTTTGGAGCAGGGGATACGTGTCCACGCCCTTGGGCAGCGTCACCCAGACGAAGAACCCGCCCTGCGGCCTCGTCCAGCTAAGCCCCTCCGGCATGTGCTCCTCCAGCGCCGCCAGCATCGCGTGGCAGCGTTCGGCATACAGCCCGCGGTACGTCTCGATCTGGCCCTTCCAGTCGTAGTCCCGGAGATAGGCGGAGACGAGCATCTGATTCAGCGTGGGCGGGCAGAGTGTCACCGCCTCCGAGGCCAGGTAGTAGCGGCGCTGCAGGTGGGCCGGAACCAGGGCCCAGCCGATGCGCAGGCCCGGTGCAAAGATCTTCGAGAACGAGCCCATGTAGATGACGTCGTCGGGGTTGCCTGTGCGCAGCGGCGCCAGCGGCTCGCCGTCGAACCGCAGCAGGCCGTACGGGTTGTCCTCCAGCACCAGAATGTTGGCGCGGCGGCAGATGTCCACGACCTGCTGCCGCCGCTCCTGTGCCAGCGTGATGCCGGACGGGTTGTTGAAGTTGGGGATCGTGTAGAGGAACTTGATGTTTTTCCCGACGGTCTGGAGCGCCGCGATCCGGGCTTCGAGAAGCTCCGGCACCAGCCCGTCGTCGTCCAGGGGAACTGCCTCCACCTGGACCTGGTAGGCCTCGAACGTGTTCAGCGCGCCCACGTAGGTGGGCTCCTCCACCAGCACCACGTCGCCTGGGTTGCAGAACACCTTGGTGGCCACATCCTGCGCGGACTGCGAGCCTGCCGTGATCACCACGTTCTCGGGCCGGGCGTCCAGGATCCCCTCGGTGGCCATGACTTCGCAGATCTGGGTGCGCAGTTCCTCCGTGCCCTGGCCGCCGCCGTACTGGAGCGCGGTGAGGCCGTCCTCGGCGATGATCCGGGCGGCCGTCTGGGCGAGCTTGTCGAGGGGCAGCGACTGGAGATAGGGGCTGCCGCCGGCCAGCGAGACCAGGCCGGGCCTCATGGAGATGTCGAAAACGTCCCGGACCGCCGACTGCTTGATGTTCGCGGCGCGTTCGGAGAAGAGTTCGTCGTGGCGGTGGGCTGAGGTCGCGGCCCGCTCGATGGCGTCGATGGCTTCGGCGGGGAGGACGGCTGCGGCGGCGTCGAGTGTCTCGTGGGTCACAGTCCCAGAGTACAGCCATAGGTTGCTGATCAGGCAACACTTGTTGACCAAATGGTGATCCCGATTCTGAACTGATGGCTCCGGACGCCTTTACCTTCGGCAGGGCAAGGCATGGAATGGAGCCATGACGTCACTCGAGCCTACCCCCGCACTGTCCCAACTCGCGGAGTACCAGTCCGCGGAGTCCCAGTCTGCCCAGGCCGACGCCTTCCGCCAGATGCACGCTGGCGGCCCTGTTCCGCTGGTGCTGGTGAACGTGTGGGATGCCGCATCGGCCCGGTTGGTGGAGAAGGCCGGGGCGCGGGCCATTGCCACCTCGAGTTCGGCCATCTCGTGGAGCCTCGGATTTCCGGACGGCAGCCACGTTCCCCCGGGCCTGGCGTTTGACGCGCTCGGCAGGATTGCCGCGGCCACGAGTGTCCCGGTCACGGCGGATATCGAAGCCGGGTATGCGGGCGCGGACGGCACTTTCGACGACGGCCTGCTCCGGCAGGCTGTGGCGGCGGTGCTGGCGGCCGGCGCCGTGGGCGTCAATATCGAGGACTCAGGCGGCGCGTCCCTCACGGCCATGGACGAGCAGGCCCGCAGGATCAGCCTGGTCCGCAGCATCGCCGCGGAGGCGGGGGTGCACCTTTTCATCAATGCCCGGACGGACACGTACCTTTCCGGGCAGCTCGGGAACTCCGCCTTTGATGAGACGCTGGCTCGGGCCGAGGGCTATCTCGCCGCGGGGGCCGACGGGATTTTCGTGCCCGGCGTGACGGACCTCCACATCCTCCATGAGCTGAGCAGGCGGATAGAGGCGCCGTTGAACGCCCTTGCCGGCATCGGATCGCCGTCAGTGGGCGAACTGCACGACGCCGGTGTGCGGCGGGTTAGCATCGGCGGTAATGCGGCAAAGGCGGCGTACGCAACGGTTTCCCGCGTCGCCGCCGAAGTCCTGGGCGACGGCAACTGGTCGGAACTTGCCGGTTCGCCGAGCCATGCCGAGATGGACGCGCTATTCTCCCGCGAGGCGGGTTCTCCCGGGCGTGCGGGCGCCTGAGGGTCATGGCGCCCAACGCTCCTGAGGGCTGGTCTTCACGTTCCTGAGGGCCGGCCTTCACAAGCGCGCTAGCGGAGGCTGAGAACCTCGTCCAGCGGCACGCCGCTGACGTAGATTTCCGCCCGGACGGCATTCGCGGCCGTGACGGCTGTATGAGTGAGTTGGGCCTCGATCCGCGGAAGATCGCAGACGCCACCCGGCTGGACTGCGCCTGCCAGGTTCACCACCACGGTAGTGCCGTCCAGGTAGCCGGACACGTACTGCAGTGAGGAAGCTGCCAGCGCGTTGTAGAGGCCGCTCGCGGGCGGTGCGCCCGGACCTGACAGCAGCCTGCTCATCGCGGCCTGCAGCGGCTCAGTGATGCTGGAGTCGGTATTGTGCACGGCCACCAGGCTGTCGTTGCACCCGAAGCGCACGCCGGACCGGCCGCCGTCGTCGATCGCCACGTAATAAACCGCGGTGCCGGCGCTGGCAGCGCCGGACGCTCCGCCTGTACCTGCGCCCGGCAACGCGGAGCCGGCTCCCGTGGAACCCGGTGCCGTGTAACCCGGTCTAGGGGCGGCCGAAGCCCGGCCCGCCGCGGCTCCCGAAGCGGTCGCTGGCTGCTGCACGGTCCCGCCCGGCAGCTGTGCCTGGGTGTCCGGGCCGGCAACGCCGGGGCCGGGTCCGCCGGTGGCCCAGATGCCGGTGGCCGGGCCGTTGTTGCCTGCGCCTGCGGACGGAAGCGCCGGACCGGTGGCAGGAGCGGGTTCGGAAACCCCGCCTGCTGTGCCCGTGCCAGTGGCTCCCGTACCTGTGGGGCCCTGGCCGGAGGAACCCAGGCCGGATCCGGAGGAGGCGGGCGCGCCCGCCTCCTCGGGCGGGCTCACGGGAGGTGCCGGTCGGGGTTCGGGCGCCGCCGCAGGCGCGGGCCCGGCGTCGTAAGCATTTTGGACGGGAGTGCAGGATGTGAGCCACAAGGGGAGCGCCAGGCAGAACGCGGCGACCGCCGTCGTCAGCGGTCTGGCTCCCCAGCTCGACTTCATGACTGCACCGCACTCCCTGCCCCGGCACGTCCGGTACATCAACGTTACGGCGGGGCGGCGGGCCGCGGAACGGCGCCCGGGTGTCAGTTTGGCCGCAGCTCAGTCACGGATTGGTTGCAGCCTTTCCCGACCGTCCGGCGGGGCGGAGAGCCTGGAAATGGCGCACGCCCCCGGCCGCTGGAGGGCCGGGGGCGTGCGAGGGGGGAGGAGCCGCTTAGGCGGCTGCGCCAGCGGGCTCGACGGCGGCAAGGGCGCCGAAAAGTTCCTTGATCTGCTCAACGACCTCGGCGTCGTCCTTCGGGTGGGTCTCGGCGAAGCGGACCATGGAGCCGGGGACGGCGAGCTTGGCGTCCTCCAGGACGCGGGCGCCGGCGATGCCGGCAGCCTTGCGGGCCTCGTCCTGGGCCCAGACGCCGCCGAACTGGCCAAAGGCGGTGCCGACGACGGCGGTGGGCTTTCCGGCGAGGGCGCCGGCGCCGAACGGGCGGGACAGCCAGTCGATGGCGTTCTTCAGCGAGGCGGGCATGGTGCCGTTGTGCTCCGGGGTGACCAGCAGCAGGGCGTCAGCCTGGCCGGCGGCTTCGCGCAGGGCGGTGGCGGCTGCCGGGACCTGGCCTTCGACGTCGATGTCCTCGTTGTAGAACGGGATGTTGCCCAGGCTCTCGTGGATCACGATCTCGATGCCTTCGGGGGCGTTCAGCTGGATGGCTTCGGCAAGCTTGCGGTTGTGGGAGTCGGCGCGCAGGCTTCCCACTAGGGCGAGTACGGTGCTCTTGGACATGTGAACTCCTTAGGTCTTGCCGCGGAACGCTCCGTGGCGAGTGGTTCTTGGAGGCGTTTGGTGCCTTCATCCAGAGTAAACGGACTACGGTCCGGATATTATTCCCGGGTCTAGAATGCTTGGTGTGAGCCTCATCCCAATCCGCTCCGGTTCATCGTCTGGCTCCGGCTCCCCGCCGGGGTCCTCCGCCAGCGCCGGAGCGGAACGCAGCGATGCTGCCCGGAACCGGGAGCTGCTCCTGTGTGCTGCCCGGCAGCTCGTGGAGGAGTGCGGGGCCGACGGCTTGACCATGGATAAGCTGGCGGAGCGCGCGGGCGTGGGAAAGGGGACGGTGTTCCGCCGATTCGGCAGCCGCGCCGGGCTCATGATGACCCTGCTCAGCGACGCCGAGGCCGAATTCCAGGGCCGCTTCATGTTCGGGCCGCCGCCGCTTGGTCCAGGGGCGCCCCCGGGGGAACGGCTGATCGCCTTCGGTGCCGAACGCATCCGCTACGTCCTGGAATACGGCGAGCTCGCCAGGGCCGCCCAGGCGTCGCTGCACAACAGGTTCGAGGCGCCCCCGGCGGTGCTGTGGCACCGGCACATTGAGCACCTGTTGCGCTCTGCCGGGTTCGACGCGGACCCCTGGCTGATGGCCATGTCCCTCAGCGCAACCCTCGATCCCGAACGGCTGCTGCACGCCGTCCGCGTGCAGCACGTTTCGCCGGAACGGCTGGAGGAATCCTGGCGGGAGCTGGTCAGCCGGGTCGTCGGGGGTGTTCCGGGCAGTGGCGCCGGACCAGGAGGTAGCGTGGCACCATGAGCACCGATTCCTCCACTCCCTCTACTCCCATCCGCACCGCCGTGGTGGGCTTCGGCCTGTCCGGCCGGGTTTTCCATGCGCCGCTGATCGCGGCGGACCCCAGCTACTCGCTGGACGTCATCGCCACCAAGAACACCGGGCGGCAGGCTGCCGCCCTTGAGCAGTACCCGGGTGTGAAAACAGTGCCCGACGGCGACGCCGTCCTTGCGCTGGCCGCTGACCTTGACCTTGTGGTGCTGGGGACTCCGCCGGCCACCCATTATCCGCTGGCCAAAGCCGCGCTGGAGGCCGGGCTAGACGTCGTCGTCGACAAGCCGTTCGCCGTCACCAGCGGCCAGGGGCAGGAGCTGATCGCGCTCGCAGAGCGGCTGGGCCGGGTCCTGACGGTGTTCCAGAACCGCCGCTGGGACGGGGACTACCTCACCGTCAAGGCCCTGCTGGACGGCGGGGTGCTGGGGGAGGTGACACGGTTCGAGTCACGCTTTGAACGCTGGTCGCCCGAGGTTTCCAAGGCCTGGAAGGCGGAGGCCACGGCGGCCGACGGCGGCGGTGTCCTGTTCGACCTCGGCACCCACCTCCTGGACCAGGCGCTGCAGCTCTTCGGCGCGGCAACGGTGGTGCACGCCGAGCTCCGGGCCCGGCGCCCGGGCGAAAAGACAGACGACGACTGCTTCGTGGTCCTGCGGCATGAGAACGGCGTGCTCAGCCACCACTGGATGAATATGCTCTGCGCTCAGCAGGGACCGCGGTACCGGGTTCTCGGCTCCGGGGGAGGCTACACCAAGCACGGCGTGGACCCGCAGGAGCCGTACATCGTCGCCGGCGGGAGTCCGCTGGATGCGGAGTACGGCGTGGAGGCCGCCGAATGGGCCGGGCAGCTGGGCCGCGACGGGCACCTTGACAGGCTGCCGACCGAACGTGGCAACTACCCGGAGTTCTACCGCATCCTCGCCGCCAAGATCTCCGACGGCGGCACCGCTTCGGGTCTGCCAGTCCCGGTGGACCCGGCCGGCCCCGTCGAAGTGCTGAAGTTGATCGAGCAGGCGCGGGCGCTTTAAACACCAATCGACTGCTCCGTAACTGCCGTGTTGGGGGTCCAAAACGGCGGTTACGGAGCAGCCGACGGTGGAAAAACCTTACGCCGAAACCAGTTCGTGCCAGTCCGCCACGAGGGGCAGGTCGTGTGCCTCGGAGACGGAGTGGTGCGCCACGTGGCCGGCGGCGATGTTCAGGCCGGCGGCGAGTGCGGGGAACTTCTCGAAGGCGGCCTTGACGCCAAGGTTGGCCAGGGCAACGCCGTAGCGGAGCGTGACGTTGGTCAGCGCATAGGTGGAGGTGTTGGGGACCGCGCCGGGCATGTTGGCCACGCAGTAGAAGATCGTGTTGTGGACCTTGTACGTGGGTTCCTGGTGCGTGGTGGGATGGGTGTCCTCGAAGCAGCCGCCCTGGTCCACGGCGATGTCCACGAGCACCGAACCGGGCTTCATGCGGGCCACGAGTTCGTTGGTCACCAGCTTGGGGGCCTTGGCGCCGGGGATCAGGACGGAGCCGATCACGAGGTCGGCGTCCACCACGGACTTCTCGATCTCGTACTTGTTGGACGCCACGGTCTTGAGCCGGCCCTGGTACTGGGCGTCGAGTTCGCGCAGCCGGTTGATGTTGATGTCAAGGATGGTGACGTCGGCGCCGAGGCCCAGGGCCATGGCGGCGGCGTTGGTGCCCGCGACGCCTGCGCCCAGGACCACAACCTTGGCGGGGCGGACGCCGGGAACGCCGCCGAGCAGTACGCCCTTGCCGCCGGCGGGCGCCATCAGCGAGGTCGCACCGACCTGGACGGAGAGCCGGCCGGCCACCTCGGACATGGGGGCGAGCAGGGGCAGGGTGCGGCCTTCCTGCACGGTTTCGTAGGCGATGGCGGTGACGCCGGAGTTGATGAGCTCCTGGGTCAGTTCGGGCTCGGCGGCCAGGTGCAGGTAGGTGAAGAGGATCAGGCCCTTGCGGAAGCGGTGGTACTCGGCCTTGATGGGTTCCTTGACCTTCATCACCATGTCCGCGCGGGACCAGACCTCATCGGTGTCGGCGACGATCTCGGCCCCCGCGATGGCGTATTCCTCGTCGGTGATGCCGGAACCCAGGCCCGCGCCGCGCTCCACCAGGACGGTGTGGCCGTGGGTGCGGAATTCGTGAACGCCGGCGGCCGTGATGGCGACGCGGAATTCGTTGTTCTTGATCTCTTTGGGGACACCGATGATCATTTTTTGGGCTCCAGATTCGATGGCTGCAAGGCCGGAATGTGTGGGGGAAGTTGTGATTCCAGAATAGATCCGGCTGTGAGGCGCACTACAGCAATAGGCCGCCTCTGCCGGAGTGAAACCGCCTGTTTCCGCGGTTTTTCGACGCATCGACTCGACTGATGTCGACCGCCGGGGCGTCAGGTGTCGCCTGCTGTCCGTTCGCCCAAGGCGCCCGGGGGGACGTAGTCTGGCAGCATGCAGCAGGATGTGGAACAGCTCGTGGAACGGGTGGCGCTCAAGCTGGGCCGCGGCCTTTCGCTGGAAGACCTTGACGGCCTTTTGCTCGCCTACAGCTCCAACCAGTCGCACGCGGACCGGGTCCGGGTGAACTTCCTGCTGAGCAAGCGGGTGCCGCTGGACGTCAAAAACTGGCAGCTCTCGCACGGCATCGCCACCGCGGTGCGGCCCGTGGTGGTGCCCGCCAACGATGAACTGGGGATGCTCGGGCGCGTCTGCGTCCCGCTGCTGGTCCGGGGGTTCCGGGTGGGCTACCTTTGGGTGCAACTGGACGTCGAGGACCAAAGTGCGACGGCGATCCTCGCCGAACTGCCCGGCGTTCGGGACGATCTGGATGTGCTCTCCGGGCTGCTGCTGGACTCCAACACGGCAGAGTCCGAGTTCCGGCGCAGCCGCGAACGGGAGTTCCTGGCAGCCTGTGCAGGGGAAGCCAACGCGGTGGCCGCCGTGGCGGGTTGGAAGGAAGTGCAGGACCGCGGACCCTGGCAGCTGGTGACGGTCCTCGACGCTGATGGCTGGATGGCCGGTCCGGATCCGATCGCCTCGACGCTCATTCACCGCGCCGCGGCACTGCAGGCCACGATCGGCGTGGACGCTGTCCTGTTCAGCGCGGGCGCGGAGACCCATTCGGTGGTTCTCTTCCGGGAGTCCACGGGGCGTGCCAGCCAGGCCCAGGTCCTGGTGCACTACCAGCTGGAGCTCGCCAAGCGTTCCGGCAGGTCCGTGGAGCGGATCATCCTGGGGACCAGCGAGGGATTCGGCCGGATCAAAGACCTGGCCGAGGCGTACCGGCAGTCCAAGGTTGCGGCCCTGGCAGCTGCGGTTGATCCGCGGCTCGGCGAGCTCGTGGACTGCCGCGCCACAGGCGTTTACCAGCTCCTGGCATCGGCCGGCGGCGGCGCGGGGGTCTGGAGCGATGCAAGTTCGGTGAATTTCCGGGCCCTTGAGGACCATGACCGGAACGGGGAGCTGCTGCCCGTACTGGAACTTCTGTACGACAATGACGGTTCCGTCCAGGACGTTGCCGAAAAACTGCACTTGCACCGCAGCAGCATCTACAACCGGCTGGGCCGCATCCGCCAGCTGCTGGGCGTCGATCCGCTCAAGGGGATGGTGCGGCTGGAGCTGCATGCTGCCCTGAAAGCGCGGCGCTGGGCATCAAGGCCAAGAATTTAGTAAGCGGCTACGCGGCGGTGCCCTCGCCGCTGGGCAGCTGGTCGGCAGCCAGTTCGGAGGCCCGCCCGGCAGGCCGCTCGGAGGTCCGCTCTGCGGCCCGTTCCAGCGTGACACCCTCGGGAAGGTGCTGCGGGAGCCCCTGGAGCTGGGTGCGGAACTTGGCCAGGCGGCTCTGGACCCACAGGGCTACGGCTACGAAGACCACACAGCTGGAGGTAAAGACGGCGGTGTTGTTCAGGCCCATGACGGTTCCGAGGGCAGCCGCCACAGCCATTGCGACGATGCCCGCCACGATGTGCAACCCCCTGAATCTCACCACGAATAAAGAGTAACCCTGTGCGCCAGCGGGAAGCCCGGGTTCCCGTGGATCGTTGCTTGATCCTTATCACCCCGTCATTTTCGCGGGAAGACTAATACCGGAGGGTCATCAGCTTCCAGGGCAGGCGGGTGGGGTTGGCCGGCGAAACGTCACCGGCCCGCGGAGCTGAAGGGCGCGGAGGAAGATTGCCTCCAGGTTCGCGAGGGCCAGGTCCCGGTCGTCGGCCGAATCCCGGTGGCGGCGGGCCAGATCTTCAAGGTGCTCCACATTTTTTGGGGCGGCACGGCCGCGGCAAGCCGCGCGGACATTGATGCGATGGCGGCCCCCGGGCCGGTTGACGTTTTGGGCCAGTGCCGGACCCGGCGTTATTTTCGGTTTTCGCCGTCGGGGGTCCCGCCGTCGGAAGTTCCGGCAACTCCGCCGGCCGCGTCAGCAGCCGCCTGCTTCTTTTTCTGCCCTTCCAGCCAGCTCATGATGGCAGCCAGCCGGATGCGGCGATGCGTGCCACGGTACTCCACGGGGATCTCGCCCCGGTCCGTCATGTTCCGCAGGTAGGTGTGGGAGATCCCGGCCAGTTCGGCCGCCTGCGAGGTGGTCAGCATTTCCTCCACGCTGCTTACGGTCACCGCCTCGCCGCGGCTGAACCGTGCCAGAAGGTCGACGACGGCGTCCCTCGCCTGGGGCGGGAGGCGGTGGACGGTGCCGTCCACGAAGACGGTGATGTCAGTGCCGCCGTCGAGCGCACGCTGCAGCGCCAGCGCGTCGTCGGCAGGAAGGGCGGGCGCCACCCTGGGAGCAATCAGAGCCATGGCAGAAGCCTAACCGCTGCAGAACGCTGGGTTGGATATGCTCGGCGGATGAGACTTGCCGGTGGAACAGAAGTGACGGCGAACGGCCTGACGGGGCGCCTGTATTCCTCAAACGCGCCCTCGGCCACGGGGCAGCAGGCCTACGTGCTGCTCCACGGCATCGGTGTCTCCCACCGCTACCTCGCCCGATTGCACCTGGAGCTGGCCCGCCCGGAAGGACAGAACCAGCCGCCGGAAGAACAGTACCGGCAGGCGGAGGGCGCTGCGGTCTACTCCTTCGACCTGCCGGGTTTCGGCGGCACGCCGCGGCCGCGGCGTCAGGTGACCGTCGGCGAATATGCAGCCTTCGTCGCCGCGGTACTGGCGGAGCGTGGCGTGGCGTCCTGCATTGTGGTGGGCCATTCCATGGGCGCGCAGTTTGCGGTGGAGCTGGCACTTCAGGCGCCCGGGCTGGTGACCCGGACAGTGCTTATGGGTCCTGTGGTGGATCCCGCCCGCAGGAGTGCCGCCTGGCACGCGCTGGCGCTCACCCGGGATGCCCTGTTCAGCGAGCCGCCCAGCGCCAACGCCGTGGTTTTTACCGACTACTTCCGGACCGGCATGCGGTGGTATCTGACCGAACTTCCCGTGATGATGGACTACCCGCTCGACACCCGGATCCGGGGCGTGGCACAGCCGGTGCTCGTGCTCCGCGGCGGAAGGGATCCGATTGCGCGCAGGCCGTGGTGCGAACTCCTCGCCGCGCGGGTACCGGACGGTGCCTTAGCCGAGGTGCACGGACGCGGGCACGTGGTGCAGGACACCGCCACCGTAGATGTTGCCCGGATCATCCGGAGCTGGGCCGGCACCGCAGCCGAGGGCTCGGCGGCGGCTGGCGGATCCACGGCCTGAAACCGGATATGCCGGCATGAAGCCCAAAAGCAGGCGGGCGTCCGGGACTCCGGATGCCCGCCTGCCTAAAGCCTTGCCGTGGCGTTGACGCCGGCAGAACTACAGTCCGAGCTCTTCCAGGACGGGCAGCCTCTCGCGGACCCAGGCCCGGGCTTCCACCGCACTCGGGGCGGACAGGGCCAGCTTGGCCAGTTCCTGGGCCTCTGCCAGCGTGACGGTCTTCAGCACGGCGGCCACCGCCGCCAGCGACCGGGCGGTCATGGACAGTGTGGTGACGCCCAGTCCGGTCAGCACGACGGCGAGGGCCGGGTCCGCCGCGGCCTCGCCGCAGACGCCCACCGGCTTGTTGTGCCCCTCTGCCCTGGATCCCTCGACGGTCAGGCCCACGAGGCGCAGCACGGCAGGCTGCCACGGGGTGTTCAGGCCCGCGAGCGGACCCAGCTGGCGGTCGGCGGCCATGGCGTACTGGGTGAGGTCGTTGGTTCCAAGGCTGGCAAACGCCACTTCGCGCAGGATGGTGTCGGCGGTGAGGGCGGCGGAGGGAACCTCCACCATCACGCCCGGCGTCTTGATGCCGGCCTCGGCGCACATGGTGGCGAAACGGGCGGCTTCCTCCGCCGTCGAAATCATCGGGGCCATGACCCACACATCGGCCTCCGACTCCTTCTCGGCCTTCGCGATCGCCTCCAGCTGCCGGTCCAGGACCCCCGGGGTGGTGAAGTCGGTGCGGTAGCCGCGCACGCCCAGCGCCGGGTTGGGTTCGGTGGAGTCGGTCAGGAAGGGAAGCGGCTTGTCGGCGCCGGCGTCCAGCGTGCGGAGCACCACCTTCTTGCCGGGGAAGGCATCGAACACGCCCTTATACGCTGCTGCCTGCTCCTCCACGGTGGGTTCGGTGTCGCGTTCCAGGAAGCAGAACTCAGTGCGGAACAGTCCCACGCCCTGGGCGCCGAGCTTGGCCGCCGCCTGGGCATCCTTGGCGCCGCCCACGTTGGCCAGGAGGGGCACCAGGTGGCCGTCCGCCGTCGAACCCGTCCCGCTGAATTCGGCCAGGAGGGACGCCGTGGCGGCCCAGGCCTCGGCGGCTGCGCGCAGTGAGTCGTCCGGGTTGGCCGTAATGGAACCGGCGGCGCCGTCGACGTACACCTCGGTGCCGTCCGGGAGTTCGTCCACGCCGACGGCGGCCACGACGGCGGGAAGGCCGAGCGAGCGCGCGATGATCGCGGTGTGGGACTGCGGACCGCCGCCGGCGGTCACGAGTGCCAGGACCTTGTTGGGATCGAGGGTGGCGGTGTCGGCGGGGGCCAGGTCCTCGGCCACCAGGATGAACGGTTCGTTCGACGACGGGATCCCCGGGGCGGGCACACCCCGGAGTTCGGCCACGATGCGGGCGCGGACGTCCAGGACGTCGGTGGCGCGTTCCGCCATGTAACCGCCCAGGTTGTGCAGCATTTCCGAAACCGAGGAGCCGGATTCCCAGATGGCCCGCTGCGCCGAGGTGCCGCGGGCGATCAGCTTCGCGGCGCCCTTGATCAGCATGGTGTCCTTCGCCATCAGGGCCGTGGCTTCCAGGACGGCCTTGCCATCACCGGTGGCGTGGTCCGCGCGGGCGCGCAGCTCATCATGGACGGCACCCGCGGCGGCCTTCAGTGCTGCCGTTGCCTCTTCGGGGGTGGTGCCGGCAGCCAGCTGTTCGCCGGCCGGCGGTTCGCTGATGGGCTTGGGCATCTGGCGGATCGTGCCGATGATGCGGCCGGGGCTGACGCCTACTCCTGGGAAGTTCTGCACTGAAGGTCCTCGTTCTCTGCCGGTAGCCAGGCCCGCCGGTATCTGCCCGGGCGGGAGCCCGGAAGCCCGGAACGGCTACGTCCGAAGCTGCTTTGCGGTGCCTGAAAAAAATTGTATGTGATTCAGTTCATATAGCGTTGCTATAGGTGCTAGGGTAGCGGTTATGAGTTTCGATGGCCAGCTTCCGCCCAAAATGCGGCTGTTGCGTGCGGCAGCCGAATTGCTGGCCAAGTCCGCGGGGGCGGCTGTTTCCACCCGCCAGATCACACAGCTGGCGGGCGTCACGGCGCCCACCCTCTACCACCACTTCGGTGACAAGGAGGGCCTGTTTGACGCAGTTGTCGCCGCGGGCTTCGAGGAATATGTGGCCGGCGAACGGGACTTCGCCCCGTCCGGACAGCCGCTGGAGGACATCCGGCGGATGTGGGACAACCACGTGCAGTTCGGGCTCAACCAGCCCGAGCTCTATCTGGTCATGTTCGGTAATATCCGCCCCGAGAGCCGCCCGGCCATCGTCGCCGATGCTGAGGGCCTCCTGGAGGAAATGCTGAACAAGGCCGCTGCGGCCGGACAGCTGAACGTCCAGCCACGGGAAGCCGCCAGGAGCATCCTGGCTGCCAACGTGGGCGTGACGCTCATGCTGATCGCAGAACCGGCTGCCGAGCGGAACCTGGAGCTGTCCACCATGACCCGGGACGCCATGATCTTTGCGGTGTCCAGGGAACAGGAGCGGGACGCAGCAACGGAGGACTCCGGGAAGTCATCGGTGGTGGTGGCTGCCATCGCGCTGAACGCCGCGCTGCAGGCATCCCACTCGGACCAGCTCACCAGCTCGGAACTCAAGCTTTTTCTCGAATGGCTCCACCGGATCTCCACCAGTTCCACCGGCTAGACGAAACTATCGGACCATCCTGCGGTGCCGCAGGGACCACGTTAGGAAATCACATGGCAACAGAGACAGTTGCAAAACCCAAAACCAGTGCTCGGGTGCACGTCCAGAGGTTCGGGACGTTCCTGTCCGGCATGATCATGCCCAACATCGGCGCCTTCATCGCCTGGGGGCTCATCACAGCCCTCTTCATCGAGAAGGGCTGGATCCCCGTCCCCGCCCTGGGCGGGTTCGGCACCAACGCCGCGGGCGCGCCGAACGTGGGTCTCGTCGGCCCCATGATCACCTACCTGCTGCCCCTCCTGATTGGCTACACCGGCGGCAAGATGGTCTATGACGTCCGGGGCGGCGTCGTGGGCGCCATCGGCACCATGGGCGTGATCGTGGGCGCAGGCATCCCGATGTTCATCGGCGCCATGATCATGGGCCCGCTGGGCGGCTGGACCATGAAGCACCTTGATGCGATCTGGCACGGCAAGATCCGTCCCGGCTTCGAGATGCTGGTGAACAATTTCTCCGCCGGCATCTGGGGCGGCCTGCTGGCACTGCTCGGCTTCTACGGCATCTCACCGCTGGTGACGGCGTTCAGCACGGCCGCCGGCAACTTCGTCCAGTTCCTGGTGCACAACGGCCTGCTTCCGCTGACGTCCATCTTCATCGAACCGGCCAAGGTCCTCTTCCTGAACAACGCCATCAACCACGGCGTGCTGACCCCGCTGGGCATCCAGCAGTCCCTGGAGCAGGGCAAGTCCATCCTGTTCCTGCTGGAGGCCAACCCCGGCCCGGGCTTCGGCATCCTGCTGGCCTACATGTTCTTTGGCCGCGGCGCGGCGAAGGCTTCCGCTCCCGGCGCTGCCATCATCCAGTTCCTCGGCGGCATCCATGAGATCTACTTCCCGTACGTCCTGATGCGCCCGCTGCTGATCCTGGCAGCGATCGCCGGCGGCATGACCGGCATCGCCACCCTTGCCGTCACCGGCGCGGGCCTTGTAGCCCCGGCCGCTCCGGGCTCCATCTTCGCGGTGTTCGCCCAGACCGCCCGTGACAGCTACCTCGGCGTGGCTCTCTCGGTGCTGCTCGCCGCCACCGTTTCCTTCCTCGTCGCCTCGGTGATCCTGCGGACCACCAGGCACAGTGACGAGGACGACCTCAGCGCGGCCACCAGCCGCATGGAGGAATTGAAGGGCAAGAAGAGTTCCGTCGCCTCCACCCTCACCGGCGCCGGCGCCGGCGGCGGCGTGGGAGTCCTGACCGGCCCCATCAGGAACATCGTCTTCGCGTGCGACGCCGGCATGGGCTCCAGCGCCATGGGCGCCTCCGTGCTGCGCAACAAGATCAAGGCGGCCGGGTTCCCGGAGGTCAACGTCACCAACGCGTCCATCGCCAACCTCAACGACACGTACGACGTTGTGGTCACGCACCAGGACCTGACCGAGCGTGCCAAGCCCGCCACGGCCAGCGCCGTCCACGTCTCCGTGGACAACTTCATGAACAGCCCGCGCTATGACGAGATCGTGGAGCTGGTCGAGCGAAGCAACGCTGAGGGAACCGCGGCTCCCGCCGCCGGAGCGGCCACGGCCGCAGCCCCGGGAGTGCCCGCGGCCGCAGCCGGGACCACCGGGGCCGGCACCACCGCCGAAACTGCCGCTGAGCCCGAAACGGTCGCAGCGCCGTCGGACATCCTGGTGCCGGAGAGCGTGGTCCTGGCTGGCTCAGCGTCCACCCGGGATGCCGCGATCGACGAGGCGGGCCAGCTGCTGCTGGCGCGCGGGGCAGTGGACGAGGACTACATCCGCGCCATGCACGAGCGCGAGGAGTCCGTCTCCACCTACATGGGCAGCTTCCTGGCCATCCCCCACGGCACCAACGCCGCCAAGGACCACATCCGGAAGTCGGCCGTCTCGGTGATCCGCTACCCCGAAGGCATCGACTGGAACGGCAAGCAGGTCAAGTTCGTGGTGGGCGTGGCCGGTGTGAACAACGAGCACCTGCACATCCTGTCCTCGATCGCGAAGGTCTTCACGAACAAGGCGCAGGTGGCGCAGCTTGAGGCGGCGACATCCGTGGAGGAAGTCCTGGAACTGTTCGGAAAGGTCAACGCGTAGTGAAGGCTGTACATTTTGGGGCCGGCAACATCGGCCGGGGTTTCGTGGGCCTGCTGCTGCACGATGCCGGGTATGAGGTGGTGTTCGCCGACGTCGCGGACGCCTTGATTTCCCAGCTGGCCGCGGCGGAGAGCTACAGTGTGCACGAGGTGGGAGAAAACCCTTCCGTGCGCACGGTGGAGAACTTCCGGGCGGTGAACTCCGGCACCCAGGAGGCGCAGCTGATCGAGGAAATCTCGACGGCGGACATCGTCACCACCGCGGTGGGCCCGCACATCCTGAAGTTCGTGGCCCCCGCGATCGCCAAGGGAATTGCGGCCCGGGCCGCGGGGCTGGCGCCGCTGCAGGTGATGGCGTGCGAGAACGCCATCAACGCCACGGACATCCTGCGCGAGTCGATCGCCTCGTGCTGGGACGAGGCGGCCGGATCCCTGTCGGACGCTGCCGTGTTCGCCAACACGGCCGTGGACCGGATCGTGCCCAACCAGGAGCCGGGCCAGGGCCTGGACGTGACGGTGGAGACCTTCTACGAGTGGGTCATCGACCGCACCCCGTTCGGCGGGGCTGCCCCGGTGATTCCGGGTGCCACGTTCGTGGACGACCTCGGACCCTACATCGAGCGCAAGCTGTTCACCGTGAACACGGGGCACGCCTCCGCGGCGTACTTCGGCTTCGAGGCCGGGCTGGAGAAGATCTCCGATGCCATGGCCGACGAGGACGTCGCGGCCGACGTCCGCGCCGTGCTCGATGAGACCAAGCAGCTGCTCGTGTCCAAGCACGGCTTCAGCTACGACGAGCAGGAGGCCTACGTCCAGAAGATCCTGGCACGCTTCACCAACCCGCACCTGCCGGACACCGTGCACCGCGTGGGCCGTGCGCCGCTGCGCAAGCTCAGCCGGCACGAACGGTTCATCGGCCCTGCAGCGGAACTGGCCGAACGCGGGATCGTCCCCGAGGCGCTGCTTGGGGCGATCGCAGCCGCCCTGCGCTTCAACGACCCTGCCGACGCCGAGGCCGTGGAGCTCGGCCAGATCCTGGCCTCGTCTGAACCGGCCGCGGCCACGGAGCGCATCACCGGGCTGGCGCAGGACCACCCGCTCTTCGCTGCGGTCTGCGGCCTCGTCGAGGAGCGCAAGGCGGAGGACGTCGCCGCCCCGGCGTAACGTGCCTGACCCTACGAAACGGAACACGGCATAAAACGCACGACGCCGGGACTCAAGGTGAGTTCCGGCGTCGTGCGTTTAACCTGTGCTGTTTAGACGCGTCCTCAGGTCCTGCGGCTTTTCCCCCGACGCTTCCTCACTTGGGACCCGGCCGTGCCAGGGCTCCTGATGCCAAGTGAGGAAGGGTTGCCCAAAAACCTGCAGGAGGTGAGGGAGGGTTGCCCAAAAACGTGCAGGATGTGATCGGGCGTTTGGGGAGGGCTAGCTCGCCTGGAGGGTCACGGCGGCTGCCTGGACCGCATCGCGGAGCGGCGTGGTGGGTCGGCCGAGCAGGGCGCTGAGGTCTCCACTGGTGACCAGGAGGTCGCCGCGGGCGATGCCGAGATCGCTGTCCGCCAGGATGGCTGCGTAGGGTTCCGGCAGCCCGGCGTCCACGAGGACCTGGGTGTACTTCTCCGCGGGCAAATCCGTGTATGTCACAGGCTTGCCGGACGCCGCGCTGATCTCGCCGGCCAGCTCGCTCAGGGTGAAGGCGTCGTCTCCGCCCAGCTCGTAGACCTTGCCGGCCTGGTCGTCCCGGAGGAGGACGGCCGCTGCCGCTGCGGCGTAGTCTGCCCGGGCGGCTGCGCTGACACGGCCGTCTCTGGCGCTGCCGAACACGGCGCCGTGCTGGACCTGAGCCGGGAGCTGGCCGGTGTAGTTCTCCAGGTACCAGCCGTTGCGGAGCAGGACGAACGGGACGCCGGAGTCGCGGAGGATCTCTTCGGTGGCCAGGTGCTCGGCGGCCAGCTGCATGGTGGTGGTGTCCGCGTTGGCGATGCTCGTGTAGCCGATCAGGCCGACGCCGGCTTCCTTGGCTGCGTTGATCGCGTTCCGGTGCTGCTCGACGCGCTGGCCCACCTCGCTGCCTGAAACCAGCAGGACCTTGTCCGCGCCGGCAAACGCCTGCCGCAGCGACTCCGGCTGGCTGTAGTCGATGCCGCGGATCTGGACGCCGCGCTCGCCGAGGTCGGCGATCCTGTCCACGGTCCGGCCTGCGGCCACGACCTGTTCCGCCGGAAGACCGCTTTCAAGCAGTGCTTCGACGACGAGGCGGCCCAGCTGGCCGGTGGCTCCGGTGATGACGATGGTCATGATTGGTCCTTTCTGAGGTGACTGTCAGTGGTGCCAACCGCGCCCATTCCCGAATGCTTCCCAAAAGAGAGTACGCACTTTCAGGTAAGGTACTGTCATGCAGGTAAGTGCCACAGCCAGGGTCCCCGCTTTCCCCTTTGCCGACGGGATCTTTCCCGCTGGTTGCCCCAGCCGGACCGTCCTGGATCACGTCACCAGCAAATGGGGCGTGCTGCTCCTCGTCGCCCTCTCCGAAGGTCCCCAGCGCTGGAGCGAACTCCGCCGGCGCGCCGAGGGCATCAGCGAGAAGATGCTCGCCCAGACACTGAAGACCCTCGAAGCCGACGGCTTCGTCCGCCGCGACGCGCAGCCGATCATTCCTCCCCGCGTGGACTACAGCCTGACCGGCCGCGGCGAGGAGCTGGCCGCCCTGCTGCTGCCCCTGGTCGCGTGGGTGGCCGAGCACGCCGAGGCGATCGTGAACCGCCCGGCGAGTTAGCCCCGGATTTAGCCGGCAACCCGACTCGTCGCAAAGTCCCGTCCAAGGTATTGCATTTAGGTGACCTAACTATTAGGCTACCTAAGTATGGAAGCTAAGAATGCCTCGGACCTGCACGAGCTTGCACAGGACTTCCGCGAGGCACTGCGGCACAGTGTGTACCTCGTCCGCCGCCTCGATGCGGATGGTGAACTCAGCGCCGCCCAGCTGAGCACGCTCAAGATGCTGGTCCACGACGGCGTCCGCGTGGGTGAGATCGCCAGGAACCTGGGAGTACGGGTGCCCAGCGCCACCGAGCAGGTCATCAAGCTCGAGCGGGCGGGACTGGCCCGCAGGGAGCCGGACCCTGACGATTCCCGCGCGGTCCGCGTTGTACTGACCGCCCAAGGCCGCGACGCCGTCGAATCCGCCAACCGGCGCCGGAACGCTGTGATGGCGGGCATTCTCGAATCCCTCATCGATGACGACCGGCACGCACTGGCGGCCGCCCTTCCGGTTATCGAAAAGATCAACAGCACACTCCAAAACTGACAAGCGACTCAGAACTGATCCAGCGACACTTAGGAGTTCCCTCCATGGACGGCCAGCTCGCAGACACTCTGCCGGCACCACAATCAACCCTCGAGGCCGAGAAGGCCTCACTCCTCAAGCAGCCCAAGCCGGTCTGGGCCACGGCGCTCGCGGCCGTGTTCGCGTTCATGGGCATCGGCCTGGTGGATCCCATCCTCCCGGCCATCGCCAAGAACCTGGACGCCAGCCCCAGCCAGGTCTCGCTGCTCTTCACCAGCTACTTCCTGATCACCGCCGTGGCCATGCTCGTCACCGGCTTCATCTCCTCACGGATCGGCGGCAAGCGAACCCTGCTGGCCGGGCTGGCTGTAATCGTGGTGTTCTCCTCGCTTTCCGGCATGTCCGGCAGCGTCGGCGAGCTGGTCGGTTTCCGGGCCGGATGGGGGCTCGGCAATGCACTCTTCGTGGCCACCGCGCTCGCCGTCATTGTGGGTGTGGCCAGCGGCGGCGCAGGCACGGCGATCATTCTCTATGAGGCTGCCCTGGGCCTGGGCATTTCGCTGGGGCCGCTCCTCGGGGCCCTCCTGGGTGGCTGGCAGTGGCGCGCCCCGTTCTTCGGTACGGCCGCACTGATGGCGGCGGCCTTCATTGCACTCACCGCGCTGCTTCCCAAGACGCCGCTGCCCGATCGCAAGGTCAGCCTGGCCGATCCGCTGCGCGCCCTGGGCAACAAGGGACTGCGTACGACGGCGGCCAGCGGCCTGTTCTACAACTACGGCTTTTTCACCGTGCTCGCCTTTACCCCGTTCATCCTGGGCATGGACGCCTACGGCATCGGCGGGGTGTTCTTTGGCTGGGGCGTCGCCGTCGCCGTCTTTTCGGTCTTTGTGGCCCCGGCGCTGCAGAACCGGTTCGGCGCAACAAAGGTCCTCCTTGGCACGCTGTTCCTGCTGATGCTGGACCTGGCGGGCCTCGGGCTTGCCGCGGGCCATTCAGTGCCCGCAGTAGTTGCACTCGTGGTGGTCTCCGGCGCGCTGCTGGGCATCAACAACACGATCTACACCGAGCTGGCCATGGGCGTCTCCGACTCGCCCCGTCCAGTGGCCTCAGCGGGATATAACTTCGTCCGCTGGATGGGCGGCGCCCTGGCGCCCTTTGCGGCCGCGCAGCTTGGCGAGCATTTCGGGCCGCAGGTGCCGTTCTTCGCCGGTGCAGTGGCCATGATTGTCGCCATGGCCGTGGTGGCCGGCGGACGCCGCTACCTCGCGGCCCACGAACCGCACGTGGTCTGAGGCTCGAAGGTTCCCGCCAGGCTGAAGGCTCGGACAAGAACAAAAAACGCCCATGCTCCTTGGACACAATCCGCAGGGAGCGTGGGCGTCTTCCGTTTCATGCCGGAGGAGACAAGAGCCGTTCAGACCTTGACGGACCCCTTCGGAACAAAAAGGGTCTCAGCCTGTTCGAGCGACATGCCGTTCGTCTCCGGCACCCTGTACATGACGAAGAAGAACGAGGCTGCCGCGAAGAGCGCGTACATGGCGTACGTCAGCGGCAGCGAGCCGGCTGCCATCACGGGGAAGCTCAGCGTGATGGCAAAGTTGGCGATCCACTGCGCGGCGGCGGCCAGGCCCAAGGCCCGGGCGCGGATCCGGGCCGGGAAGATCTCGCCCAGCAGCACCCACACCAGCGGTCCCCAGGATGCGCCGAAGCTGATTACGAACACGTTCGCGGCCACCAACGCAACAGGGCCCCATGCGCCGGGCAGTGTGATGTCCGCGCCGGTGCCTGTGGCTGAGGCGAACGCCAGGGCCATGGCGCCGAGGGAAACGGCCATGCCGATGGAGCCGGCCAGCAGGATGGGGCGGCGGCCGATCCTGTCCACGAGGGCGATGGCCACGAGTGTGACCAGGATGTTGGTGATGGACGTGGCCACCGAGATGGTCAGCGAGTCCTTCTCCTGGAAGCCCACGGCCTTCCAGAGCGTGGTGGAGTAGTAAAAGATCACGTTGATGCCCACGAACTGCTGCAGCACGGACAGGGTGATGCCGATCCAGACGACCGCCTGCAGGCCGAAAGCCTTGCCGCGCAGCGAGCCCTTCCGGCCGGCGAGCTGGTCCTCCTCGATCGCCTCGCGTATTTCGCGCAGGTGGCGGTCGGTGTCCTCATCCGGGGCGATGGAGTCGAAGACCTTCCGTGCCAGGTCCTCCTTGCCCTGGACCACCAGGAAGCGCGGGGACTCGGGCAGAGTGAAAGCGACGACGCCGTAGAGTACGGCCGGGACCGCTGCGGCCAGGAACATCCAGCGCCAGGCCTCGATGCCCAGCCAGAATGCCTGGTGCGCGCCGCCCGCGGACGTGGCGAACAGGGCGTCGGAGAGCAGAGCGGCGAAGATGCCGGTGGTGATGGCCAGTTGCTGCAGCGATGCGAGCCTGCCGCGCACGTGGCGGGGCGAGATTTCGGAGATGTAGGCCGGTGCGATCACCGAGGCCAGGCCGATGCCGAGACCGCCCACCAGCCGCCAGATAATGAGGTCCCACACGCTGAAGCAGAAGCCGGTGCCGATGGCGCTGATGAGGAACAGCAGAGCCCCCAGCTTCATCGCGGGGATGCGGCCATAGCGGTCCGCCACCTTGCCGGCAAGGTAAGCGCCGGCAGCGCAGCCCAGCAGCGCCACGGCCACGGCAAAGCCCGTCACGGCCTCACTCAGCGCGAATTCATCCTTCATGGCATCCACGGCGCCGTTGACCACGGAGGAGTCGAAGCCGAACAGGAAGCCGCCCACGGCGCCGGCAAGCGCGAGCCAGATCACCCGCCTGGGGATCTTGGCGGTTGTCTGCATGTCGGTGGACATAGTTCTCCCTTGGTTCGGGGTGGGTGGATGCGGTGCAAACGTCGTCGGCTGCGGAAACCGGCTCTGTCGGCCGGCGCACACGCGCCTAACAGTGTGCCACGTCACCGCCCACTGATCCACTTCGGGACGGAGGACGACGGCGGCGGGCGGTCCCGCCGTCGTCCTCCGGTTGGTGCCGCTTACGGCGGGTTTCCGCGGAAAACGAAACGGCAGGCACCCCGAGAGGGTGCCTGCCGTGACGCAGCGGCGGGTAAGCGGCGCCTAGTGGGCTGCGGCGGGCTCCTTCATGGCTGCCTTGGGATCGGTAAGCTTCTTCTTCGGCAGCGCGAAGCTGATGAGGAAGGCAATGCCGGTCAGGACGGCGGCGGTGAGCATGACGGTATCGATCGAGTGGGCAAAGCCCTCGGTGATGGGCCGGGTCAGCACCGGGTTGGCGGAATGCAGCCAGCTGGTGTCGTTGAGGGAGTCGTTGCTGGCGCCGTTCTTGAAGAAGTCGTACAGCTTGGCGTTCGCGGGGTCGGCGGCGACGGCGGGGTCCTGGAGGACCTTGACGTAGTCCGGGCTCTGCATGGCGTCCTTCATGCCGTTGGCGATCTTGTCCGCGGCCAGGCTGAACAGCATGGAGATGAACACGGCCGTGCCTACCGCGCCGCCCATGGAGCGGAAGAACGCGGCGGTGGAGGTGCCCACGCCCATGTCCTTCGAGGGCACGGAGACCTGCATTGCGAGGGTGAGCGGTTGCATGCAGAAACCCAGGCCCAGGCCGAAGAACACCGCGATCAGGCCGGGGACCCAGAGGTCGGTGTCAGCGCCGAGGGACAGCCCCATGACGATAGCGGCGGTGGTCAGGATGGCGGTGCCGAGGATGGGGAAGATCCGGAAGGTGCCCGACGACGAGATGGTGCGTCCCGCGGTGATGGAGCCGGTCAGGATGCCGATGGTGAAGGTGATCATCATCAGGCCGGCTTCGGTGGGGGTGAGGCCCTTGACCAGCTGCAGGTACATGGGGAGCATGGCGATGGCGCCGAACATGCCGATGCCGATGATGAAGTTCAGCAGCGAGGACAGCCCGAAGGTGACGTTCCGGAAGAGGCGCAGCGGGATGAGCGCGTAGTCGCCGGCGCGGCGCTCGGCCAGCAGGAACGCGATGATGCCGAGGATGCCCAGGCCGTAGCAGATGAAGGAGTTGGCCGAGGTCCAGCCCCAGCTGCGGCCCTGTTCGGCGACGAGCAGCAGCGGCACGATGGCCAGGGTGATGGCTGCGGCGCCCCAGTAGTCGATGCGCTGCTTGACGTGCTTGGCGGGCAGGTGGAGGTAGAGGAACACCACGGCCAGCGCGGCCAGGCCGATGGGCAGGTTGATGAAGAAGACCCAGCGCCAGCCGTCAAAGCCGAGGATGCTCTCGGAGCCGGCGAAGGCGCCGCCCACCACCGGGCCGAGGACCGAGGAGATGCCGAACACGGACATGAAATAGCCCTGGAACTTGGCCCGGTCCTTGAGCGGGACGATGTCGCCGATGATGGTCAGGGCCAGTGCCAGCAGGCCGCCGGCGCCCATGCCCTGGATGCCGCGGGCGATGGCCAGTTCGGTCATCGAGTGCACCGAACCCGCGTACAGCGAGCCGGCCAGGAAGATGATGATCGCGGCGAGGTAGAGCGGACGGCGGCCGAAGATGTCGCTGAGCTTGCCGTACAGCGGCGTGGTGACCGTGGACGTGATGAGGTACGCGGTGGTGGCCCAGGCCTGGAGGGACAGCCCGTCGAGGTCGTTGGCGATGGTGTAGATGGACGTGGACACGATGGTCTGGTCCAGCGAGGACAGGAACATGCCGAGCATCAGACCCACCATGACGGTGATGGTCTGCCGCTGCGTCAGGGCCTCTCCGGGCGCGGGTCCTGCGGTGGTTTTGGACATGGCTGCTCCAGGGTCAAGAGAAAGGGGATCGCATTTGATAGTTGCTTTCAGTAACTATGTTACTTGGTGCTTTGTTCCCCGGAGCAACGGAAATTTTCCGCGCACCTCTCGTATGTCCTCAGCGCTCGATGAGGATTCCGTCCGGATCGCACCAGATCATGGCGCCGGTGCGGATGGTCACGCCGTCAATCAGCAGGTCCACGTCAGTCTCTCCCGCCCCGGCTTTGGCGCTCTTGCGCGGGTTGCTGCCGAGGGCCTTGACGCCGAGCGGCAGTTCCGCGATGGCCTCGCGGTCCCGGATGGCACCGTTGATAACGACGCCGGCCCAGCCGTTAGCGACGGCGCTCGCCGCGATCAGGTCCCCCATCAGGGCGGTCCGGAGGGAACCGGCGCCGTCCACGACCAGTACCGCGCCATTCCCGGGTGTGGCGAGGACGGACTTGACCAGGGCGTTGTCCTCCAGGCAGCGAATGGTCCGGACGGGCCCGCTGAAATGCGTGTGGCCGCCCAGCGACTGGAACTGCAGGGAGACGGAGTCCAGCTCGTCGCCGCGCTCATCGTAGAGGTCGGCGGTATTGACGGCGGCGTTGGCAGGCGAAGCGGTCATTGGTACTCCCAGGCTCTCGAATCAGGTCCGGCTGATGCCTCCCACGATAATCTGATTCCATCATCACGATGTTCCAGGGAGAGACCGATATGAGCCTGTCCGACATGCCCGGTGGCGTACCCGATCCCGGCCTGGTGGGCACCCGGCAGTCCGCCGCGCTCGCCGAACCGACGCAGCGCGTCCGGTCACTCTGGATCACGGGCGTGGTCCTGGTCAACCTCGGCATCAACGCGGCGTTTTTCGGCCCAATCCAGGTGCTCCTCGGACAGCAGGCGGAACATTTTGACCCCGGGCAGAAGGAAGCCATCCTCGCGCTCGTTACCGGCGCCGGGGCCGCGGTGTCGCTGGTGGCCAATCCGCTCTTTGGCGCCTTCAGCGACCGGACGGTGTCCCGGTTCGGCCGGCGCGTGCCGTGGGTGCTGGCGGGTGCCGTCCTCGGTGCTGCCGCGCTGGTGGGGCTTGCTGGAGCGCCGAACGTCGCGGTGATGACGCTGCTCTGGTGCCTGGTTCAGGCCGGCTGCAACGGCGCCTACGCGGCGATCACCGCCGCCGTCCCTGACCGCGTCCCGGTCCCGCAGCGCGCGACCGTCGGCGGGCTGGCGGCGATGGGGCAGACGGCCGGAATCCTCGTCGGTGCGGTGATTGCCGCCGTCGTCAGCGGAAACTTCGCGCTCGGCTACATCATCTGCGCGGCGGCCCTCGTGGCCGGCGTGGTGATGTACCTGCTCAAGAGCGACGACGACCCGCTCCCCGCAGGGGCCGCGCTGGGCATGAACTGGGCCGGCTTCCTCCTAGGGTTCATCAAGCCGCTGCGGCACCCTGACTTCGCCTGGGCCTGGATCACCCGGCTGCTGGTCAACATCGGCAACCACATGGTCACTCTGTACCTGCTCTTCTTCCTGGCAGACGCCGTGCACCTGAAGGAGACCACGGGTCTCGAACCGGCCTTCGGCGTGCTGGTGCTGACGGGGCTCTACGCCGTGTTCGTGATCATCACCAGCGTCATTGGCGGCAGACTCAGTGACCGGATGGGCAAGCGGAAGCCGCTGGTGATCGCCTCATCCGTGATCATCGCCCTGGCATCGCTGATCCTGGCCTTCGCCCCCACCTGGGTGGGCGGCATCGTGGGCGCGAGCGTTCTCGGAATCGGGTTCGGCGCCTACCTCGCCGTTGACTTCGCGCTGATCACCCAGGTGCTCCCGAACGCAGCCGACAGGGGCAAGGACCTTGGCGTCATCAACATCGCCAACTCCCTGCCGCAGGTCATCGCCCCGGCGCTCGCCTGGCCGTTCGTCACCCTCTGGGGCGGCTACGTGTCCCTCTACGTGGCCGCCGCCGTCATCGGACTGCTGGGCGCGGTGTTCGTGGTGAAGATCAAGGGCGTCGACTAGGAATAACCGGCAGGGCTCCGCCCCCGGCTGGCAGCTCAGAACACGGCCGTGAATCCGCCCCAGCCGGTGCCGACGACGGCCTTGCCCTTGAATTCGGAGCTGCTGTCCAGGCCATGTACGGAAACGTACCGGCCGTTTCCGTAATACATGGTGAGGGCGCCGGCGGCGTTGATGCCCCAGATGTCCTCGTCGCCGTCGCCGTTGAAGTCCCCGGCAGCATCGAACCGGCGCACACCGTCCCAGCCCTGCCCGATCTGGAAGTAGGTGCTCGGTGCGTCGAGGGCGAATTGCCCCTTGCCATTGCCCGGGAAGAGACGGAGGTAGCCGAACGAGTCACGGCCAATGACGTCAACCTCGTTGAACCCTGAGAACTTGGCAGAGGCCGCGATGGGATTGATCTCGCCCCAGCCTGTATCGATGACGGATTTGGCCAGCCAGCCGCCGCGGCCGTTGCCCGGGTAAAGCCAGATCCGGTTGGACGCGTCGCGGGCGATGATGTCGTTGTTGCCGTCCCCGGTGAAGTCGCCGGGCGCGATGATGTCTTTGAAGCCGCCCCAGCCGGTGCCGACTTGGGACTTCGCCAGCCAGCCGCCCTTTCCGTTGCCGGGGTAGAGGAACAGCCGGCCGGACCGGTCGCGGGCCATGACGTCATTTTTGAAGTCACCGTTGAAGTCGCCGGTCGCCATCAGTTTGTCGAACCCGTTCCAGCCTACGCCGATCTTTTGGCGGGGCAGCCAGTTTCCCTTCCCGGTGGTGGGGTACAGGTACAGGTTGCCGGCAGCGTCCCGGGCGAAGAAGTCACTGGTGCCATCCGCGTTGAACCCCCGCGTCTTGGGCTTGTTGGCGATGACGAAACGCAGCTTTGCTGTGACGGTGGTCCGCGTGTGAGTGTCGTAGCGGATAGTTTCGTCGACTGAGATGGTGTGGCCCTTGTCGGCGGAGGCTAGCACGTAGTCGCGCCGGGTTGCCCCAGGAATCGGACTTCCGTTCCGCTTCCAGACGTAGGTGTGTGAAACGGTTCCTCCTGGAGGCGAAACGCTGCCTGGGTTGTGGGTCCTGACCTCGACCCGCCCGCCGACGGAAGAATCGCCCTCAATGCTTATCTCCGGAGGGATCGTCCGCCGCGGCATGGGCCCCACTGCTGCCGAAGTCACCGTTGTCGGTAGATAGCCTGCAGCGAGGGCTGTGACGCGGACGGAGATGCGCGATCCTCCGTCATAAAAGGCGCCGAACCAATAGGTTCGATCCGTCGCACCCGGAATCGGCGACCCGTTCTTTAGCCACTGATAGCGGTAGTCACTGGGAACGTTCGCCCACGACCCCGCCCCGGCCGAGAGCGTAGAAGTTTGCGCGTTGAGGTCGCCTTCGATTGCAGGGATTGCGTGCACCGGGAGTCGCCCGGGAACCAGTGCGGGGTTGCTGACGGTAAAGTCAGCGCCAGCCATCGAGGCCTGCGGCATGGGCGACTGCGGTACATGGCTGGGCGAGCGGTAGGCGGGACTGGCGCGGTAGTAGAGAACAAGAGCGCGGCCATCGAAGTACCGGATGGAAATTTCACTCAGCGTGTACTTGCCGGAAAGGCTGGCAGCAGTGATCGCGGCCGTCGCTGTCCCGCTGAAGGCTGAGGAAGGCTTTCCCTGCCACTTGAGAGTCTGCTGCGTTATTCCCGAAGCGTCCGTGTACACGAGCGAAACAGACGAGGCAGGTTGCGTAAGCGAGAAGCGAGCTTCAGCAGTTTGCCCGGGTACCAGAGCGGGGGTAGCCATGGACACGTGTGAAATTCCTGGTTCCTCAAACGCAAGCCCCGGGTTGTTCAGAGTGAAGTCGCGCGCCCTAAAGTCCCCTAGTTGCGCCGGAAAAGCCGTGGCATTCGTCGTGCCGCCACGATAGTAGATCTGGGACAGCCCAAGCCCGTTAAACAGTTGGACACTCTGTAGCTTTACCGTCCCGTCTAACCACCCTGAAGCCTCAACCGTCGTGGAGATGGTGCCGGTCGTAGTGGGCTGGTTGGCAGGGGCGGCCCACCGCGCATACAGCGATCCCAGACGGTCGCCGAGATTCAAATACATTCCGCTGATGGGGACGGACGTGGTGAACTCAAAACTGACCACATCGCCGGGTACCACGCTGGCCGGTGACGTCCGCTCGAAGGACAGCAGGGCGGGTTCATCAGCAGCGGCGGCAAGCGACGCCGGCACCAGCATTAGAGTCACCAGAGCAAACGCCACAAGGAACCCCAGGCCACGGCGGAACCTTGCACCCGGACCGGCGCCCGGACCCGGCCCGAGGCCGCAAGCACGCGCGCGGACGGACGGCACGACGGTAGAAAAAGACCCCAAAACTTTCCCCCAAAAAGACCAGAACCAAGGCCGGCAAAAAGGCCGGCCCGAAGCGGCCGGACAAGACCAGTGAGAAGAGACTACTCTCCGCCGCCGGCATTGTCGGCTTTCCATGCCCGACGCGGTGTACGGCACGCCGCGCTCCCAGGGACGGCGCAGTTCTGAGGCGCCCCCCGGGGGCGCCTCCGGCTCCCAGGAAGCACTCGGGATGGGTGCCGTATAGTTGAGTGCGAATCGCGGCAGGACCGGGAATGGGGCTCTTCCTGACTGCACCAGGAATCTCAACCTCCGGACTGATGATGCTTGACTTAATGCCTGATCTTCCGCCCATGGCCGCCCCGCCTACCCTTCCCCGGCAGCAGCGCCGCTATAACCGGATCCTGGAGGTCGCTGCCGGCTTCGCGCGCAAGGGCCTCAAGTCCGTCACCCTCTCCGAGGTTGCCGCCCAGGCCAACGTCCCCCTTGGCACCCTGTACCGCTACTTTCCCTCCGCCACCCACCTGATGCTTGCCCTCTACCGGCACCAGCTCGGCGAGCTGAAGACGGGAACCGGCCCGGGCGCCGTCCGCATCCACGTGCTCTCCGGCGTGGCGATGGAAATCTTCCACATGCGCGTCATGCAGCCAGCCGTGGAACAGTGCCTCAGCCAGGGCGTCTACGTCAAAGACCGGGACACCACCGGCCTGCTGCGGGAGATCGACTCCCTGGCAGAACGCGCTGTCACGTCCGTCTGCGGGGATGCGGCCGTGGCCCGGGTGGTGTTGCTGACGGTCAGCGGTCTAGTCCAGTCGGTGCGCTGCCGCAGGCTTTCGCTGTTTGAGGCGGAGGAAGATCTCAAGAAGGCCTGCACCCTTCTGATGCCGGCACCCAGGCTGGCCCGGAATACCGCGTAACCGGTCTAGACCGGTTAGTCACATAAGCCGTTGGAAACGGTGAAATAAGCCACAAATCAGGTTTAAAGCCACCGAATTCGTTCCAGAAGGCCCCGAATGGCATTGAGTGGGCCTTTGTCCTGTCTAACATGGCTGTACCGGAGTGGCCAGTACCCCGCACTTCCCCAGGCTTTCCGGCGGAACCCACCACCCTTGGGCCGCCAGCAAGCGCGTACCTGACCATCTTGAGCCCCGATGCTCGAGCCATACTGTGCCGTGCGCCCACGGCTACCCACAGGAGACAACGACGTGTCCACTGAAACCATCGCTCCGAACGACACCAGCGCAGCCACCGAGCTGACGGACCAGGAAATTTTCGCTGCCCACGAGGGCGGCAAGCTGTCCATTGCCAGCACCGTTCCCCTCAGCAACAAGCGCGACCTCTCCATCGCCTACACGCCGGGCGTTGCCCAGGTCAGCCGCGCCATCCACGCCGATCCGGAGCTCGCCAAGAGCCACACCTGGGCCCAGCGCCTCGTGGCCGTCGTCAGCGACGGCACCGCCGTCCTCGGCCTCGGAAACATCGGCGCCAGCGCCTCGCTGCCCGTCATGGAGGGCAAGTCCGCCCTCTTCAAGGCCTTCGGCGAGCTGGACTCCATCCCGCTGGTCCTCAACACCACCGACGTGGACGAGATTGTGGAGACCCTCGTCCGGCTGCGCCCCAGCTTCGGTGCCGTCAACCTCGAGGACATCGCCGCCCCGCGCTGCTTCGAGCTGGAAGAAAAGCTCATCGAAGCCCTGGACTGCCCCGTCATGCACGATGACCAGCACGGCACCGCCGTCGTGGTCCTCGCCGCGCTGACCGGCGCCGCCAAGGTCACCGGCCGCGGGCTCGAGGAACTCCGCGTTGTAATCTCCGGCGCCGGGGCCGCAGGCATCGCCATCGCGGAGATCCTCCTCACCGCGGGCATCGACGACGTGGTGCTGCTGGACTCGCGCGGCGTGATCAGCTCCGAGCGGGCCGACATCGCCGCCGACCCCGCCAGCAAGAAGGCCCAGATGGCGCAGCGCAGCAACCCGCGCGGCATTTCCGGCGGCCCCGGCGAAGCCCTGCTGGGCGCGGACGTCTTCGTAGGCGTGTCCTCCTCCAAGCTGGATGAGGAGCACCTGAAGCTGATGAACCACAGCTCCATCGTGTTCGCGCTGTCCAACCCGGACCCCGAAGTCCTGCCCGAGGTCGCGTCCAAGTACGCGGCAGTGGTGGCCACCGGCCGGAGCGACTTCCCCAACCAGATCAACAATGTCCTGGCGTTCCCCGGCATCTTCCGCGGCGCCCTGGACGCAGGTGCGCGCCGCATCACCCCGGCCATGAAGGTGGCCGCGGCCCGTGCCATTGCCGAACTGGCCGACGACAAGCTGTCCGCGTCCTACATCGTGCCGAGCCCGCTGGACCCGCGCGTTGCGCCGGCCGTTACGGCCGCCGTTGCCGCGGCCGTCGAAGCGGAAGCCAACTAGGGCTAACTGAAGTCCGACGGCGGTGCCTCCCGTGCCGGGGAGGCGCCGCCGTCGTCGTTCCCGGCAAACGCCGGACCTAGACTGGGGGCATGAACGCCCAAACCCTCGTGACCGTCCTCTGCGGCCTGGCCATTCTGGTTGGCGTTGCCGGCACCATCATTCCTGTCCTGCCCGGCTGCATCCTGATCGGGCTGAGCCTGCTGGCGTGGGCCATCTGGGGCGGTGAAGGCGTGACCGGCTGGGTGGTTTTTGCCGTCGGCATGGTCTTTGTGCTGGCAGGCATGGCTGCCAGCGCCGTCCTTGCCGGCCGCAAACTGAAGGAGCACCGGATTCCCAACCGGAGCGTCGCTCTCGGGGTGGTGCTGGGCATTGCCGGCATGTTCGTCATTCCCGTGGTGGGCCTGTTCGTGGGCTTTGCCGTCGGGCTCGTGCTCAGCGAAGTCCAGCGCACGCGCAACTTCCGCGCAGCGCTGACGTCCAGTTGGGCCGCCCTGAAGGCCACCGGCCTGGGAATGCTCGTGGAGTTCGGCCTGGCGTGCCTCGCCGCCAGCACCTGGGTGGTGGGCGTGTGGGTGGGCGCAGCTTCGGCTTAATTCCGGGCCGCCATTAGCATGGAGGAATGAGCGCGGGGGAGTTTTCGGGACCGATCTACCGCGACGCGCGCGACCTCACGCCCTTCGGCGGCGGCATGGTCCGCACCCCGGTGCGCGAAATAGCAGAGGGCATGGGCGGGCTCATCCACGGCATGCTCGGCGGCGGCGACTCCCGGATCAGCGTGGACGGCAGCGTCCCGCGGCTCAAGCTGCTGCCCGGCAAGGCTGCCAGGACCGTGTACGACGCCATCTTCTCCAACAGCGATCCCAACGCGCTCATCGCGGCCGGCCGCGCCCATCCAGGCTGGGCCGGGCTGTGCTGCGTGATGGCCGGTCTCCTCGCCTACAAGCAGGGCGGTTACCTGCGGGCCGCTGAGCTCCTGCAGCGCGGGCTTTCCATCAGGAACGACGACGAGGCGAACCAGTTCGCCGCCAGTTACCTGACTCGTGTGGTCACCCGGGTGGAGGTGGCCGAACGCATCGTGGTGCCGGTTCTGTTCAGCGAGGAGTCGGTTTTCCTTGCTCTCTCCCATTCCCTCCGGGAAACGGGGCAGACCCAGGCGGCTTTTGAGACGCTGGTCAGGCTGCCGCCGTCGTTGCCCACCGCACTGGCGAGATGCGCACTTGCCGCCGCTCTGGGCCGGGACCAGGAGGTGGTGGTCTGGACGGAAGGCCTGCTGAACGCCGACGACCTTTCCGCGGCGCTGCTCCTGGTCCGGGCCCGTTCGCTCCGCCGTCTCGGCGCCCACAGCCAGGCCCAGCAGGCGCTCAAGGAAGTCCTGCGGCGGCAGAAGACCAGCATGTCCCTGCGCAACGACGCCCTGACCGACCGCGCCCTGATCCTGCTGGACAACGGACGGAAGTCCCTCAATCCCCGGGACTGGCAGCGCGGCAAGCAGGCGGAGCTCGAAACGTTCGAGGTCATCCGCAAGGACATCGAGGCGCGCCGCGCATGGGAACAGAAATGGAAGCAGTTCGGCGGCGACTGAGGCTCTTGTGGCTCCTTCGGGGCCGCGATACAACGGACCCATGACTGACACAATCAGGCAGTGGATGGACAGGTACATCGCGGCGTGGACCAGCAACGACCCCGAGGACATCGGGGGGCTCTTCACCGAGGAGGCCGTGTACGCCACGCGGCCCTACGACCCCGACCCGTGGCGCGGCCGCGCACAAATCGTGGAGCGCTGGATCGGCTCGGCGGACCAGCCCGGGGACTGGAGGTTCGAGTGGTCCCTGCTGGGGTCCGACGGCGACCTCGCGTTCGTGCAGGGCCGCACCACGTACCTCGATGACCGTCCGAGCTACGAGAACCTGTGGGTGGTCCGGCTCGATTCCGGCGGGCGCGCGTCCAGCTTCACTGAGTGGTTCATGGAGCAACAAGTCTGAGGCTGGCCCACCTGCGTTGGATAAGCAGTCTCCTATACGAATCTGCCGAGGGCCGGAAGCAGCTGCTCCGAGAGCAGTGCGGCGCCCAGGAGCACCATGATGATTCCGCTGGTCAGCGTGACCCTGCGGGCCGCGTTCGGCCGGGACTGCAGCAGCTGCCGCGAGAGCAGGGCCACGCAGGTGTATACGAGGGCCGCGAGCAGCACGAAGGTCAGGCCCAGCAGGCCCGATTGCACCGGCACGGGCAGCGGCGCGTCGGCGCTGACGAACTGCGGCACGAGGGCCAGGAAGAACAGCAGCCCCTTGGGGTTGATGCCGCTGGTTCCCATGCCCTGGAGGAAGGACCGGAGCTGGTTCTGCCCCGGATCTCCGACGGCGGCGGCTGCCGTGAAGCTGGCACCGCGCCATGACCGGATGGTGACGGTTCCGAGCCACAGCAGGTAGACGGCGCCGGTCACCGTGATCCAGCCCAGCAGGCCCGGCATGCTCGCCAGGACCGCAGCGAGCCCGGCCACCATGAGGACGGTGTGCAGGACGTAGCCGCTGCACAGCCCGGCGACGGCGGGGACGAAGCTGCGGCGGCCGAGGCCTGCTGTGATGGAGTAGGCCCAGTCCACCCCCGGGGTGCAGGCGAGGGCGGCCGCAACCACGATGAAGGCGAGGAAAAGCTGGGGATTCATGGCGGACTCCTGGGTGTCTGGCGGTAAGAAAAGCCTAGGCAAAATGGCGCCAGATGTGCTCTCCAATTTCGCGCGGATCGCTGCTGGAGGAGTAAGATTTTTGCGTGATCGATCATATCGACAGAAATATTTTGCGCCACCTCAAGGAAGACGGCAGAATGACTGCCACGGCGCTGGCCGCCAAGGTGGGCCTGACCGTGGCGCCGTGCCACCGCCGGCTCCGCGACCTTGAGCAGTCCGGCGTGATCCGCGGCTATAAGGCGGACATTGACCCGTCCGCCGTCGGGCTCGGTTTTGAGGCGATCGTCTTCGTGACCCTGCGGCAGGTGGACCGCCCGACGATGGAGATCTTCGAGAACCGGGTCGCGGAGAACCCGAACATCGTGGAGGCGCAGCGGCTGTTCGGTTCCCCGGACTACCTGCTCAAGGTGATCGCGGAGGACCTGCCCTCGTACCAGCGCTTCTACGACAGCGAGCTGACCGTTCTTCCGGGCGTGGAACGGCTGACCTCAACCCTGGTGATGAAGAACCTGAAGTCCAACGCCGGCCCGCCCGTCTGACCAGTCCGTCCGTCTGACCGGCCGGCCGCCCGCCGTCGTACGCCTTGAACCAACAGCCCGAACGTACACTTGAGGCCCCCGATCCGGGTGGATCGAGGGCCTCAAGTGTTCGCTCGCGCTGGACTGCCTCCCGTGCTCAGCGGGGGTTCAGCACGACGTTCTGCAAGGTGCCCTTCCCGGTGCCGGTGTGGAGCCAGAGTGCTCCATCAGCGGACACGGAAACGACGTTCGGGTTGCCCGTTCCGGCGAAGCGCCCCACGCTGGCGAAGGTGGTGTAGGCGTTCCAGCCGGTGCTGATCTGCGTGCGGACGAGGAAGCCGGAGGCGCCGCTGCCGGGGTAGAGCCACAGCGTGCCGTCCGACGCTCGGGCCATCAGGTCGGCCTTTCCGTCACCGTTGAAGTCGTTGCCGGCAACCACCTGGGTGAACCCCGCCCAGCCGGAACCGATCTGCTTCCGGGCAAGGAAGGCGCCGGTCCCGTTGCCGGGGTAGAGCCACAGCTTGCCGTCCGGCTCCTGCGCGATGATGTCCATCTTTCCGTCGCCGGAGAAGTCGCCGGGGGCGATGATCCGCGCGAAGGCCTGCCATCCGGTGCCGATCTTCTTCGGTGCCTGGAAGAGTCCCGTTCCGTTGGTGGGGTAGAGCCAGAGCGAGCCGTCGGGTTTCCGGGCCAGGAGGTCAGGGCCGCCTGCACCGTTGAAGTTGCCGGCGGAGACCACCTGGTCGAAGACCTGCCATCCGGTGCCCAGCTGCCGGGACGGGCGGAACCCGCCCGAACCGTTGCCGGAGTAGAGCCGCAGGACGCCCTGGGCCGTGCGGGCCAGGATGTCGGGCTTGCCGTCGCCATCGTAGTCGCCGCCTTCCCAGACCTGGCTGAACCCGGCCCAGCCCGTGCCGATCTTCAACTTGGTGGCGAAACCGCCGACGCCGTTGCCTGCGTACGCGGTGATGGCGCCGCTGGTGCTGGCGGACAGGATGTCCGTGAGCCCGTCCGAGGTGAAGTCCTGGCCGGCGATCAGCTCCGTGCTGGCCCAGCCGGTGGCCAGGGTGGTGCGCGGCAGGAATCCGCCTGTTCCGCTGCCCGGGTACAGGTAGACGGTCCCGGTGCTGGAGCGGGCGAGCAGGCCGGGGCCCGTGGCGAGGCCGCCCGCCGCGGTGACGGCGGTGAAGCCCTGCCAGCCCGAGCCGACCTGCTTGGCCGCCAGGAATCCGCCGGTTCCGCTGCCTGGGTAGAGCCACAGCGTGCCGTCGGCGCGCATGGCCAGCAGGTCGGCCCGCTTGTCGCCGTTGAAGTCGCCGGGCGCGATGAGGCGCTTGAACCCGTCCCAGCCCACGCCGATCTGCTTGCGGGCCTGGAAGCCGCCGGTGCCGCTGCCCGGGTACAGCCACAGCGCACCGTTGGACGTCCGGCCAATGAGGTCCGTCTTGCCGTCGCCGTCGAAGTCCCCGTTGCCGAGGACCATGTTGAAGATGTTCCAGCCCGTTCCGATCTTCGCGGCAGTCCCGAGCTTGTTGCCGCCCAGGCCCGGGAGCAGCAGGAGCGAACCGTCTGCTTCGCGGGAGATCATGTCCGCCTTCCCGTCACCGTTGAAGTCGCCCGCGGAGAACTGGATCTTGGTGTGCCGGGCGAGGTCGGCGTCGATGGTCACTGTCGCTGACGTTGCCGTGACGGCGTTGACGGTGACCCGGGTGCCCGCATGCGTTGTAAAGGTGCTGCCGGTCTGCCAGGTGTGGTTGGTGGCGTAGGACCCGCTGAAGGGAATGGTGGACGGCATCAGTATCAGCGAGGACGACGGCGTGGCGCCGCCACGCTGGACCACCTTCACGCCCCGGTTGCCCGCCGGTCCGCTGGCCAGGTAGGCGTCGTAGCCGGCAGGCTGGCGGAGCTCCAGGTAGTAGACCTCCTTGCTGACCGGATCAGTGAACTTCACCGCGCGGTAGGCCAGGCTGGTGTCACCCCAGGGCTTCAGCGTGTAGCTCTTCACGCCGGATGCCACGCCGAGGTCGCGGATGTCGGTCGCTGCGCCCAGGCCCCGTGCGTCCCAGAACGGCGAGCTGACCACCGGCATGTTGTAGCTGGACAGGCCCATGATGTCGGTGCTGTCGCCGTACTCGCGGATGTAGCAGGAGGAGTCGGTGAACTGCCCGGTGCTCGTGGTGCCCACGTCCGAAATGCCGCTGCTGCACTGCAGGGCGTCGGCGTGCATGGATCCCAGGACGTGGCCGAACTCGTGGGCGATCACGCTGTTGGTGAAGCCGCTGATCTGCGGCATCAGCACCCGTCCGCTGTTGCCTGTGCTGCTGAAGCCGGCGCCGAGGGCGCCGCCGGAGAGCGTTGCGCTGGGGACGAAGATCACCAGCCCCTTGTTGGCGCCGTAGGTCCACTTCAGCTCGGTGGTGATCTTGTTGATCATGTCGTAGTAGGAGTCCGTCGACCTCGCCGTCTTGGACGCCAGCGTGGCGCGTTCGGTGACGGTCATGGAGATCCGGCCGCCGGACATCGCCTTCCAGTAGTTGCTGGCAGCCGTCACGGCCGACTCGGCCTGGGCCATCGGAACCACGCCCTTGTTGTCCAACAGTGTGGCGACGACGACCTTGACGCTCAGCGCAGCTGTGGCCGTTCCGCCCGCCTCGGTCTGCAGGGCCAGTCCGGCGGGCGGCCCGTCCGCCGGCACGCCCGGTGCGGATTCGTATCCGTGGGGCACCCTTTCCGAACCGGACTCGACCGGCAGTGAGGTGCCGGTGCCGGCGGGATCCGAGGCTGCCACGGCAGTGGCGGGAAGAGAGATGAGGCCCGCGGCGAAAACCAGCAAACCGGTGACAGACGCGATTGAACGGGAAAGAGAGCGCATTGAGTTCCTTATTGAGACCGACCCCCCGGCGGAGACCCTGAGTGAACACGGCACCCGCTGCGTTGCCCAGCGCTGCGGCGGATGCGGAATAAGGCTACAGGCGCCACCGCAGGAGAGCCGCCGGGATATCCGCAGTTTTCCCCAATGATTTGCGCAATATCGGAGGGCCGCCCCGAAGGCCCTAATTCAGTGCTCTAGGAGGCCCGTGGTCCGGTAGGGGATCACCTCGCGCAGGAACATGCTGGTGGACGTCCGCACGATTCCCGGGCACAGCCGGATCTCCTCGGAAACCCGGTACAGATCATCGGGGCTCGTGGCCACGACGCGGATCAGCAGATCGGTGTCGCCCGCCGGTGCATGGCACTCGAGCACCTCCGGGATCTCGCGCAGGGCCGCGATGGCCTCGTTGAGATGGCTTTGGTCCAGTTCGGCGCTGACCGCCGCGGCAACACCTCTGCCGAGGGCCGCCGGAAGCACGCGGCTGCTGTTGGGCCGGAGGGCGCCCGACGCCGTCATCCGCTCCAGGCGCGACTGTACAGTTCCGCGTGCCAGGCCCAGCCGCTGGGCCAGGACCATGATGGGCAGCCGGGGATCCTCGTCGAGGGCGGCAAGGATCCGCCGGTCCGTGGCGTCGAGCTGCTGCAATTTGATCACTCCCTGTCCGGTTTCGGGCAACCGGAGCGGTCAGATTGACCAGTCGATGGCATGCCCGTTGCGCCTACTGTAGGTCTCCTGCTCAGATAGTGGCAACGCAGGCGACGGTTACCCCCCAGCCAGCAGGCTACAGGCACCCGGCACACCACCCGGCCACCTGGACCACGCTTCCCGCAAGGAAGTTGCCGCTGATTGACACTTGTTCACGCATTCGTCTTTCTGCAGGAAGTGCCTCGATTTCCCTGATGGAGTTCCGTCCGGGGCAGGCACGGCAAGAGCCCCTGAGCCACCGATTCCCGGCCAACGCCCGGAGTGCGCGGTAGCTGAGGGGCTCTTGTGGTGTTCGGCATAGGGTGGAGGGCATGACGTCTGCCGGCCGCTTCGCCCCCAGCCCGTCCGGTGAGTTGCACGTGGGGAATCTCCGGACCGCGATCCTGGCCTGGCTGTTTGCCCGTTCCACCGGGCGGCGGTTCCTGCTGCGGGTCGAGGACCTCGACCGGGCGCGCGCCGGGGCCGAGGCAGCGCAGCTGCGCGACCTGGCCGCCGTCGGCGTGACCTGGGACGGTGCGGTGGTGCGCCAAACGGACCGCGAGCCCCTGTACACGGCGGCCATCGGCCAGCTGGCCGCAGCCGGGCTGACATACGAATGCTTCTGCACCCGCCGGGAGATCCAGGAGGCGCCCTCCGCTCCCCACGCGCCGCAGGGCGCTTACCCCGGAACATGCAGGGGGCTGTCGACGGCGGAGCTTGAGTTCAAGCGGTCCACGCGGCCGGCGGCGATCCGGCTGCGTTCCTCCGTGGCCGAGTGGACGGTCGAGGACGTGCTGCACGGGACGTTCACCGGAGTGGTGGATGACTTTGTCCTGCGCCGCAACGACGGCGTGACCGCCTACAATTTGGCCGTCGTCGTGGATGATGCCGAGCAGGGCATAGACCAGGTGGTCCGGGGAGACGATCTCCTGCCGTCCACGCCCCGCCAGGCATACCTGGCCTCGCTGCTGAATATGCCAGTTCCGGAATATGCACATGTCCCGCTGGTGGTGAACGCCCACGGCGCCCGGCTGGCCAAGCGGGACGGTGCGGTCACCCTCCGTGACTTGGCCGCCGTCGGACTTCCCGCGGAAGCGGTGCAACGGACCATTCTGGAGTCGCTGGGCCTTCCCACGGCTTCCCTGGAAGCCGCCCTTGCGGTCTTTTCGCCCGCCGGCCTGCCCAGCGGGCCGTGGGTGTGGCCCGGGGCGTAGCGGACTATGTCACGGCGGTGTTTGACCGCTGCTCCAGCTTCTCCAGCGCGGCGTGGAGCAGGTCCGCGTTTCGACGCTCATCGATGACGATCGAGGCCCCCAGCGAGGCAACGATGATGAGAAGGCAGACAGGAACTGAGACGCCAGCCGCTGCCGCGGCTACCGCCCCCGCGAGCACAACCACCACCCCGGTGGTGACGGCGACGAGCGTGCGGTCGACGCACGTCATGACGCTGAAGAGTGCCGTAAGCGAGACCTTGAAGACCGCCACGGGAACAGCGATGCTGGCAACCGCCACGGCGGCGCTGATGTGCGCGGCGTGGTCGATGAAGTAGGCGGCGACGTGCAGTCCCGCGCCCGTGGCGGCGATTGCGGCGAAGACGGGGATGTGGCCGTAGCCGAAGAAATAGGAGCGGTGCCGCTGCAGGTGCAGGGCCCTGCCGGCGGGCAGGATGAAATAGATCCACCACATGCCGAAGGCCAGCGCAGTGCCGCCGAAACCCACCACGGCGGCATCCACCGACCAGCCGTGGTTGGACACGATGGCCCGGAGTGTCTCGACGGAGCCGATCAGGCATTCGCCGAGGGCAATGATGGCCAGCAGCCCGTAGCGTTCGGCGATGTGGTGGGCATGCCAGGGCGTAGTGGCATTCCGCTCGGCCACATAGGGGGTGGCCAGTTCCAGGACATACAGCGGTGCAATCATCAGGAACGTGGTGGGCACGTCCGCCGGGATGAGCAGCACCGCGATCCACCCCAGCTGGACCACGGCCAGGTATCCCGCGTACCGCAGGCACGCCTGCCGCCGGGCCGGATCCTGCCGGGCGGCCCGGAGCCACTGTGAGACCAGTGCCAGCCGCATGATGATGTAGCCACCGACGATGACGGTATTGTCCACGTGGCTCCCCTCCGCGAGGGAGTGGAACATAGGCTCGATTCCCATCGTCAGGATCAGGACGCCCACCAGCTGGACCATGGTGACCACGCGGAACACCCAGTCGTCGGTGTCATAGGCGCTGGCGAACCAGGTGAAGTTGATCCAGGCCCAGATCACGGCGAACATTGCGAAGGAAAAGCCGAGCAGCCCTGCGCCGAAGTGCGCCTCCGCGATCTCATGCGCGAACTGGCTGCCGGCCACGCCGAAGGCGATCACGAAGGTGAGGTCGAAGAAGAGTTCCAGAGGGGTGGCTGTCCGGTGCGGCTGGTGCGGATCCCTGCCGCCCATGCGGGCCACGGCGTGCCGGAGGGGATTCAAGGGCATGGTTCAAACAGTAGCGCGTCGTCGCACCCGCCAGAGCAGGGCCACGTAGGTCAGGTCGAAGACGCTGCACAGCGCGCCGAGACCAAGGATCAGGGGCGAGTTTCCGTAGCCGCCGTAGACGATGGTGGGGGCAAGGGTGCCGATCCACTTGGCCACGGCGATGACGAGTGACTGGCCCCGTGCCCTTCCGCGCGAGACGAACATCGCGATGAACAAACCGGACATTAGCAGGTTCTGCAGGAACGCGGCGTACTTGGTGGCGTCGTCCCAGCCGAACTCGGCCACGAACAGCAGCTGCACCGCGAACGACGTGACGCCCAGCAGCGCGGCCCAGGCCAGGAAGAGCGGCCGCGTGACCCAGGACGGCAGCTCGGCCCGCCCGAACCGCAGGAAGGTGTAGACGATGAGGATGTCGGCGAGGCCCCACACGATATTGAAGACACCCTGCGCCGATATCCCCGTGGCCACGGAGCGCGAGGCGTAGATGGCCTCCCAGGCGAAGTTGAGCGCCAGGGCCGCCGCAGGGATGGCATAGGTGCGCTGCCGGAAGCCCAGCCTGATCGCCTCGGCGTACACCACGGTCCAGGCCACGCCGCTGAGGATCGTCAGAAACAGGATCACATCTCTCCTCCTCCGCGCCCGTTTCGACGGTTCCCTGCGGATTAGACGTTCCTCGGCGTCTAGCCGGCACGGAACCGTCTAAATGGCGGGCGCGTCCTCCTTAGACCCGGCCGAGGGCGTCGATGTCTTCGAGGAACTCCTGGTGCACCTCGTCGCTGACGGTGGTGCGGGTGTCTGCGATGGCGTCGAGGTAGTCCTGGGTGGCGGGGCCCCTCCGGACCGCCTCGCGGACCGACACGCCGCCCCCGGACGCCAGCCCGCCGTCGTCGTACACGGCTTTTTCGAGCGCCCGCTGGGAGGCGCTGCGGGCGGCGAACTCGATGTCCGCGGGGGAGAAGCCCTCGGTGCGGTCCACGAGCTGCTCCACGTCCACGTTGTCCACGACGGCGGCGGGAATGAAGCGTTGCCACATGGCTTCGCGGGCCTGCCGGTCGGGCAGGCCGATGGGGATCACGTAGTCGAACCGGCCGTGCCTCAGGAACGCGGTATCGAGGGCCCGGATGAAGTTGGTGGCGCAGACCAGGAGGCGGCCCGGCTGTTCGCGGAAGGCCGGGATGATCTTGAGCAGTTCGTTGGTGACGCCCTGCAGCGGCGAAGGCGGGTCGCCCGCACGCTGGGACGCGATCTCCTCGACCTCGTCGATGAACACAACGGCGTGCTCCAGTTCGGAGATCTCCAGGAATGTTTCCCGCAACGCGCCGGCCAGGCCCTTGGGGTCCGAGGCGAGGCGGGAGGGGAAGACCTCCACGAAGGGCCATTCCAGCCGGGAGGCGATGGCCTTGGCGAAGGTGGTTTTGCCGGTGCCGGGCGGCCCGAACAGCACAACAGCGCGCGGCGGCACCACGCCGAATTCGTCGGCGAGGTCTGCCTCGGCCAGCGGCAGGACCAGGCGGCGTTCCAGGAGTTCCTTCTCGCGGCGCATGCCTGCCACGTTTTCCCACAGGTCCCGGGCCAGGATGCGGCCGCCGAGCAGGCCCAGGGGTTCGAGTTCCTGGCGCTGCACGGGGATGGTGCGCTCGAAGTAGCGCAGGTTCTTCTTGAGCACGAAGCCGCGGCTGAGGAAGGCCTCCACCCGGGTCTCCAGCTCTGGCATCAGGGCGGAAAGCTTGTTCAGCCCGTGCGGTGCCATCCGGTTTTCGACGGCGGCCAGCAGCGAGGTGCCGATGCCCCGGCCGCGGAATTCGGGCAGGGTGGCCAGGAAGACCACCCAGCCCTGATCGTGGGCTGCACGTCCGACGGCGGCGCCCACCACCTGGTCGCCGAGCACCGCCACCACGGCGTGGTCCTTCTCGCAGGAGGCTAACACCTCGGAGAGCGCATAGACCGGCTCGACGTTGGTGGCCTTCAGCGATTCCCAGAGGTGCAGGATGCCGTCAAGGTCCGCGGAGTGGAAGTCCCGGATCCGCCAGTTGGTCATGAGGTTCTCTCCCGTGGTTCGACGTTGAGCCAGTTCTGAGCTGCCTGATATTGCTTTAGGGCTGCTCAGGCGAGCATAGGCGATGGCGCACCGGCACGGGGTTGCACGTGCGTTGCGTTACGCGGGACGGTCAGCGCTTGGCCGTGTCCACGGAGGTGTCCCTGCCCGCGTCCTTGGAGGCGGCGCTCCTGCGGAAATGGTGGTTGCGGTGGTGGTCATCATTGGTGTGCACCACCAGGACCGGGCATTCGGCATGCGCCACGCACGCGGTGCTCACCGAACCGAGGTGCAGGCCCATGAATCCGCCGTGGCCCCTGCGTCCCACCACCAGCATCGCCGCTCCGGCGGCCGCCTCCACCAGCTTGGCCGGGGCCGGGCCCCGCACCAGTTCGCTGGTGAGGGTCTCCGGGACGTCCGGCCCGTACGCCTTCTCGATGGACTGGGCGAGGATGTTGGCAGCGGAGGTCTCGAACGCCTCGAAGTCCGGGGGGATGTACCCGGCGTACATTTCCGGGAAATGCCAGCACGCCACGGCATGGACGCGGGCACCCAGGCCCGGCGCCAGCCGCGCCGCCAGACGGAGGGCCTCCACCGAGGAGTCCGAGCCGTCCACACCCACAACCACTTTGCCTTCCGCATTCATCGCTGCTCTCCCTTGCAACCTCGACTTTGCAATTTCCGACCCCGCAATTTTCGACCGGACGACCCCGCAACGGATCGGACGGTCACCGGCGCTGCATCGGCTGCATCTGCAGGGCCACCCCGGCAGCCGCGGCGTCCCTGAACCGGGCATCGATCTGCACCACGTCCCGCCCCGCCCGCTGCAGCAGGCTCGCCGCCACGCCGGCGCGGTAGCCGGTGGCGCAGTGCACCCAGAGGCACCCCTGGGGCAGCCCGCCCAAACAGTCCAGCAGTTCGTGCAGCGGCACGTTGATGGCGCCGGCAACGTGGGAGGACGCGAACTCGTCTTTCCGTCGAACGTCAAGGATGGTGTCGCCGTCGGGCTTTTCATGAACGACGGCGGCCCAGCCGGCCCGGGGGTAGGAGGCGACGGGAGCGCGCGGCGCGAGTTCGCCGGGCTCCGTTCCCACCGCGGCATCAGGGCGGTCAATGCCGATGCGGGAAAGGTCCCGGATGGCGTTTTGAAGATCCTCGCGGCCGCCGACCAGCGTCAGCTTCTCACCCCAGGGCAGCACCCAGCCGAGGTAGGAACTGAAGCTCCGCCCCGAGCCGTATTCGAAGCTGACAGTGCCCTGCAGGTGATTGCTGGCGAACAGCACGCGGTGGCGAAGATCCACCACCCACTCGCCGCCCGCCAGCCGCTCCGTCAGTTCAGCGGCGCCGAGGGATTCCGGCAGGCTCAGGTCCGCGGGCTCGGGGCCGGTCATGTTGATGGGGGCCATGTGGGCGTAATACGAGGGGTAGGCGGAGAGGTTGGCCATGAGCTCGGCCGCGAAGTGTTCCGGATCCGGGTCCGCCAGCGCGTGGTTGGCCTCGCGCTGCTCCGCGATGGTCGACGCCTCCGCGCGCGTGGCGGGCCCGATCGAGCAGAACGAGCCGAACCCGTGGGTGGGGTAGAGCGCAGCATCGGGTCCCGCTTCGTCGGCGAGCCGGTGGACGGAGGCGTACTGGTCCCTGGTCAGCCCGGCCGTGGCTCCGGGTCCGAGCAGATCGGTGCGCCCCACGGAGCCGAAGAGCAGGCTGCCGCCGGAAAACACCGCCCGGGCCCGTCCGTCCGTGACGATATAGGACAGGTGCGTGTGCGTGTGGCCGGGAGTGGCCACCGTGCGGAGGGTGAGTGTGCCGATGTGCAGGGTTTGGCCGTCCTCAACCGGCTCGCGCTCATAGGCCACCTCGTCCGCGGCGTTTATCAGGTACTTGGCGCCGTGCGCGCGGGCGAGGACCAGACCGCCGGTGAGATAGTCGTTGTGGACGTGGGTTTCCGCGACGTGGGTGATCTGCACCCCGGCCTTCCGGGCGGCCGCCTCGATCCGGTCCGTGTCCCGCTGGGCATCGACCACCAGCGCCACGCGGCCGTCGTGGACCAGGTAGCTGCGGTCCCCGAGCTGCGGGGTTTCGATGACAACGACGTCCATGGTCCGGCCCCTTCGCCACCGGAGAGGCGCCGCTCATCGCGCGCCTCGCCCCGGATGCCTCCATCGTAGGCCGATTTAGTGGCAGAAGGGGCCTGCCGAACTAAGGAGCCCGGCATTTTCGCACCACTTTCAGAGGGCGCCCGGGTGCGCGCGCCGCTTGGTGCGGAGGAAGGTTCCGCCGGCGCGGGAAAGTGGTGCAGAAATGCTCGTCGCGCAGTCAGGATCGGCCGGCCGGCTTGATGTTCTGGTTGATGTGGAACAGGTTGCCGGGATCGTACTTGGCCTTGACCTCGGCGAGGCGGGCATAGTTCCCCGCGTAGGTGTCCTTGATGTTCGGCTGGTCGTCGGCGTCGAGGAAGTTGACGTAGCCCGCACCGGATCCGAGCGGCTGGAGCTCGGCATAGTAGTCGCGCACCCACTTGATGTTGGCTTCGTTGCGGGCCGGATCCTCCCAATGGCAGGCGATGTCCACGGCAAAGTTGACGTCGCGGTACGGGAACGCGGTCTCGTCCCGTCCGACCCGCTGGACGGCGCCGTTGATCGGGTAGAAGTGGTTGGCGGTCTGGACGCTGGGAATGCCCTCGCCGAACTTCTCGGCTACATGGACCACTTCATCGGTCAGGCCTGGCAGGAACGCTGACTTCCAGTAGGCCTGCAGGCCCTTCGGGTACATGGGGTCGAAGAGCGTGTTGAGGACTGTGTAGGGAAGGGGGCCCAGGAATGAACCGGCCACGGGAGCAACATCAAGGAACGGCTGCCATTGACGCTCACCCTCATTGTGGGGGCCCGCCCAGCCGCCCACCAGCACCACCACGGGCTTGCCGTGATACTCCTCAGGCAGGAACGGGACCGGCGGACCCTGGTGGAAGCCCAGGAATACGCCCATCTCCTCAGGTGCCGTGGCAATGTACTCCCTGTAGAGCCCGGCCACCGCGCGGGCATGTTCGAGAAGGTAAATGATCACGCCGCCATAGAGGACATCCACGGGGTGCACCTTGAACTCAAGGGAAGTCACGACGCCGAAGTTGCCGGTCCCGCCGCGAAGCGCCCAGAAGAGGTCCTCATTTTCCGTGGCGCTGGCGATCACAAAGTTCCCGTCGGCAGTCACCACGTCCGCGGATTCCAGGTTGTCGCACGACAGCCCGTACTTCCGGGCGAGGTAGCCGATGCCTCCACCGAGGGTGAGCCCCGCAACGCCTGTGGATCCGATGATGCCGCCCGTGGTGGCCAGCCCGAAGGCGCCCGTGGCGTGGTTAAAGTCGGCCCACGTGGCCCCGGCCTCAGCCCGCGCCGTGGCAGCGGACGGGTCCACCCGCACTCCCCGGCAGCCTGCGAAGTCGACGACGAGACCGCCATCGCAGGTCCCGAATCCGGGCGCGCTGTGTCCGCCGCCACGAAGCGCCAAGTCGATGCCTGTGTCGCGGGCGAAATTCACTGCGGCAATGACGTCCGCGACCTGCGACACGCGCAGGATGGCCGCAGGGCGTTTGTCGATCATTCCGTTGAAGACGGCCCGGGCGTCGTCATAGTCTTGCTGGTCGCTCGTGATGACGCGGCCCCGTACTTTTTGCTGCAGGGCCTGGAAGGAGTTGTTGTCCATGGGGTACTCCGATTCATCCGGGGTCGTAAACCCGGGAGTTGGGCGCGGCTGCGGTACGACTGCGCTGGCGGCTGGTTATGCAGCCGGCGCTGGAGTCCGCAGCGGCGAAAGCGGATGCCCCTTGGCAGGGTGGCAGCGTCGCGGTCTGCCGTGGCGTGATTCAGATACGTGGCGGGCCCCGTGTCGACGGGGTGGGGCCAGCGGCCCAAGGTTTAGGCGCGGCTAGTCGTAAGTTACTCCCGCCCCCAACGGCGGTCAATAACCGAAACCGCTTAAGCGCGAACGGACACTTGAGGCCCCCGGAGTTGGGGTCTCAAGTGTCCGTTCGCGCTATGTCGTTCGCGTTGTTGCGGGAAGAGCCCGCTGGCTAGATCCGGTCCGCGCCGCCCGGACCGGGGCGGTTGGCGATGACGGGGGACATGCCGGTGAAGCCTTCGCGGGCTTCGGCGATTTCGTGGATGCGTTTGCGGCAGGCGTACCAGCCGGCGATCATG
>NZ_JBHUSE010000022.1:0-86386 GCF_042674585.1 Arthrobacter sp. NPDC057013
GCCTCGTCCCGGATGGAGTTGCCGTAGTCGAACACCTCGGCGCCGGCGTCCTGGAACTCGACCATCGCCTGGACGTGCCGGGCCATGGATGCCTGCGCCTTCTTGGTGAAGCCCTCCGGGTCGGCCTCGGCCTCGCGGTGCCATTCGTCCACGGAGATGCCCTCCGGCAGGTAGGACAGGGGATCGTGGGCGGAGGTCTGGTCGGTGACGATGTCGATGCTCAGCTCCCCGGCCCGGTGGCGGCGCAGCAGTTCCGGGAAAACCTCGGCAGCGTTGCCCACATACCCGACGGACCAGCCGCGGCGCTCTTCCTTGGCCTTCAGGACCTTGGCGATCGCGGCGTCCAGGTCGGTTTCCACCTCGTCCAGGTAGCGCTTGCCGGCACGGCGGCGCAGGCGGGTCTCGTCGACGTCGACAATCAGGCAGGCGCCCTCGTTCAGGGTCACGGCCAGGGGCTGCGCGCCGCCCATGCCGCCGCAGCCGCCGGTCAGGGTCAGGGTCCCGGCGAGCGTGCCGTTGCTGTCCCCGGTGAGCTTGCGCGCGATCGCGGCGAACGTCTCGAACGTGCCCTGCAGGATGCCCTGGGTGCCGATATAGATCCAGGACCCGGCCGTCATCTGCCCGTACATCATCAGGCCCTCGGCCTCGAGCCGGCGGAACTCGGGCCAGGTGGCCCAGTCACCGACGAGGTTGGAGTTGGCCAGCAGCACACGCGGCGCCCACTCGTTGGTGCGGAAAACACCCACCGGCTTGCCCGACTGGACCAGCAGCGTCTCGTCCTTCTCCATGGTTTCCAGAGTCCGGGTGATCGCATCGAACGCAGCCCACGAGCGCACCGCCCGGCCCGTGCCGCCATAGACCACCAGGTCATCAGGGCGTTCGGCCACCTCCGGATCCAGGTTATTCATGAGCATGCGCAGCGGCGCCTCGGTCTGCCAGGACCTGGCAGTGAGCTCGGTGCCGCGGGCTGCTTTGACCGGGCGGGCACCGGTAGTGAAATCGGCGGGTGCCATGGTGGCTCCTTCGTGTTGCGGGGAATGTGCTGTTGCGTGGTGCGGGAGTGCTTCTGTATCAACTAAAGCCCCTTCTGAGCGGGCCAGACAGGGGTTTTCGGGCGGTGCTGTCCGGTATCCCAGACCCAACCCGGCGGCGCGTCAGGGCGAACTGGGCCGCGGGAACGCCTGTGCTGCCAGTTGCTTGGGCTACTGCGCTGCCGGGCGGCCGTGGATGCGAACGGAGAGCTCGTCGGCGACCTTTTGGACGCGGGCGGCGAGCACCGGCCACTGGCCCTCAGGCAGCTTCTCCTCCAGGAACGTGACGGCCACTGCCGCCGTCGGCCATCCGAGGTGATCCGTGACAGCGGCGGCGATGGATCCAAAGCCCGGCGTCACCTCGCCGTGTTCCGTGGCGTAGCCACGCTGCCGCACCTGGTCCAGGTGCGAGGACAGGGCCGAGTACTTCATGATGGCGCCCTCCACCTCATGCCGGGCAGTGAAGGCCGCGGCGTTCGGATAGAGAGCACGGACCTGCGACTTTGGCAGCGCTGCAAGGATTGCGCGACCGCTGGCGGTGAGGTGGCTGGGCAGCCGGACACCGACGTCGGTCACCAGCGATGGCCGGTTCTTGGCGCGCTCCTCCACGATGTAGAGCACATCCCGGCCGTGCAGGACGGCCAGGTGTGCGCTTTCGCCAAGAACATCGACGAGGGATGCCAGCATGGGCCGTCCCAGCCTGGACAGCGGTTCCTGCCGAGAGAAGGCGGAGCTGAGCTCGAAGGCGCTGATGCCCAGGCCGTAGCGCTGCTCCTCGTGCAGGTGCAGGACGAAGCCGTTCGCCTCCATGACGCCCAGGAGGTGGTAGACACTTGAGCGGGGCAGCCCCAGCGCCGTGGCAATGTTCGACGCCGCCATCGGCCCCCGCTTGGAAGCCAACAGTTTGAGGATCCGCAGGGTGTTTTCGGCGGCTGGAACCTTTGCCTTCACAGCTGATTCCGGCCGCTTTACCGCGGCTGCGGCCATCGTTCCTGCCATATGTCCTCCGTCGTTTGACTGTCTGTTCGGGGTTCCGTCTCTTCGGCGTTTCTCCGAAAGGTGTCCGGTATCCCGTATTTAAGCTTGCGCCTCCCCAAGGCGTTGTGGCCGCCCTTCGGAGGCGCGGGTGTCTGGAATACCGGACATCCCGTGACTGGCCCCATCATCCCGCTTTTCCGGCGCACAGCGGTAGCGTTTGTCCATGGAGTTTCCGCTAAGGGGCAGGGTCGCTCTGGTGGCCGGGGCAACGCGAGGGGCGGGCCGCGGGACAGCCGTCGCCCTGGGTGAGGCCGGGGCTGTGGTCTACTGCACCGGCCGCACCACCAGCCGCCAGGCGTCCGACTATCGTCGCCCGGAAACCATCGACGAAACGGCGGCCCTGGTGAGCACCGCCGGCGGGACGGGCATCGCCGCGGTAGTGGACCATTTCAACGCCGCGGAGGTGGACGCGCTGGTCCGCCGCATCGACGACGAGCACGGCCGGCTGGACATCCTGGTGAACGACATCTGGGGCGGTGAAAACCTCATCCAGTGGAATACACCCCTGTGGGAACACGACCTTGCGGGCGGTTTGCGGATGCTGCACGGCGCCGTCGACACGCATCTGGTCACCAGCCATGTCGCCCTGCCGCTGCTTATCCGCCGCCCGGGAGGACTGGTGGTGGAAATGACGGACGGAACCCGCGAATACAACGCCGCCCACTACCGGCTCTCCGCGTTTTACGACCTCGCCAAGTCCGCTGTCCTGCGGCTCGCCTTCAGCCAGTCCGAGGAGCTGAAGCAGTTCGGGTGCACGGCCGTGGCGCTGACGCCGGGCTGGATGCGTTCGGAAATGATGCTCGAACACTACGGCGTGACCGAAGCCAATTGGCGCGAGGCAGCGGCCACGAATCCGCACTTCGCCGCCATCTCGGAAAGCCCGCGCTTCGTGGGCCGGGCCGTGGCCGCCCTCGCCGCTGATCCCGACGTACACCGACGGACCGGCGGCTCGTTCTCCTCCGGCGGTCTGGCGCAGGAGTACGGCTTCACGGACGTCGACGGCTCCCGGCCGGACTGCTGGCGCTACCTGGCGGAGGTCCAGGAGGCCGGGCTGCCGGCTGACGCTAACGGCTACCGCTGAACCGTCGGGAAAACAAAAGCCGCGTGGTCTGAAGCGGCACAGTCTGAAATCAAAGACACCAAGCCCCCGTGAGCCTCATCACAGCCCCTCCGGACATGGTCTGCTGGATAGCGATCCCCCTCCCAATGACGAGAAGGTATTGGCATGCAGCAAGCCCAAACAACAGCCGAAACGGCGGCGCCTGACAGCGCAACCGCCGGCAGCACCTCCGACAATCCCACCGGACGCACGACGGCGGCCACCGCCGCCGGAACCGCCCGCACCGCCGTCGGAACTGCCGTCGGATCCGCCGTCGAGACCGTCCTGAACCGCGGCCTCAACGTCCGCCACATCCGCTTCATGGCGTTGGGCTCCGCCATCGGCACCGGCCTGTTCTACGGTTCGGCTTCGGCCATCCAAAAGGCCGGCCCCGCCGTGCTGTTTGCTTACATGATTGGCGGCGCCGCCGTGTTCATGGTGATGCGCGCGCTGGGCGAAATGGCCGTGCGGCACCCGGTCTCGGGATCCTTCGGGCAGTATGCCAGCCGGTACCTCGGGCCGCTGGCAGGCTTCGTGACCGGCTGGACCTACGTCTTCGAAATGGCGATCGTGGCCATCGCCGACGTCACGGCCTTCAGCATCTATATGGGCTTCTGGTTCCCGTCCGTGGAGCGGTGGGTCTGGATCCTGGCCATCATCTTCCTCCTCGCGGCGCTGAACCTGCTCAGCGTCAAGGTCTTCGGTGAACTCGAATTCTGGTTCACCCTGGTCAAGGTCTCAGCGATTATCGCGATGATCGCGGGCGGCGCAGCCATCCTCGCGTTCGGCTTCCAGAACGGCGACGCCTCGGCGGCTGCCCCGGGCCTGGGCAACCTCGTGGAGCACGGCGGCCTGTTCCCGAACGGCTTCGAGGGGCTCCTGGCCTCGTTCGCCGTCGTCATGTTCGCGTTCGGCGGGATCGAAACCATCGGCATCACGGCCGGTGAGGCGGCCGACCCCAAAAAGGTGATCCCGAAGGCCGTCAACACAGTGCCAGTCCGGGTCCTCCTGTTCTACGTCCTGACCCTGGGCGTGCTGATGAGCCTCTTCCCGTGGAACGAGATCGGCAACAACGGCAGCCCGTTCGTCCAGATCTTCAGCGGCCTGGGCATTCCCGCCGCACCCCACATCCTCAACGCCGTGGTGATCACCGCCGCGCTCTCCGCCATCAACAGCGACATCTTCGGCGCCGGCCGGATCCTCTTCGGCCTGGCCAAGCAGGGACACGCGCCGCAGAGCTTCGGGCGGGTTTCGCTGCATGGCGTGCCGTGGATGACTGTGGTGATGATGGCCGGGATCCTGCTGGTGGGTGTGGTGCTGAATGCGGTCATCCCCGAAGATGTCTTCCTGCTCATCGCATCCATCGCCACCTTCGCGACGGTCTGGGTGTGGGTCATGATTCTCGCCTCCCACGTGGCGATGAAACGCGAGATCGCCCGGAAGGGCCTGCCGGCGTCGGAGTTCCCCTCGCCCTGGTGGCCGGCGGCGTCCGTGCTCACCATCGCCTTCATGGGGCTTGTGATCGCTGTGCTTGGCTTCTTTGAGGACACCCGTGTGGCGCTCTACGTGGGGGCTGTGTGGCTGGCGCTGCTCGTGGCCGCCTACCGGCTCTGGGTCAAAGGCAACGGACGACGCCGGGCCCACCTTGAGGATGAGACCTCGCCGCTGCCGGTGGTCGCCAAAACTGAGTAGGATTCGCGGGGAATTGGCGCGCCAGGCCGGAAAACGGAAAAACAAGTAGTAGAAATGGGTAAAGACAGGTAGTGGGGACCTGTTACGCGAGTGCCTGATGTGATAAATGAGGTAGATGTTACTCGTGTGACTTAGGTGATTCCTTCCTACAGTGGACTACACGGTGCCAGCCGGCTGGGGATCTGACCCCGGATGATGACCCGGACCCGCGCCGCCAGTGATTCGACGATTGGTCACACTGTGAAGGAGTGGTCCCCATGTTGGAAATCCAGGCCGGGGCGCCGGCACCAAATATTCAATCCGCGCGGTCCCCCAGTTTCCTGGCCCAGACCCTGCAGCGCGCGCGGACGGCCGCTGTTCCGTACAAGGTCGGCGACGTCCTGGTGGGCGACGACCCGTTCAACGGCAGGCGCGAAGGCACCGTTGTGGTCAAGAACGGCCGGTCGATCGGGATCCGGTCCTCGGACCAGGTGTACTTCTACGACTACCGGCAACTGAGGCGGCCGGACTAGGCGGGTCACCGCCAGTCCAGCCGACGACCACCAGGAGCCGATCCCATGTCCATCGCCAACCTGCCCACCGCGTACCTCACCATCGCCGAGGTCGCCGCGGCCCTTCGTCTGTCCAAGATGACCGTCTACCGGATGGTCCGGGCCGGGACGCTGGCGGCCGACCGGTTCGGCAAGTCCTACCGCGTGCCGGAGTCGGCCGTGGAGGAGTACATCCGGGCCTCCGGCAATCCGGTTACCGAGGATTCGTAGGCCCCACGACGCCGCAACGTTTAGAGCGCACCGGTGCTGGCTGGCTGCCCGCCGGCGGCGTTACGATCAGGCATGCTCCCGCTGCAGAATCTGCTCGCCTTTGCGTTGGTGTCCGCGTTGCTGATCGCCGTCCCGGGCCCGAGCGTCCTCTTCGTCATCGGACGGTCGCTCGCCCTCGGGCGGCGGGGCGGCCTGCTAAGTGTCCTTGGCAATGCGGTCGGGGAACTCCTCCAGATCGCAGGCGTGGCGCTGGGGCTCGGCGTCGTACTGGCTGAGTCCGTGCTGCTGTTCACGGTGGTGAAGTTTGCCGGCGCGGCCTACCTCATCTACCTGGGAATCCAGGCGGTGCTGCACCGCCGGGGCGGCCCTGCAGGCCCGAACCCGTCCCGGCCAGCCACCACGCGGCGAATTCTGCGTGAAGGCTTCGTTGTCGGGGCCACGAACCCGAAGTCAGTGGTGTTCTTCGTGGCGGTCCTCCCGCAGTTCGTGGATCACTCTGCCGGCGCCATTCCCCTCCAACTCGCCCTGCTCGGTGCCACGTTCCTGGCCATTGCGCTGGTTTCAGACAGCGTTTGGGCACTCGCCGCCGGCACCGCGAGGCAGTGGTTCGCCCGCTCACCCCGCCGGGTGGCAGCTGTGACCACGACCGGCGGGGTGATGATGATCGGGCTGGGCGGCACCCTCGCCCTGACAGGGTCAAAGAGCTAGCGGGGACTACCGCGCGGACCAGCCCCCGTCCATCGTGTAACTGGCGCCGGTGACCATGCCGGCGGCGTCGGAGGACAGCCACGCAACGAGCGAGGCCACCTCCTCGGGTTCCACCAGCCGTTTCACCGCGGACTCGGTAAGCATCACCTTGGCCAGGACCTCCGACTCCGGAATCCCGTGGACGCGCGCCTGGTCCGCGATCTGCTTCTCCACCAGCGGGGTGCGCACGTACCCAGGGTTGATGCAGTTGGACGTGACGCCGTGCTCGCCGCCCTCCAGCGCCGTCACCTTGCTCAGCCCCTCCAAACCGTGTTTCGCCGAGACATAGGCGCTCTTGAACGGCGAGGCCCGGAGGCCATGCACCGACGACAGGTTGATGATCCGCCCGAAGTTGTTGGCATACATGTGCGGCAGCGCGGCACGGATCAGCAGGAAGGGCGCCTCGAGCATGAGGGCCAGGATCCGCCGGAACGCCACGGGATCGAACTCCTCGATGGGGCTGATGCGCTGGATACCGGCGTTGTTGACCAGGATGTCGCAGTCCAGGCTCAGCGCGGCCAGCGCCTCGACGTCCAGCAGGTCGACGGCCCAGGACGTGCCGCCCACCTCATCGGCAAGGGCCGCGGCGCCGGCTTCGTCGACGTCGGCCACCACCACCTTCGCTCCCCTGGCGGCCAGTTCCCGTACGCACGCCGCGCCGATGCCGCTGGCACCGCCCGTGACCAGCGCCTTGCGGCCGTTCAGGTTCTTTTCCACGTCCGGCCCTTGTGCGTCCACAGTCTGCTCCTCCAAGTGTCCACGTTGACACGTGCCGCACGCCGTTCACTTCCAAGGCGCGCAACACTTCCGATTCACCGAGTATTCCTGCAGAGGGAACGCGGTTCAATGACTAATCGGGCACTCAGTTCGTGCAAAATTGCAGATATGGATGCCAACCCGGATGATCTGCTGGTGCTGCTCGCCGTCTCCCGCTCGGCGAAGTTCACGACGGCGGCCCAGGTCTTGGGCCTGAACCACACCACCGTCTCACGCCGGATCGCCGCACTGGAAAAGGCTCTCGGCGGCCGGGTACTCGCGCGGGCGTCCGGGGGCTGGGAGCTGACCGAGCTCGGGGCCCGGGCCGTGCTGGTGGCAGAGCAGGTGGAAACGGCGGTGCGTGCGCTGGGACCGTCAGGCCGCGCGCCTGACCCGATTACCGGCGTCGTACGCATGACGGCGACCGACGGTTTCAGCGCCTACATCGCTGCTCCGGCGGTGGCCCGGCTGAGGAGGGATCACCCTGGGCTCAGCGTCGAAATCGTAACCGTCACGCGCCGGGCGCTGCAGCAGCGCTCGGGACTGGACATCGAGGTGGTGGTGGGCGAGCCGCAGGTGCACCGGGCAGAAGCATTCAGGCTGGGCGAGTACGAGCTCGGGATGTACGCGTCCCGGCAGTACATCGAGACCAATGGGACGCCGGAAACGGTGGAAGCTCTGACCGCGCATCCGCTGGTGTACTTCGTGGATTCCATGCTGCAGGTGGACGATCTTGACGCACCGCGGCGGCTGGTGCCGGCCATGCGCGACGGCGTGAGCTCCACCAACGTGTTCGTGCACGTGGAAGCCACCCGGGCGGGCGCCGGGGTGGGGTTCCTCCCCTGTTTCATGGCCGACCGGCATGAGGACCTCGTTCGCCTGTTGCCCGGGAACATCGCCGAACGGCTGCCCTACTGGATGGTCCTGCGGCCCGACTCGATGCGCCGGCCCGCCGTCGCCGCCGTGGTGACAGCGCTGCGCGAACAGACCACCGCCCACCGGGAGTGGCTCCTCGGGCAGGGGCGACTCAGCCCGTGACGCGGCTCAGCCGGTGACCAAAGGCTGGGGCCCGGGTGCATCTGCACCGGGTTCATCTGCACGGGGCACAGGGTCGTGGCGCACTTGGGCTCCGGCGGCGAAGGCCCGGACCTTGTCGTCGTTCCAGACGTGGGCGGGCACCGCCCCGCCCAGCAGCCGCCGCGCGAGCTGCGGATCGTCGTCGAACGGCTGGTCGCTGCCGGCCATCACCATGTTGCCGTAGCGGCGCCCCTTCAGCATGGCGGGGTCCGCGATGATGAGGGTGTGCTCGAACGCGGCCGCGATGGTGGCGGCATCCTCCCGGGCATTCTTCAGGTCCGGACCGTCGCCTGAATTCACCACGTAGATGCCACCCGGCGCAAGGACCCGGCGGACATGCCCGTTGAACTCGGCGGTGGTCAGCGGAAGGGGGGTCAGCGCGCCGGCGAACACGTCCCGGATAATGAAGTCGCGGGTATCAGGCGTCAGGGTTTCCGTCACAGCCCGGGCCTCACCAACGCGCAGCCGGAGCAGCGGGGCCTTGGGCAGGTCGAACCAGCCGCGGACGTATTCGGCGAGCTTCCCGTCAAGTTCGACCACCACCTGCCGGGCGTCCGGGTAGGCGGCATGGAAGTACCGGGCCAACGAGCAGGCTCCGCCGCCGAGGTGCAGGCCCCGCAGCCTGGGCCTGGACTCCGTCGGCCAGCGGGATTCGATCAGGGCGGACATCCAGCGCATGTACTCGAAGTCGAGGAAGAGCGGATCGGCCAGGTCGATGTGCGAACTCATCACGCCGTTGATGCGCAGCAGCCAGCCGGTGGAGTTGTCCTGGTCCGCGATGAGCTCGCAGTCGCCCGTGTCGATGTAGTAGACGCCCTCGGCGGGGCCCTCTGCACTCGCTTTCTTGGTCACGTCAAGCAGTGCCGGGGCCGCCGCCACCGCTTTCCTGCCGCCCGATTTTCCGCCTGACTTGCCGCGCCGTGCCATCAGTTCTCCGCCGCTTCGGTCATGCTTCAAGCCTAGTTGCTCTACCCCTCCGGCACGGCCGCGCCTTCGCCGTTGAGGATGCGCTGGACAATTGCCGTGGTGGAGCGCTCGGCCACGTAGTCGAGGATGGTCACCGTCCCGCCGTAGGCCTCCACGGCCTCCGTTTCGGCCAGCATCTCCGGCGTGTAGTCACCACCCTTGGTATAGATCTCCGGCCTTAGCTGTTCGATCAGGGGAATCGGTGTCGGGGTGTCGAAGACGGTGACGTAGTCAACGCAGCTCAGGGCGGCGATCACGGCGGCCCGGTCGGCCACGCTGTTGATGGGGCGGCCCGGCCCCTTGAGCTTTCGGACGGAATCGTCACTGTTGAGGGCCACCACCAGGATGTCGCCCAACTGCTTGGCCTGGTTCAGGTAGCGCGTATGCCCGCGGTGCAGGACGTCAAAGCAGCCGTTGGTCAGCACCACGCGCTGGCCGTCGCTGCGGTGGGCACGGATGTGGCGCTCCAGCTCTTCGGCGGTCAGGGCGGTGTCAGCGAAGCTTTCCAGGTACCGGCCCAGCTCGTCCGTGCCGCACACCGATGTCCCCGGGTGGTGGACCACCACGTCCGCTGCCGCCTGCGCCAGGTCCAGGCTGGCTGTCAGAGGGAGCGACGCGGCACGCGCCAGGGTCAGCGCCGCCACGAACGTGTCGCCCGCGCCGGAGGCCTGCTTCTCGGTGGCAGGCCTGGCCCACGTCCGGTGCGGGTTCCCGGCGGCCGGGATGAGAACGGTGCCGTCCCGGTCCAGGGTGACCACGACGGCGTGTGCCCCCGTGGCCTGCAGCAGCTCGCCGCCGTGCGCCGTCACCACTTCTGCGCGTCCGGGCCCGCTGCCGAGCCGGACGTCCAGCATCCCGGCGGCCTCCTGGGCGTTGGGCGTGACGAGGTCCGGCTCGAGTCCGGCCCACGGGCGGGGATCGTGCGCATCCACCACCACGAGCGTGTCCTGGCCCCGCCCGGCCAGCGATTCGATGAGCCGTCCGCGCACAGGTTCCGCGAGGACGCCCGTTCCGTAGTCGCAGATCACCACCGCATCTTGGTGCCCGACGGCGGCAGGCACCGCCGCCCCGAACGTCGCCAGGGCGTCGGGCGGGACAGCTGCCGCGGAGTCGTCGAAGCGCAGGAGAACCTGGCCGCCGCTGCTGATCCGGATCTTGGTGGTGGTGACCATCTCCGGGTGCCCGGCGAGGAGCGTGGTGTCCACCCCGGCGGCGACCAGTTGGCGCCTAAGTTCCGTGCCGGCGTCGTCCGTTCCGATAATTCCGGCCACGCTGACACGGGCCCCGAGGGCCGCCAGGTTCATGGCGGTGTTGGCGGCGCCGCCGGGAGCGAAGTCGCGCCGGGTGATGTCCACCACGGGAGCCGGCGCCTCGCGGCACATCCGGTCGATCGAGCCGGTCCACCAGCCGTCCAGCATGAAGTCGCCCACGACCGTGACGGATGGCCGTTCTTCGGCCAGCCTCCGGGGAAGCCACGCCGCCAGGCCGCGCTGTTCGGAAAGGACCGGTTCAGGAAGCACGGGTTCGGAATGTTCCGTGGCGGTCATAACGCCGCCCCGTTGGTTTCACGGGCCACAGGGGCGGGCGGCGCGGCGATGTGCACCACCTTGACCCGGCTGAATTCATCCAGGAGTTCGGGGCCGTAGCCAAACCCGTGCCCGCTTTCGCCCCGGGGCTGGGCAGCCCCGCCCGGTGCGCCGCCGAAGACCTCGTTGACCTTGACCGTCCCCACCGGAAGCGCGGCGACGGCCTGCTGGGCGTGGGCGATGCTGCCGGTCAGGACAGTGGCGGCCAGTCCGTAACGTCCGGCCGCGGCAAGGGTGAGCCCTTCCTCGAAGCTGTTCACAACGCGCACCGGCGCCACGGGGCCGAACGTTTCCTCGGACATGACGTCCATGGCTTCTATGCAGTCCACCAGAACAGTGGCCGGGTAGAAGGCGCCGGGCCCGTCCGGAACGGAGCCGCCCTCCACGGCCCGCGCCCCGAGTTGCAGCGCCTCGGCCACGTGCCGCTGGACGTCGTCGCGCATCCGGGTGTCCACGAGCGGTGCCAGCCGGTCTTCCCGGTTTCGTTCCCTGGCCTGCTCCACCAGTGCCTGGCAGAACGGTTCGGCGATGGACGCGTGGACGTAGATGCGCTCAACGGATGTGCAGATCTGCCCGCTGTTGCTGAAGGCCCCGATAGCCGCCTGTTCCGCTGCCCAGTCGGGATCGACGTCGGCATCCACCAGCAGTGGATCATTCCCGCCGTTTTCCCTGATGACGTACGCGCCCGTCAGTACCGCCGCCCGGGCAATCCGGTCGCCGGTGGCGCTGGAGCCCACGTGGGCGAACATATCTACGTCCCGCTCCTGCGTGAGGAGGGTTCCGACGTCGGCCCCTCCGGTCAGCGTGGCCAGCACGTTGGGCGGGAAGACCGGCGCCAATGCCTCCCCCAACAGCTTTCCCACGTGGGGGCAGCGCTCGCTCGGCTTGTGAATGGCCGTGTTCCCGGTGACCAGGGCGGCCCCGATGAGTCCGCAGGCCACGGCCACGGGGTCGTTCCACGGGGTCAGCAGCACGGCCACGCCGCGGGGCTCGGCGATGGTGTAGTCCGCGGCCAGCGCATTGCCGCGCAGGCTGTGACCGCGGTGTACGGGCCCCAGTTCCGCATACTGTTCCAGGGTCGAAACACCGGCCGCAATGCCTGCCAGGGCTTCCTCCACCGGACGGCCGGTCTCCTGTGCGTTCAGTTCGGCCAGCCCGGCAGCGGCCGCCTCCAGCGCCCGGGCGGCCTCGCGCAGCAGCTTGCCGCGTTCCCCCGGCGTCGTTGCGGCCCAGCCCGGCTGGGCAGCGCGGGCCGCCGCCACGGCTCCCGCCACATCCGCGGCGCCGGCGGCGGAAAGGCTGCCGACGGTTTCCCCGGTTCGCGGGTTCAGGATGGTGAGCATGTCTTCCGCGTTGGCCAGCTCGCTGGTGATGGTCGATTGCATGTGGCTCCTCACTGGGATTTTAGGCATGCTGCGCAGTGTTGCCGGGCGTCCGTTCCCGCCCCTCTCTGAGGTGATCCGTACCCCGGCGTCTGGGGGTTTACACGCACCCGGGGCAGGAGTTTTCAAAGCTGCCGGCCCGGGTCCCGCCAGGCTGAAGGCCGGGGTTTTCCGGGCTGGCAAAACGGGCCCGGTGCACCGTAGGGTGGGCCCCACTGAACGCGACCTGAACGCATCCCGACCTGAACGCATCCGGAACCGAGAGGGCTGACTGCATGGAACTCTTCAACGCCGACTTTGGCGGAGCACGCATCACGGGGCACGGGATCGGCCCGGTTTTGGAACCCTTCAGCGGGATCTCCCGCATCGCCGTTCTCCGCGGCGGCGGGCTGGGTGACCTGATGTTTGCCCTCCCTGCGGTGGCAGCGCTGAAGGCCGCCTACCCTGAGGCCAGCGTGACCCTGCTGTGCACACCGGTCCAGGCTGAGCTGCTGTCCCAGACCGTGGGCCCGGTGGATGAGACGGTGATTCTGCCGTTTGCCGAGGGGGTCCGCCCGGGACCGGAAGACCACCAGGAACTGGAACGGTTCTTTGCCGCCATGCGCGCCCGGAACTTTGACCTGGCCGTCCAGCTGCACGGCGGCGGCCGGTACTCAAATCCGTTCCTGCTCCGGCTCGGCGCACGCCACACCGTGGGCACCAGAACCCCGGACGCAACCCCGCTTGAACGGACCGTGCCTTACGTGTACTACCAGCATGAGCCGCTCCGGGCCCTCGAGGTGGCGGGATTTGCCGGCGCCCCTCCCGGTGACCTCGAGGCCAGGCTCGAGCCACTGCCGGAGTTCGGCCAGCAGCATGCCCAGCTGCCGGCATTGGGAAACGGACCCGGCATCCACCGCGTACTGGTGATCCATCCGGGTGCGACTGATCCCCGCCGTCGGTGGCCGGCCGAACGCTTCGCGGCCGTGGCCCGGAGGGCCGCCGACGACGGCTTCCGGGTTTACGTGGTGGGCGACAGCAGCGAAAAGGAACTGGCCGAAACGGTGGTGGAACTCGCCGTCGAACAAGGTCCGGAACCCCGCCCCGCCATCGAGTCGGTCGCCGGCAAACTCAGCCTCGGTGAGCTCGCTGCACTGCTCGCCAGTAGCAGTGTCGTGGTGGCGAACGACAGCGGACCGCGCCACCTTGCCCAGGCCTTGGGCACTCCCACCGTGGGGGTCTACTGGGCGGGCAACGCCATCAACGCTGCACCACTTGGCCGGAGCCTGCACCGGATCCACCTCGGGTGGGCCACACGCTGCGAGGTATGCGGCGTGGATATCACCCAGGTCGGGTGGACGGCCCCACGGTGCCCCCATGACGAGTCCACCGTGAAGGCCGTTGAACCCTCAGAGGTCTACGCGGACGTGCTTCAGCTCACGGCCACGAGCCTTCTTCCTCATGGCAGATGAGCATTTCGCGAACCTCGCAGCCGGTGGGCTGGGAGAGGACGAACAGGATCGCCTGCGCCACGTTGCCGGGGTCGTTCAGACGTGAGTCGTCCTGTGGCTTGTACTGCTCGGCGCGGTCGTCGAAGAAGCGCGTCTTCATGCCGCCCGGGATCATGGTGGTCACTCCGATCTCACCGCCTGTCTCTGCTGCCAGGGAGTGGCTGAAGCCCACGACGCCGAATTTTGAAGCACAGTAGGCGGTGGCCTCCGGCAGTGCCCGCTTGCCCAGCGTTGACGCGATGGTGACCACCCGTCCACGGGATGCCTTCAGGTACGGGAGAGCCGCCCGGACAACAGAGACCGTGCCCATCAGATTGACCCCGATGACGCGCTCCCACTCGTCCGCGGCCACATCCTCCAGCTTGCCGCAGCGGTCGATGCCGGCCGCCGTGACCACTGCATCCAGCCCGTCCAGGGTCTCGGCGGCCTGCCGCACAGCCTCGGTCACCGCCACGCGGTCCGAGACGTCCACTTCGAAGGCCTTGGCCGCGGAGACGTTCCGGATGTCCCGGTCCAGCACCACCGGAGTTCCTCCGGCTTTCAGTACGGCATCGACGACGGCGGCCCCCAGTCCCGAGGCCCCGCCGGTTACCAGGACCCGGCCGGGCCGGATAGTCGATTCAGTCATGGTGTTCCTTTCAGTCGGGTCGAATTGCAAGATCGTGTGGCAGTTTGGCTTTCAGCTGACCTTCGCCAGCGCATCCGCAAGGACAGAGGTGGACCGGGCCTGGTGGAACGGCACCGTCACGCAGCGCCCGCCCCAGCTCTCGACCAGCCCGGCCTCCGGCAGCTCCGACGCACGGTAGTCTCCGCCCTTCACCCAGATGTCCGGCCGCAGCGTCTCCAGGCAGTCCTCGGGGGTATCTTCCCCGAAGACCAGGACGGCGTCCACGCATTCGAGTGCCAGCAGGAGTTCGGCCCGGTCCTGCTGGCTCACGATGGGCCGCTGCTCGCCCTTGATCCGGCGCACCGACTCATCCGAGTTCAGGCATACGATCAGGCAGTCGCCGAGGGCCCGGGCTGCCGCCAGGGTGCGGGCATGGCCGGCGTGCAGGAGGTCGAAGCAGCCGCCGGTGGCCACGACGGTTCCGCCGTTGGCGCGCACCCGCCGGGCCATTCCGATGGCGTCTTCCCCGCTGCTGTGGTGCCAGGCCGGCCGCTGTCGGTCCGGCAGGGAGGCCACCCCGCCGGCGCCGAGGAAGGCGGCCGCTTCATCGATCGCCAGTTCGGCGGCGTCGCTAAGGCTGCGGCCCTCCGCCAGGTGCACGGCCAGGCTGGCCGCGAGCCGGTCGCCGGCGCCGCAGGGATCGGTGACCTCGGTGGGAGGTGCCGGGATGGTCACCGGCGAAGCGCCGGGCCGGGACAGCAGGCCGCCCCGCTCCCCCATGGTCACCAGGACCGCCTGGCTTTGCCATCGGTCCAGCAGTGTTTTGCCGACGTCGGCAACCGCGGCCGGCGTTCCGGCGCCCGGATCAGCACTGCCGGAGCCCACGGCCTTGCCCGCCTCGGACAGGTTGGGGGTCACTACGGCCATGCCGCGGACGGGGACGGCGCCGGAGGGATGCGGATCCCATACGATCGGGATGTCGCCGGCGCGGGCCTCGAGCAACCGCCGGATCTCCGGGTTCGCGGCAACGCCCCTGCCATAGTCGGCCACGACGATCACCTCGGCCTGTTCCAGCGCCCTGAGCATGCCCGGGGTGGCCGCCGGCACTTCCGGCCGCTCACACCCCTCATCCACCCGCACCACCGGCTGGCGGCCCGCCCTGACCCGCGTCTTTACCGGTGTCCTGGCCCCGGAGGGCCCGGAGACAACCCGCACGCCGGCGAGCGCGCCTTCCAGCGCGAGGGAGGGGTCGTCGTCGGAAAGCACAGTCACCAGGGTGACACGGTGGCCGTCGTGGGCCAGCATCCGGGCGACGAGCCCGGCACCGCCGGCCCGGCGCCGGACATCGGAGACGTCCACCACCGGCACGGGCGCGTCGGGGCACAGCCGTGTTGCTTCACCGGAAAGGTCCACATCCAGCAGGACGTCGCCCACCACTGTGATCCTCATGCGCGATCAGCCTCCTGCCCGGGAAGGCCTTGGCCCCTGCGGGCCACCTCGGCTTCGAAGGCCCGGCAGATGGCGTGCAGCGCAATCAGGTGTCCTTCCTGCGCGTTGGCCGAAACGGCATCGATGGCCACTGCGTCGTCGCAGCAGGACGCCAGGGGGTTGGGCGCCGGGCCGGTCAGAGCCCACGTAGTCACGTTCAGCCTGGCTGCTGCTTCGGCTGCACGGAGCAGGTTGGGGCTCTGGCCGCTCGTGGACAGCAGCACGAGGATGTCCCCGGACCTGCCGTGGGCGCGGACCTGCCGCGCGAAGAGCTCAGCGTAGCCGTAATCGTTGGCAATGGCCGTGACGGCCGAACTTTCGGCGTGGAGGGAGATCGCGGAAAAAGGCATCCGCTCGCCGTCAAACCTGCCCACAAGTTCCGCCGTGAGGTGTTGCGCTTCGGCGGCAGAGCCCCCGTTGCCGGCAGCGAGCAGCTTCTGCCCGCTCAGCAGGCGCTGGGCCAGCTCCACGCCCCAGCCGGCCAGTTTGTCGGTCTGGCTTTCCAGGGACCGCAGTGCGGGCAGGACGTTTTCCAGATGGGTGCGCACAGCATCCCGCGAGCCCGCGATGGCTTCGGCTACGGGCGCGGCCGGATCGGACAGCGCGGCCTCCTGCCCAACGCGGTTTTCAGCGAAACCGGGCGGATCGCCGATCCGGGGCAAGGCAGGAAGCTCGGCCTCCCGCAGGGATTCCGGAGTCACAGTGCCGCTCCTTCCATCGGTTCAAGGCTGCCTGCCTCGGCAGAGCCCGCCACAGCCAACTGGTAGGCCTTTTCGGTTTCGGCGGCAACCCTGTTCCACGAGTAGCGGGCCTTCGCCCGGCGCTCGCCCGCCCGCCCGAGTTTCGCTCGGAGTTCCGGGCTGGCCAGGAGGGTGCCGACGGCCTCCGCGATGGCCTCCGGGTCCTTCGGCGGCACGTGCAGGCCGGTTTCACGATCCACTACGCTGTCCGTCAGGCCGCCCACTGCAGCGGCGACCACGGGAACGCCGCAGGCCATAGCCTCCAGCGGAACGATGCCGAAGGGCTCGTACCAGGGGGTGCAGACCACGGCATCCGCGCTTCGGAAGATGCCGGGCATTGCGTCCCGGGGCACCTGGCCCCGGAGCTCCACGTGGGCTGCCACGCCGAGCTCCCGGGCGAGGTCCAGCAGCCGGCGTGCCTCCGGGCCGTGTCCGTCCGCGTCAGCCCCGCCGCCCACAATCAGCAGTTCGACGTCATCGAATCCAGCCTTGAGCAGATACGGCAGCGCACGGATCACCAGGTCCACGCCCTTACGCGGAACCAGCCGGCCCACGGACAGGATCCGGTTGGACCGGGAGGGTACGTCGGCCGGGCCGTCGCTGGAGAAAAGGTCCAGGTCCACACCGCAGGGAGCGATGGAAACCCGGCGGGCGTCGATACCCATGGCCCGCAACTCGAAGACCTCGTCGGAGCAGGTGGCCAGGATACGGTCCGCCGACCGGCCCACCGACGGTTCGAGGAAGCGCCGCTCGGCCGGGCTCGTGTCGGCTGCGCCCTGGTGGCGGCGCTTGACGGTCCCCAGCGCGTGGAAGGTCTGCACCACGGGAACCCGAAAGCCACCGGGCTCGCGGCGTGCCGCGTCCAGCGCGGCGACCCCGGACATCCAGAAGTGTCCATGCACCACATGCGGCGGTGAGCTGCCCCAGTCCTGGACCACTCCGTCGGCGAGGGCGGACATGAAGGGCAGGAGCTCGTCCTTGGGCACATGTTCGGCCGGCCCGGCATCCACGTGCACCACCTCGAGCCGGGGATGCACACGTACCCGCGGAGGCAAATCGGGCGCGTCACGCCTCGTATAGACCGTCACCCTGTGGCCGCGCCGGGCCAATGCCGAGGACAGGGCGGCAACATGTACGTTCTGGCCACCAGCATCCACTCCGCCAAGCGCTGCCAAAGGACTGGCGTGTTCCGAAATCATTGAGATCTTCAATGCGTATTCCCTTCTCGCGCCGCGGTCAGGGCATCCGGTCCGGACCCCTTTGAAGCTGCATCCCCGGATGCCGCCACTTCCAAAAGCCTCCGCTGCGGGCCGTCCCCCTGCCTGGAGCGGGCCAGTCCTCCTGGCACCAGATCGGCCAGCACCTCGTCCCAGTCGGCGAGGAACCGCTCAAGTCCGTAGCGCTCAAGGGCTGCCTCCCGCGCAGCCTTGCCCCGCCGTCGTGCTTCCTCCGGGTCGTTGAGCAGCAGCCTGGCGCAGCGGCGCAGTTCCTCCACCTCGGTGGAGATGCAGCCCGCCTCAGGCGGCACGGCCCGCGCCGCCTCGGTGGTGGCCAGTGCCAGGACCGGCAAGCCCAAGTGCATGGCCTCCAGCAGCGCCAGCCCCAGGGAAGTCCAGCGCAGCGGGTGCAGGTATGCCCGGCAGCGCGCCAATTGACGGTGGAGCTCCGCGGTTTTCAGGTCACCCCGGACGGTGAGGCGCCGGGCCGGAATGCCGGTGGCGTCCGCCAGCCCGCCGCCGCCCATGCCGAAGACCTGGAGCGGGGCCACGGTAGCGAACCGGGGCAGCAGGTCCGTCCCGGTCACACGTCCGCGGCGCACCGGTTCATTGACCACCACGCCCAGCTCCGGAACCTCGCCCGTGTAGAGGTAGCCGGGATCCGCGATGCCGTGCTCGATGACCTTGGTGGGTGCCCGGCCGCTGTCCCAGAACAGCTCGTTGAAGTGGGTCACATGGACGATCGGGATGTCCCGCTGCTCCCCGAGCGGATGCACCGTAAAGGGAACATCACCTTTGGGCGTGTTGTGCTCCACGTACACGGCAGGAAGGTCGACGCCAGGCCGGCGGCCCAGGACGCGTGCCACCTCCGCCGCTTCCTCTGGCCGCTGGAGCACGACGGCGTCGATGCTGCCGGCGTCGAGCTCCGCGAGCGCCACCTCCCGCACGGAAGCGGGCCAGTCCCGGTCCGCGCGGCCCAGTCCCCAGGCGCCGCGGCCGGGCAGGACCGGCAGCAGGTACTCGTGCCGGCCGCGGACAAAGGCGTCCGTCCACCCCCCGTGCACGTGCCAGAGCAAAATTCTCATTGTTTCCGGACCTTCCTCCGTGTGCTGAGTGAGGAAACCCCGCTCAGCAGGCGTTCCACCGCGTCCACTACCTGCTCCGGCGAAACCGAGCTGAGGCAGGGATGTCCTGGTACCGGGCAGTCCCGTGCGCGGCTGAGCCGGCACGGCGCGTTCTGGTCTCCCAGCAGTTCCAGCGGAACCCCGTACGGTGCCCAGCGGATGGCCGGCACAACTGGCGAAAACAGGCTCACCACAGGGGTTCCGACGGCGGCCGCCAGGTGGGCGGGTCCCGTGTTTCCGGTGACCACGACGTCCGCGTTGGCCAGGACCCCTGACAGGGTGGCCAAGTCCGTCCGCCCGCCCAGGTCGATGGCGGAGGGGCCGGCCACCGTCGCGGTGAGGGCGGTTTCCCCCGGCCCTCCGGTCACCACCACCCTGTGGCCTGCGCCCTCCAGAAGCTCCACTGCCGCCGCATGGTGGAGCGGCGGCCAGGCCCGTGCGGGCACCGTTGCCCCGGGATGAACCACCACGTAGGGGCCCTCGCCGACGAGGTGGCGGATGCTCGGCGCGTCCTTGACCATGAGCTTTCCGTCGTCCCCGGCTTTGAGCTGGAAGCCGGCCGCCCGGGCGATGCCCAGCGCCCGCGCGGCCTCCGGCTGGTCCTCGGGAAAATCCTCACCGGGCCTCAGCCGGACATCCAGGAGGGACCCCGCGTAGTCGGTGGACGCGCCGGTGATGCGCTCCACGCCGGCCAACCGCAGGAGGAGCGCCAGGGGCAGCGGCGACTGGTGGAAGGAGGTGAGGATGACTGCCTCGGAGATGCGGGAGTTCCGGACGAAGCCCACCAGGGAGTCGATGTGCGGGCCGGCCACCTGCGGTGCCGGATTGCTGATCCACGGGGCATCCCAGGAAAAAACATCGGCCACGCTGGGCAGCAGCGAGGCCGCCGACTGGCCCTGCGGTCCGCAAAGCACGACGACGTCGTTCGGGCTGCCGCCGTCGGCCCGCCGCCCGTTCGCCACGGCCCGGACTGCCGGGCCTGCCAGGAGGACGTCACCGACGCTGTCAAGCCGGGCCACCAGGACCCTGCTCATGCCGGCCCCTGAAGCACGGGGTCCCGAAGCAACAGGGCAACGGCCTGTTCGAGGTCGGCGGCAACCTCGGGGGCCGCCTCGACCTCTTCGGCTCTGGTCTGTGGAGTGGGTACCAGGATGCCCCGCGCGCCGGCGGCCGATGCCGCCCCAATGTCGCTGCCGATGTCTCCGATGAAGGCCGCCTCGGACGGGTCGATGCCAAGGCGCCGGCACGCGCTGTGGATCATGCCCGGTGCCGGCTTCCGGCACAGGCAGCCGTCACCGGCTCCGTGCGGGCAGACTTCCCAGACGTCGAAGGGGCCCAGCAGGTCCTCCACCCGCGCGTTCACCCTGTCCACCTGCTCCGCCGTCAGGAGGCCGCGGGCAATGCCCGACTGGTTGCTCAGGACGCCGGTGGCCAGGCCGAGGCTGCGCAGTTCATCGAGGACCCGCCGCGCGCCGGGATACGGCTCAACCCGCTGCGGGTCGCCGTTGTACGGCACGTCAACCACGAGCGTCCCGTCCCGGTCGAACAGCACAGCCTTGAGCGTCAAAGCGTTAGTTGCCATACACCCTCCGTTCCCCGACCGGCCGAGACCTAAACAACCGGCCGCCCACTTCTTCTCGGCTAGACTCCTCGACAAGCGGCTCGCGGAGCCGAGCCGAGGAGCAGAAGGGCTGCAGTGGAAGCACCGAACGGCAAGCATGAACAACCGGTCCTGCTCGTGCTGAGGGCACTGAAGCTGGGTGACCTGCTGGTTGCTGTGCCCGCGCTGCGCGCCCTGCGACGCGCCTATCCGGAACACCGTTTGCTCTACGCGGCACAGGCCTGGCTGGAGGATGCCCTGGAGTTGGTGGGCGGTTTCGAACTGCTTCCCACCCACGGCCTGGACGTTCCGATTCCTATCGAGGCCGGCACTGTGGACATTGCCGTGAACCTGCACGGCAGCGGGCCGGAAAGCGAGGCCCGGCTCGCCGCCGTCCGGCCCAGGACCGTCGTCGGCCACCGGACCTCCCAGCGGCCGGGACCGGCCTGGCTGGAGGAAATCCACGAGCGTGAGCGGTGGACCAGGTTGCTGCAGTGGCACGGCATCGACGCGGAACCGGACGATTTCCGCCTTCTCCCGCCGGCCGTTTCCAGCCGCTGCCCCGGCGCCACCGTGCTGCACGTGGGGGCCGCGTACGGCAGCCGGCTCTGGCCCGAGGACCGCTTCGCCGAAGTGGCCCGCACCCTCGCGGCTGACGGCCACCAGGTGGTGTTCACCGGCAGTTCGGCGGAACGGTCACGGGCGCTGGACGTTGCCCGGCTCGCCGGGCTTCCTGAAGACCAGGTCCTGGCGGGGCAGCTGCGGCTGGCCGAGTTCATGGCCACCATCGCGGAGGCCCGCCTTGTGGTGTCAGCCGACACCGGCGCGGCGCACCTGGCCTCTGCGTATTCGTGTCCCTCGGTGGTCCTTTTCGGTCCCGCCCCGGCCGAGGTCTGGGGGCCGCCACCGGGACCGCACATAGTGCTGACTGACCCTCAGGCGCGGCGCGGCGACACCTTCGCGGCCACGCCTGACCCCGCCCTGCTGGCGGTTTCAGTTGAGGATGTTTTGGCGGCCGTCGGGCAGCTCCGGCTCGCCTGATCCTCATCGAGCAGCCGGCGCTGCAGCCAGACAAGGATCCGGGACAGCCGCCGGGACACCTGCATCTGGGAGATGCCGAACCGCCTGCCCAGTTCCACCTGGGTCTCCTCGCGGAAGTATCGCCTGTACAGCATCTCCCGGTCGTCAGGATCCAGCTCCTGGATCGCCTCGTTGAGGCACACCAGTTCTTCGAGGTGCTCGATCGGCTGGTCCGGCGAGACCAGCCCCTCGCCCATGGTCGGTCCGCCCCACGGATCGGGGCTGTCCAGCGAATCCGGATGCATGCTGCTGCCTGCTGCCTGCGCTTCCCGGACCTCAGCCGGGGTGACGCCCAGTTCGCTGGCCAGTTCCTCCGCCGACGGAACGCGGCCCAGCGACTGGGACAGGTCCGGAGCAGTGTGCAGGAGCTGCGTCCTCATATCCTGGATCCGCCGCGGCGGCCGGACGGTCCAGCAGCGGTCCCGCAGAAAGCGTTTGAGTTCGCCGCTGATGGTGGGGGCCGCGTAGGCCGGGAAGCTCTCGCCCTTCTCCTCATCGAAGCCGCGGGCGGCCTTAACGAGGCCCAGGTAGGCCACCTGCACAAGGTCTGAGCGCTCCCTGCCGCGGGCTGCATACCGCGAAGCGAGCGACTCAGCCAAGTCCAGGTAATTGAGCACCAGCTGGTTCTGGAAGGCGTCGTGCAGCCGCCCTGTTTGGGCGGCCAAAGGGACCGCCTGCTGAGGGGCTGAAAGGGGTGCTGTGTGGCTTGGGAAGGACGCGGACAAGGAGGGCGGGGTTTCTGGCATTGTCGTGGGTTCCTTCGATTCGGAGGTCGAGAAAGCCTGCGGCAAGACTTAGAAGTAGGAAATCATAAGCGTGCTTATTACACAATGGTCCCGAGGCGATAGGGTCGAACGAAGGACACGGTCACGGCCCCCCGGGGCGACCTGGCCCGGAATGTTCCACGGCAAACTTTCCACGGCAACGGACGGAAGGCACCTCATGCGTATCGCGATCACGGGCGCCAGCGGCAATGCGGGAACGGCACTCCTGCGCAGGCTTCAGAAGGCCAGGCAGGAACACCCCGGCGGGCTGGAATTGGTGGGCATCAGCCGCCGCGCGCCGGACACGTCACGGCCCCCGTACGCGGGCGTCGAGTGGCACGCCCTGGACGTAGGCAGCGAGGGGGCGGCGCAGGACCTGGCGAGGGCTTTTGCCGGCGCCGATGCCGTGGTGCACCTGGCCTGGCAGATCCAGCCGAACCGGGACCTCCCGCAGCTGCACCGCACCAATGTCACCGGCACAGAGAACGTGCTGGCGGCCGTCCGGGAAGCAGGAGTGAAACACGTCGTGTGCGCCTCCTCAGTGGGCGCGTACAGCAGGTCGGCAAAGGACCGGCGGGTGGACGAATCCTGGCCGGCAGGAGGCATGGAGGGTTCACATTACAGCCGGCACAAGGCAGAGCAGGAAAAGCTGCTGGACAGCTTCGCGGCGGATAATCCTTCGGTTGCCGTGGCCAGGCTGCGCCCCGGCCTCATCTTCCAGGGACAGGCCGGAAGCGAAATCGGCAGGTACTTCCTGGGGTGGGTGCACCCGAGATTCATCCCGCGCCGGCCGGCATTGCCAATCCTGCCGGTTCCCGAGGAACTGGTCTTCCAGGCGGTGCATGCCGACGATGTCGCGGACGCATACTGGCGCGTCCTGGAGCGCAGGGCCAATGGGGCGTTCAACGTGGCGGCTGAGCCGGTGGTCACGCCTCAGAATCTGGCCAGGCTTTTCTCCGCCACACGGATCCTCCCCGTTCCTGTCCGCGCGCTGCACGCCTTCGTCGGCGCAACGTGGCGGCTGCGGCTGCAGCAGACAGACTCCGGATGGGTGGAGATGGCGGCGGGCGCACCGATCATGGCCACCAAGCGGATCCGGGATGAGCTCGGCTGGGAGCCCCGAACGCCGTCGCTGGAAGCAATCCGCGAGGTGATTGACGGCATGGGAAGAGGCGCCGGCGTACCGGCGTCTCCCCCGCTCAAGCCGCGGCGCAGTCTCTTGACGCTCCTTCGCCGCCGTTAGCTTCCCCGTCCCCTCGCTCGGGCGGGGGCCAAACGGACGACGGCGGTACGTTACTGTCGCCGGCGGCTTAACGGCCGTCGTCGGCTACTCGCGCGGAGTGTTCCGCCGGGTAGTGTCCGTGGTGGCTTCGGCATCGGGGCGCGTCTCAGCGGGGTGCGTCTCGGCGCCTCGGGCGTCAGCATTGCGCGCGTCGGCGTCCCGCGCATCATCGGCCCGCGAACCCATGTCCCGGGCGCCCATGTCCGGCTCGTTCCCCCGGGCGCCATCGCCCCGCCGGTCATCGTTGCCGTCCGCGTCCACGTCCGGGTCAAGGGCGTTCGCCTTGTACTGGTGCTTCTCGGCATCCGTGCGCAGGTCCTGCGCGGTCGACTGCCGCTGTTCGGCCTCCTGGCGGAGCCGCGCCGCCTCGACCTGCGCCTTCTCGGCGTCAGCCTTGGCATGCATGGCCCGGGCTTCGTTTTCGCGTGCCTCAAGGTCGGCGTTCTCTGCCTTCCTGCGGATCTCGGCAGCGTGCTGGCGGTTCTGCTCATCGCGCTTCTGCCGGAACGCCTCCCGGCGCTTGCGGCTGGACATCAGAAGCACCGCAATGAGCGCGATGACGACGATTACAACGACGATCCAAATCCAGGCAGTTGGGTCCACCGTGGATCCACCTCTCTCTTTTCCAGCACGTCACTATCCGGAAGGTCCGGCCGCTGGTACCGGCACGACACCGCCGGAGAGCGGCCGATTGAACTAGCGGCAATCAGGGTACTTACGATCTAATAGTAACCATGCTTACTATTTTATAGCGAGTGGTTGCCGGCTGCAGTCGGCACCCCCACACGTTGGAGAGGGATTGACCATGACGGAGAACCAACAGCCCCAGCGCACAAGCGCTTCCCCGCCCGGCGCTCCCCTGCCCGCATCTGGCAAGACCGCTGGTGAAGAAGCCGGGACCGGCGCCCGGAACGGCGGGCAGGACCCCAACCCCTTGGATTCCGCCCAACTGACCGAGACCCCGCAGTCGAACACCCGGATGGCGGACGATCCGCTGGACGGGAAGCAGCCGGCCGACGATCCGCTGGGAAGCGACCCGCTCACCCTGGACCGCCGCAATGCGCCCCCGGCGCCGGGACTCCACCTGCCCTGACGGTAAGCGACCCGAACCTGATGCGACCTGTTGCACGCCCCGCGAGCCCGACCCCCTGATAGCGGGCAGGAAACGATCCGCGACGCCGGAACACGTCCTGCCCGCGAACGAAAGGATGCCTCATGGCTACGAAAGAAGCCCCGGAAACCAGCACAGCAAAGGCCGACACCGCGCCTGCACCCGATGATGCGCGGAAGCCGGACAGTCCGCCGGATCTGGACAAGCCGTCGTGGAAGTACATTTTCCGCAAGACCCTGCGTGAATTCACCGGAGACCAGTGCCCCGACCTCGCCGCCGGGCTTACCTATTACGCGATCTTTTCGCTCTTCCCCGCCCTGCTCGCCCTCGTTTCGCTGCTCGGCATCTTTGGACAGGCAGAAAAGACGACGGCGGCACTCCTGGAAATCGTCCAGCGCATCGCGCCCGGCCAGGCAGTGGAGATGATCCGCGGGCCCATCCAGGAGCTGACCAGCTCGCCGGCCGCCGGCTTCACACTCTTCATTGGCCTCGCGACAGCACTGTGGTCCGCATCCGGGTACGTGACCGCGTTCGGCCGGGCCATGAACCGGATCTATGAAATCGATGAAGGCCGGGGCTTCGTGAAGCTACGCGGCACCATGCTCGGCGTGACGCTTGTCTCCCTGATCATCGTTGCGCTGCTCGCCGCCATGCTGGTGATCAGCGGGCCTGTGGCCGAAGCGATCGGCAACGTCATGGGCCTGGGCGGGGTGTTCCTGACCGTGTGGAACATTGCTAAGTGGCCGGTCATTGTTGCGCTGGTCATCGTGGTGATCGCCATCCTCTACTACGCCACTCCCAACGTCCGCCAACCAAAGATCCGCTGGATGAGCATCGGTTCCCTTATCGCCCTCGTGATCTTCGTGCTGGCTTCTGTCGGGTTTGGGTTCTACGTGGGCAACTTCAGCAACTACAACAAGACGTACGGGGCCATCGGCGGCGTGATCGTCATGCTTCTGTGGCTCTGGATCCTGAACATGTCCCTGCTTTTCGGCGCGGAGTTCGACGCCGAAATGGAACGCGGCCGGCAGCTGCAGGCGGGCATCGAAGCCGAGGAAACACTCCAGCTTCCGCCCCGGGACACGAAGAAGAGTGACAAGCTCCAGGAGAAGGAAGAGGAAGACATCCGGCTGGGGCGTGAACTGCGCGAGAAATACAGCGAACAGGGCAACGGCCAGGACCGAAGGCACGACGGCGGCCGTAAAGGCAGCAGTGAAGCATCTGGCGTCCGGGACAAGGACCGGTAACCAGCAAGGGCTGGGCGCGGGGTACTGTGCCGCGCAGATAACCGCTAAAACAGCCGACGGGGTTAATTGTCGTACCGTCCACCTAGTCTGGGAGTGTCCGGTTGGGGATGCCGGCACAGTGTTCGGAACGGTGTCCGGTTGGGCGTGTGGCATGGAAGTTATGGCGGTCAGCGGTGACGGGGGTTTGGTTCCGGCCGTGGACTTCACGGAGCGGGAGGATTCACTGCTGGCCGGCACCCTGAGCGTTCCGCTTCCCTCGTTCCTGACGGCCGAGGAGGCGCTGGGCGTGGTGGAATCGGCCGGCCGGGTCATCGCGTGGGCGACGTCGGTGAAGATGCGCGCGCTGGCGCGGGTCGGGGAAGCCATGGGCGAAGAGTCACCCCCGCGGGCCGAGAACCAGCCGGTGCGCTTTGGCGGGGACGAGGCCCATGCGCTGGCCGTCAGCGAGGTGTCCACCGCCTGCGCCCTCTCCGAAGGCACCGCCGCGCGCTGGTTGAATGATGCCGGGGACCTGGCCACGTCCCAGTGGGAGGTCCTTGAAGCGGTCGAGGATAGGGAGATCTCCGAGGCGCACGCCAGGATTATCCTGGACCAGGCCCGCTCCCTCCCGGCCGGGCAGTCCGAAACGTTCGCCACGATGGCGCTGCAGCGCACCCGGACCCGGCACGGGCGGCGCCGCACCCCGGCCGAGTTCCGCTCGTGCGTGCGGCGGCTGCGCGAACGGCTTCACCCCGACAGCCTCACCGCCCGCAACGAGGCCGCCCGGCGGGAGCGTGGGCGGCAAGCCAGCGCACCCGCCGCCGAACCCGGAACCCTTCCCCGGACCCCTGCCGAACAACACACCGACCCGGACCACACGCTCCCGCGGCTGCGCGCTGACGCGTTCACCTACCGCTTCCTGGGCGGATCCGCCGGGCTTTTCGGTGTGCCCCCCGGGCCTGTCCATGGAGACGAGCCCCTCGGCGCCACCGACGGACCGGAAACCGGGGCGTTCCGCGCCGAGATCGTCGTGACCATCCCCGTCCAAAACATCCTCGGCACGGGCACCGGATCCGCCGAGCTCGAAGGCTACGGCCCCATCGATGCCGCCACCGCCCGGTACCTGGCAGCCCTGGCCCCCACCTGGCAACGGCTCTTCACCGACTGCACCACCGGGCAGGCCCTCGGCGTCGGCCGCACCGCCTACCGGCCACCCAAAGCACTGCGCCGCTACCTGAACTCCCGCGACCGGACCTGCCGGTTCCCCGGATGCACCCGCCCCGCCGCCACCTGCGAACCCGACCACACCATCGAATGGCAGAACGGCGGCACCACCGAACCCGGCAACCTCGCCATGCTCTGCCGAAAACACCACGCACCCAAATCCATCGGCGCCTGGACCTACACCCACCCCACCCCCACCGGGGACCTGCAATGGCGATCCCCACTGGGCCGGAAATACAGCACCGAACCAGCAGACTTCGGCACACCCTTCCACCCAGATGACCCACCAGAACGAGCACAGAAGCCACCGGACCACCCCACGGCACCCAAACCCCCACCCTCTGAACCCCCACCCTTTTAGGGAAGTGGCGCCGCCTGACCCGGCGTGAGGGCAGAGCCGCCAGGGCTGTCCCGGGCACAGCCCTGCCCTTCCGGCAGCCCGTTTGCCGACTCAGTTTCGCTGCCGTTGCTCATTGATCAGCTGCTCCGGAGCCCAGCTGCAGCTTCAACGCTGAGCGCATGGAGATAGGCGCCAAAACCATGGGGAGCCCGGGCGGCAGTCCGTCCGGAAGTCACCACACGGGTGCTGTCCGTGGCGATAACGGCAAAGCCGCGTCGGCGCAGGTGTTCCACCAGGGCGCGGTCTTCGGAGGAGCGCAGCGGCGGGAATCCGCCAGCCTGGCGGTATGCCGAAGCCCGCACGCCGAGATTGGCACCGTAGATATTGCCGTGCCCTTCATCCAACGGATGCCGGAGGTGCCAGCTGAGTAGAAGCTCGGGATCCATGGCGGTGGAGTCGGGCTCCACGGAGCCCAGCACCACGTCCCAGCCGGCGTCAGCAAATTCCAGCTGGCGCACGAGCCAGTCCTCGGGAACCTGGGAATCGGCGTCTGTGTTCGCCAACCAAGTACTTTCCAGATGCAGAGAGCCCGTGGCTTCCGGACGGCCCGCACTTTCCAGACGGCCCGCACTTTCGCAATCGTCCGGGCCGGCATCCTCCAGGGCTGCTGCCACACCCGCGGCCCTGCTGGCGCCCGCATTGCGGAATCTCCGGTGCAGTATCCGCACGCCGGTGCTTAGTCCGGCGCTTGATCCGGCGTAGGCCCCAGCGAAGCGGGCCGTGATCTCCGCCGAGCGGTCGATGCAGTGGTCCAGGACAACAGTGATGCCCATGGCCATCCCCGGGCGGTGCTTCGCCAGCGCTTGAGCCGCGACGCCGAGCGCGTGCAGCGCAGCTCCAAGGTGGTGCTCCTCGTCATGAACGGGCATCACCACCTCGACCCGGTTGATGACCTGCCGGGCCCTATCCGCCGTCATGCGTGGCCTTCGGCCGGAAACCAGGCGCGACGAAGACCTCGAGGACGAAGTCCCGCTCCCGGTAAACACTGGCCGGTGGCCACCGGAGCTGGCTCCGTGCCAGCGCGTGGACCGCGTCGCCGTCGAGCTCCCAGCCGGAAACCGGATGCCTCCAGTGGCAGAGCAGCAGCGTTCCGCCCGGGAGGAGGGATGCGGAGGCCCGGGTGAACAGTTCCTGCAGTTCGGCCGCCGCAAGGTAGTAGCCCATCTCGGAGACCACGATCAGGTCAAAGCTGCCTGCCGGCCACTGTTCCGGCAGGGTCAGCTGCCTGGCTTCAGCGCCCGGGTACCGGGCGAGCCGTTCGTCGGCCCGCGCTACGGCGGTCTCGCTGGCGTCCACTGCCAGGAACCTCCCGCAGCGCCGTGCCAGTTCCGTACTCAGGGTGCCGATCGAGCAGCCGGCCTCCAGGCCGGCGTCGTACTTCTGTTCCGGGAGCGCGGCGAGCGTCAGGCTGCGCTTGCGCTGCTCATACCAGCTGTCCTGGTACCTCCAGGGATCCTCGGCGCTGAGGTGCAGGGCATCAAAGACCGCCTCCGCATCCCCGGCGCTGCGCCGGCCGGTGACCGGGGGCTGCCAGGCGAAGACCTCAAAGGGCCTTGAGAAGTGCGAAAGAAACTGCCCTGACAGGAGCACCTCGTCGCCGGGCTGGTCGGAGAGCGGCTCCAGCTGGGAGGCATGGGTGTGCACGGCCTCACGCTTTGTCCGCTGTTCACCGGGGCTCAGGGGCAGCCGAACCCAGTTCCGCCAGGCGGCGTCGCCCGGCGTGGCCCACAGCCAGTACCAGATGGGATATTCCAGCAACCCGTGGCCGCCGGCTTCGGCGGCCTCCGCCGCCACGGCACCGAGGGTGTCATGGTCGATGTGTCCGTCTCCGCGGTACGGGGCCACAATGACCACGGTGCGCTGCCCGCCTTCCCGCCTCTGCCCAATGACTCCCGCCAGGCGTTCGGCAATGACGGCTCGGTGCCGGGCCAGCGCGCTGTCCGGAAGGTTCAGGAACTGCCAGTGCTCCGCCAGCCCGAACGCGGCCATGGCTGCCGCGAACTCCTCCCGGCGGACAGCGGCAAGCCGCCCAGGCGTGGTAGTGGGCGAGTCCGGGTGGGACGCCTCGCCCGCCGAACAGAGCAGCACCTCAACGTGTGCGCCGGCTGATGTGAGCCGGGCCAGCAGCCCTCCGGCGCCGAGCGATTCGTCGTCCGGGTGGGCCACCAGCACAACGAAATCCATCCGTGCCAGCTCGGCCGCATCCAGCGGGAGTTCGCCAATTGTGTCCAGGCCGCTGGCCGCCCAGGCTGCCTCGTCCGTGCCGGCATCGGTGTGCGAGAACGTCACCACGCGTGCTCCCCCTTGAGGGTGAGCACGCCCAGCTGGGCGTCGTCACGGGTGGCGTGATGCTGCCGCACGTAGAGGGACAGGTCCGCCATGCATTTGCCGTACCGTTCGTCGAAGGCCAGGGGGCCGGGTCCCAGGTTCTGGCTCACCAGGAGCTGTACGCGTTCGACGGCGGCAGCAACAGTTCCCCGGACTCGGAGCGCCTCGCTCCACCCGCCAACGGCGCCGCCGTTGAGCTGGGCATCCACGGAGTCAGCTGCCCGGGCGAGGTACCGGATAGTGGAGGTCAGGATCCGGTCCACTTCGCCCAGGGCAGCGAGCGCTACCTGGTCGGGCTCACGCTGGGACCTGGCGCCCCGCAGGAGCGCGGCTTCGAAGTGCCGGCCGAGTGCCACGGCGCCGCCCAGCCAGCACGCGGCGACGCCCATGCCGCCCCAGGCAAAGCCGGGACGCTGGAAGTACCAGCCGTCTCCGCCGAGCGGCACGCCCGGCACTCCGTCGAAGTGGACCGTTCCGCTGGGGATCTCTCGCAGTCCGCGGCTGGTCCATTCCGGCACATCGCACGTGACTCCGGCGGCCCTGAGATCTACGGCAAAGGCGGCCCGGCCGCCCGTTTCGGTGTGCGCGGTCACCACCGCGTGGTCCACAAACTGCGCCAGCGAGCACCAGGGCTTCGAGCCGGTCAGCTGCACGCCGGAAGCTCCCCCGGTGGGTTGTGCCCCGCCGGCTTCTGCCGCTCCGCCTTGAGTCAGGGCATCTTCGGCCTCTCCCGCTTTGGTCTCGTTCGGGGATTCTCCGTCAGCAGGTGACGGCGCACCACCAGAGGACTGCCCCCCGACGGAGGCGGGCGGACCGGCCGTCAACCGGGTGCCGGGGGCCTCGGCTGCGTACACGCCCCAGGATCCGGTGAATGCTTCCGGTGTTCCGGCCTCGGCCAGGATGGCACCGGCATCCAGGTGCGGCTCCATCACCCTGGCGGCGGCCACATCCACCGCGGCTACCGACGCCAACAGTTCCCACAGTTGTGCTGTCCGCCCGTCACCCGGCTTCGGCGCGGAACGGCCGGCCTGCTGGGCGATGGCCAGCAGGGCGGTGACATCCCCCACGGCCGATGCAATTCTGTCCAGCAACCGCTCGAGGTCGAGTGAAGATTCAGGTTCGCCGTCTGCCTTACGGGCTTCCGCCGGGCGAAGGCGGACGGGCCGGGATGGCCGGATCATGGCGCTGCTAGTCCTGCCCCGGTGCGGTCACCGGCGCCGACGCGGGCATAACTTCCGCGTTCACCATCCACGCCAGCTGTTCGAGCCGGGTGATGGCCTCGTGCAGGAGGTCCGCGCTCGTGGGATCTTCTTCATCCACCTCATCGTGCACGTCGCGGATGGTCTTGACCGTTTGTTCCAGCCTCGCGGTGATGAGCTTGGCGGTGTCCTTCGTGACGGTCAGGCCGGCAGGGTACTGCTCCAGCCTGGTGCCCGAGGAGACGGTGGCGCTCCGTCCGTCCGGAAGCGCATGGAGGGACCGCATCCGCTCAGCGGTCTGGTCGGCGAGCAGCCGGGCACTGTCCACGATCTCGTCCAACTGCAGATGGAGGTCGCGGAAGTTGGTGCCCACCAGATTCCAGTGCGCCTGCTTGCCCTGAACGTGCAGCTCGATCAGGTCGGTGAGAACCTTCTGAAGATTGCTCGCCAGAGTCTGGGATGCTTTCATGACTTCCTCCGCTGCCGTCACCGATGCTTTTTCCATCCCGGCCGGCCGGAAGCCCGCCGCGATGATTCCCAGCTTACTTACCTTTTGGGTGCGGGTGTTTTTGGCAGGGCAGCGCATGGGTGCCGCATCAGCGGCCGAAGGGCCACAGCACCGTGGCCTGCAGCGATTCCAGGGGCACGCTCCCGTAGATGCGCGAATCGATGGAACCCGCCCGGTTGTCGCCCAGGACGAAGACGTGGCCGGCCGGCACCGTGACCGGACCAAAGTAGGTGCCGTCGATGCGGCTGTGGTCGATCCCCGGCTCGGCCTGCGGAACCCCGTCCACCACCAGCACCGAGTCTTCGATGGCAACGGTCTGCCCTGCGAAGGCAATGGCCCGTTTCACGGCGGCGTTCCCGTCCTCAGGGCTGGAGAACACCACCAGGTCTCCGGCCCTGATTGAACCCAGCGCCGGACCCGGTTTGAACATCAGCACCGTGCTGCCCTTGGGCAGCGCCGGTTCCATGCTCTCGGAGCTGACCGTCACCGGCTCCACCAGCCACAGGCGCGAGGCGAGCAAACCGGCGGCCAGCAGCACCGCCGTCGTAATTGTTTTCCCCCGGAAACCCTGCCGGAGGAATCCGGCAGGGTTTCCGGTGACGGCTTCGTTGTCGGGAACCGGCCTGGATTTTGACTCGGCCCTGTGGGCCGCTAGCCGTCCCATTGGGGCAGTGCCGCCGTCATCGGGTCGTTGGGATCGTTGTCATCTTCCTTTAGCCCCACCCGGAACTGAACCATCATGTCGTGGTCCTCGTGGGGCAGGTTGTGGCAGTGCACCATGTAGCGGCCGCGGTGCGGACCGAACTTCATCAGCAGGCGGACTGTCTCACCCTCGCCCACGTAGACAACGTCCTTGGGTCCGAGTTCCTGGGGGAACGGTGCCTTGCCGTTGCGGCTCAGGATCTTGAAGTCAACGAGGTGGATGTGCACGGGGTGGAACCAGCCACCGGATTTGTTCTCGATTTCCCAGACCTCGACGGCGTTGAGGTCAACCTCCGCGGCCGCCTTCTTGTAGCCGCTGGCAATGACGTCCTGCCAGCTGTCGTCGTCGATGGTCCACATGTTGGTGACGTCGTTCCGCTTGACCCGGAACTTCCTGACCCTCGTGGCCTGCTTCTCGGTCAACGCCATGACCTCGTTCCCGGGTGCCAGCTGGGCGGGCACCGTGTTCCACGTCGGATCGCTGGTGTTGACGGGCTCGTCCGTGACGTCGAAGGCCATCACCTTGTTGGTGAAGTCGTAGTCAACGTTGTTCGGGTTGGACAGGTTCCGCAGCTCGATCCGCTGTCCGGCCTTGTACCTCCGAAAATCGATGAGCACCTCGTACCGTTCCGCCCCGCCGTGGCGGTAGTTGGCCACCTTCTGCGGAGTGGGAATCAGGCCGCCGTCGGTGCCCACGATGATGAGCGGATCCCCGGTGCTCAGCGTGAGCCGCACCGACCGGGAAATGCTGCAGTTCAGGACCCCGAAGCGGTAGATGCGCTTCTGGACCTTCATGACCGGCCACGGCTTGCCGTTGACCAGGATGACGTCTCCCCACAGGCCCGAGTGGGTGTTGTCGTCATAGCCCAGGGCGCCGTTCGCGGCGAACATCGCGTCGGAAATGATGAGCGGCACGTCAAAGTCGCCCTGCGGGAGCAGCTGCCGTTCCAGCGGATCGTGCATGTGGTATTGGGCTGCGAGGCCGGAGTAAGCGTTCTGTGCTGTGAAGTGCACTCCATGATCGTGGTACCAGAGCGTGCGGGCGGGCTGGAAGTTCGGGTAGTGGTAGTCCTTGAAAAACCCGGTGTGGGTGACGTCGCTGGCGTACCCGTCGAACTGCGGCAGCGAGGCTGAACCGTGCAGGTGCGTGGACGTGGAGAGCACGTGGCCATCGTTCGGGTGCGTTGCGGGAAGCTGGTTCCGGACCCGCACCACCGCCTTGGTGCCCTGGTCGAGGCTGATCGTGGGGCCGGGGAAAATGCCGTTGTAGCCGAGGATCGGTGTCTGGAGCCGCGGCAGGATGGACGCCATGGCTGCCTTCTCCGTGAGGGTGTAGTAGTTGACGGGCTTGCCGTCGGCGGGGTCCATCTCCACCCTGTCCGGAACCAGCACCGGCGGCTTCACGAACGCCGACTGGAACGGTTTGGGCATCTCTGCGGCGCTCAGCCGGCTGACGGACTTGGCCTCCACCTCGGTCCGCGGGAGCGAAAGAGTGCTTGCTCCCACAACGCCGAGGCCGCCCAGTAGCAGGACATTTCGTCTGGACACGGTCATCACCGGGCCTCCTTTCGATAGGGATCATTCGAGACCAATTGGGGATGCTTCGAGGATGTCCCGGCCTACTTGGAAAAACCCGGACCAGGCTGGGGAGGGTGGGGGTTCTGAGGGAGTGCCCCCAATTGGGCCCCCTCAAATCGATGGTCTAATTCCGCCCCGCCGACCGAAGCCCGCGCCGTTGAGGGTCGCCGGGCGACGCGCGCCCCGGCTCGGGGGCCTCGCGGAGGCCGCTCCCCACCGGCTAAATCCGACCTTTGTCCAAGGTGGCGCGTCCACTGTTGAAGCAGTTGGGAACGCACCTCCCGGCTTGGCCTTGAAGGTACTGGGGGCCACAAATCGAGTGTCCAAAAAGGAGTTACCATGTCTTCGCATTCCGCGATGAGGCCTTTGGTGCCTGACGGAGCCAAGCGCTCCCGGTCAGCGCGCCGTTTGTCCTCCGCCACTGCCGGGCGCTTCGCCCCGGCCGTTGCCGGCGTCCTGCTCGCCGCCGCTCTGTCACCCATCGGCGCTGTTCCCGCCCACGCGGAAACGGCCGGGATGGGGCCCGTCGACCCTGCAAACGGGTTCCCCACCTGGTTTTCGGACGGTACCGTCCGGCTGCAGTTCTGCTACCAGGGCGGGCAGGGCTGCCTCTCTGAGCCGCCTGACCCAAGCGCGCCGGCGTCCTACCCGGACAACTTCCCGGAGGAAGCCTTCTGGTTCGGAGCCGAGGCTTCGGCGGGCAACCTGCGCCTGTACGAGGCTGCCCTCGAGGGCGCCCATGTCAACGGAGCCGTGGTCGACGGCGAACAGATGGGCTTCGGACGGCTACGGTTCCGGCTTAACGGCCTGACGCCGAACGCCAGCTACACCATCACCCACCCCTATGGCCTCCACACCTTCACGGCGGACGCTACCGGCGTGATCAACCAGACCCTGGACCAGGGCATCTGTGCACCGTCCGCCACCACTCCGTGCGACTGGGCCGGCGTAGGCGCTGCCTTCCTGGGGGACTTTGGCAGGGGTACGACCGCGACCTTCCTCCGCCAGGAGGGTGCTGCACCGGGCACCCTCGGTGACATCAATACTGCGCGGACAGTCACTGGCGCCCCCTCGGGCAACAACTTCGTGCGCGTCGTCGGCCCGAATGCCGGCGGAGCCGGGGTCAACACCCTCACCGTGAACACTTTCACGGTCCAGGGCCTGATCGCGACCGATTCCGTTGGAGGCCCGAATACGCCCGACCTGGCTGCGGCCAGTGATAGCGGTCGGTCCAACACGGACAATATCACCAGGGTGGCAACGCCTACCATCACGGGCACGCTGCCGGCGGGAACCGCCGGCCCCGTTCAGCTCATTGTCGACGGCGGCGCTCCCCGGGCGGCCACGGTTACCGGCTCCTCGTACTCACTGACGCTGCCGGCGCTGGCCAATGGTCCCCACTCCGTGCAGGCTGTGGCTGGCGGACAGAATTCCGGGACCCTCAGGTTCACGGTGGACACAATTGCTCCCCCGGTGTCGATCGTGGCACCGTTCCCGTCCACGCCCAGCCTGGACAGCACCCCGACGCTGAGCTTCACGAGCAGTGACCCGCAAGCCCGGTTCGAATGCCAGCTCCAGCCCACCAACACGGTCTGGGATCCGACCTGCGCTTCCCCGAAGACGTGGGACGGACAGGTCAGCGGAACCTACAACTTCCTGGTCCGCGGCACGGACGTGGCCGGCAACGTCAGCCCACTGGCCAGCCGCACCGTGCAGATCGGCACCACCGTCACCGCCCCGTACCGCAAGGTGCAGGACTTCAATGGTGACGGCCGGGCGGACATCGTGTCCCGCGATTCCACCGGAACGCTCTGGCTCTACCGCGGCAACGGAACCGGCGGCTTCCTCGCGAGGACCAAAGTCGGCACAGGCTGGAACTCGATGACGTCGATCATCAGCGCAGGCGACTTCAACAATGACCGCAAGGCAGACATCATCGCCAGGTCCTCCACCGGCCTGCTCTACCTCTACAAAGGCAACGGCATCGGCGGATTCTCCGGCAGCACCCAGATCGGCTCGGGCTGGAACTCCTTCACGGCCATCACCGCCGCCGGGGACGTCAACGGCGACCGCAAGGCAGACCTGGTGGTCCGCGACAGCGCCGGCAAGCTCTACGCCTTCCCCGGCACAGGCAACGGCGGCCTTGGCGCACGGATCCTGATCGGCAGCAGCTGGAACAGCCAGAACACCATTCTGGGCACCGACTTCAACGGTGATGCCAAGCCCGATATCGTCTCCCGGGACGCTGCGGGCAGCCTCTGGCTCTACCGTGGCGACGGCGCCGGCGGGTTCGTTCCCCGGGTCCAGATCGGCTCCGGCTGGGGTGGCTTCAGCTCCCTGGTGGCCCCCGGCGACTTGACCGGTGATGGCAGGGCAGACATCACCGCCCGTGACTCGAGGGGAACCCTCCTCCTTTACCGTGGCAACGGCACCACGCTCGTCAGCAAGGCGGTCGCGGGTACTGGCTGGAACTCGATGAGCTCAATCCAGTAACTGCCTCAGAGGTAGGAACACCCAGCAAGAAGAGCACCGCCCGTGTACAGCCAGTGCACGGGCGGTGCTTCGCTGTGGGCATGGTGCTGCGTTAGAGGACGATGGCCAGCGCGAAGCCGTCCCAGCCCTTGGACCCCACGGTCTGGATGACAGTGGCGTCCAGCCGGCTGTCCTCCCCCATCATCTTCAGCGCCCCGATGATCCCGGGCGCGTTGACGTCATCCATCGAGGGGTCCAATGCCACGCCCTCCCACACGACGTTGTCCATCACGATGCTCGTTCCCGCCCGGCCCAGCCGCACCGCCCACTCCAGGTACTGCGGGTTGTTTTCCTTGTCCGCATCGATGAACACGAAGTCGAACGGGCCGGCTCCTTCGGCCTCGAGGGCTGCGAGCGTGTGCAGGGCCGCGCCCGTCCGGATCTCCACCTTGTGGCCCACGCCGGCGGCGTCCACGTTGGCCCGGGCTACGTCGGCGTGTTTCTGGAGGTATTCGCACGTCACCAGCCGCCCGTCGTCGGGCATTCCCTGGGCCATCCAGATGGTGCTGAATCCGGCCAGCGTGCCGATCTCCAGCACCTTGCGGGCACCGGACGCCGCCACCAGCAGCTTCAGGAGCTTTCCCGCGTTCGGGGTCACCTCGATCGGCGGCATCCCGGCTTCCTCGGCGGACCGCACCGCGCGCTGGACGGCGTCGTCGGGGTGGACGACGACGTCGGACAGGTACTCTTCTACGGCCGTCCACTCGGGCCGCGGCTTGTGCTCAAACATGGGCACAGTCTTCCAGCAAGCGGCCGGCCGGGCTAGGCTCCCGTCAGCTGCCTGCGGTCAGCTACCCCTTTGGCGGCACCATCCGGGGCGCTGTCCGGAGCGGCGTCCAGGGCTCCTTCCAGGCGCTCGACCTTCGCGGTGAGCTCCCCGGAATAGCCTGGCCGGATGTCGGCCTTGATCACCAGGGACACCCTGCTGCCGAATTTCCCCACGGCCTCTGTGGCGCGCTTGACCACGTCGAACACCTCGTCCCATTCACCCTCGATGGTGGTGAACATGGAATCCGTCTTGTTGGGCAGCCCGGACTCCCGGACAATCTTGACGGCAGCAGCCACGGCGTCGTGCACTGATGCGTCCCCGGTGCCGGCCGCAGCGAAGGCAGGGTCAGCGGGAATACCGGAAGGGGCGACTGAAAATGCAAGCAACATGGCTCCAGTCTGACACGGCCGAACACGCCGCCCGGAACGTGTTCTGTGTCATATTCGGCGCTACCAACGGGTAACGGAGTCAGGCTGACACAGCGTTGCTAACCTTGGTTTCATGAACCTCGCAGTAGAGCGCAAGCCACTCCGTGCTGACGCTGCACGCAATGTGGACAAGATCATTAACGCCGCCCGCGAGTGTTTCCGGCAGTACGGCCCGGACGTTCCGCTGCAGACCATCGCCGCAACGGCGGGAGTGGGTCCAGCGACGCTGTTCCGGAATTTCTCGGACAAGGAACAGCTGGTTTTGGCGGCCCTCAACCGCCAGCTCCGGCTGAATGTGGACCCGGTTATCGACGTCGCCCTTGCGGGCAGCGATGCGGCCGAGGGCCTGTTCCGGGTTATCGACGCAGTGATGACTGCGGCCAGTGACAACGCCAACCTGCTCGGCGCCGTGGCCGGCAGGCGGGATCTGCTCACCGGCATTACCGGAAGCCTGATCGAGTCTGTTGGCGTGCTCCTCGACCGCGGCCAGGACCAGGGCACCCTCCGGGTGGACATCTCGCTGACCGACATGGTGCGGCTGCTCGCCATGCTGATCGGCGTGGTGGACACCATGGAGCCCGGCTCAGACGCGTGGCGCCGGCCGGCCGCCCTGGTCGAAGACGCGATCCGCGCGGAACGGCCCACCAGGCCGCTGCCGCCGCAGGTGCCGCTTCCGGGGTCCCAGTTCGAGTAGCGGCCTGCAGTCCGAGCGGCGGCCCCCAAGAGGGCACGGCCGGCAGGAATGACGAATCCGCATATTCCGCACACAGGCCCTGCACAGTAAGCTAGGCACACCGGTGGGTTAGGAAGCCAGCCTCGGACAGTTCCATACACGGAGCACACCATGTCATTTCCTGCATATGTTCAAATCAGACCGGCCGTGGCATCATGAACCGCTCACAGCTGGCCCACTTCATGAAACATACAACTGACCCTGAAACAACAATAACCGCGGCTTCCACCGATGAGCTCAGGATCATCGTGGACGCGCTCTACCGGAATCTGGATACGCCGACGCCTGTGTTCGGTGCCCAGGACTGGTATGACCTGGCCACCGAGGAGCTCGCACGGCGGGCCGAGCCGGTAGCCCCGGACGCCTACGGCGCAGCGTAGATCTAACCCGCGCAGATCCAACCGCGTAGGCGCTGTGCGTCTACCTCACCGAAGCGGCTCCGGCCTCTGGGACAAGGCACGCAGGGCCGAAGCCAGGCATTCGCTCATGGCCTGGAGTGCGATCAGCTGCGCCTCCCGCACCTGGGGCTTGGGCGAGTTGATGCAGATAGCTTCGTCGGCAGCCTGGGCCAGCGGGTTGGGGGCTGCCCCGGTAACCGCCCAGACGGTGGCGCCGGCCGCCCTCGCGGCCGCCGTCGCCTCCAGCAGGGCATGCCGGTGCCCGCTGGCGGAAACCACCAGGAGAACGTCGCCGGAACGGATGTGTGCCCGCACCTGGCTGGTGACCTCGTCCGCGTGCCCCTGCGCAATTTCCATAGCGCTGACGGGCGCAGCCCCTGCCGACACACCCGGCCGCAGGGCAATGACGGAAAATGGCTGGCGCTCACCTGCGTTGCGCCCCAGCAGTTCGGCGGTGAATTGCTGCACCTCCGCCGCCGAACCGACGCTTCCAGCGGTGACCAGGCGGTTCCCTGACAGCAGCCGGCGGGCCAGCTCCTCGCCCCAGCCGGCCAGCCGCGAGGACTCATTGCGCAACGAGGCCACCGCAGGCCCTACCTGCCGCAGGTGCTCGAGGACGATGTCTACCGGGGCTTTGATTTCGAACGGCGCGTCCGTGGCGCGGGAATGTGACAGTCTGCTGACGGCCTTCATTTTTACCACTCCTCTTCATTCGAGGATACAACGGCAGTGATGCACATCACCCTTAACGACGACGGCGTCCGGCTGGCAGTTCCCGATGTTTCAGTTCCAGCCCGCCAGCCGGAGCAGGGCCGCGGCTCCGGCGCCGGCCAGCACAACCACCAGGAAGGGCGCCCGCAGGAACAGGGCCGCCGCGGCGGCCGCCAGTGCGCCCAGCCGGGCGTCAAGCACCAGGGCCTGCCCGCTGGCCAGGGTGTTGACGATGGTCAGCGAGGCGAGCAGTCCGATGGTCATGGTTCCGGCCATCCGGGACATTCTGGGGTTCTGAAGCAGGCTGGCCGGGAGAAGGTAGCCCACCAGTTTCCACGCATAGGCAAACAGGCAGGACAGCAGCAACCACATCCACAGACTCATTTGGCACCTCCGGGGCCCGGATGGTGTCCTGTACCCGGGTGGTGGCCGGGATGCCATTCCGCGTAAGGGTCGATATCCGGTTCCAGCCCTTCGTCCTGGCGCCCGTGGCTGACCCAGCCGATGACCGCAGCCACCACGGCGGCAATGAGAATGGGGACGCCTGCCGGGACGAACGGCACGGCCAGTACGGTTGCCAGGGCGCAGACGACGGCGATCGCCACCGGTTCCCGGCCCTTCAGCCGCGGCCAGAGCAGGCCAAGAAACGCCGCCACCGCCGCGCCGTCGAGGCCCCACTGCCTGGGGTCGCCCAGCGCACCGCCGGCCAGGGCACCGACTGCGGTGAAGAGGTTCCAGAGCACAAAGATCCCGATGCCCGCGGCCCAGAAGCCCCTGAGCTGCTCGTCAGGATCCGACTGCCCGGTGCTCGTGGCCGTGGACTCGTCGATGGTCACATGGGCGGCAGCGTATCGGCGCCACCCTGTCGGCCGGAGCAGCACGTTGAGCTGCATGCCGTAGATTCCGTTGCGCATTCCCAGCAGGGTGGCGGCCCCCATGGCGGCGAGACCCGAGCCACCGCCGGCAATCACCCCGATGAACGCAAACTGGGAGCCGCCGCTGAAGAGCAGCAGGCTCAGTGCCATGGTCTGCCAGAAGTCCAGGCCCGAGGTGACGGAGAGCGCCCCGAAGGAAACCCCGTACAGGCCGGTGGCTACGCTGATGGACAGGCCAACGCGGACCGCCGGGGAACGCAGGAGTTTAGGGGGCCAAGTGATGGGCATGCCACCACTCAATCACAGCGGCGGCTGCGACTGGGTGGCTGAGCTTGACGCCAGGGCCGGCTGCTGGAGCCGGGCCAGGACCTGCGCCGGCCGGTTGGTGGTGATTTCGTGGATGCCAAGCCCCCGGCACAGCTCCACGTCGTCCTCTTCGTCCACCGTCCAGACCCGGAATCGGCGGCCGGAATCCAGCCAGCGCCGCACTGTGCCTGCGTGCCGGCGGACGTAGTCGATGCCGGGGCCGGCAATGGCCACTTCGCCGTCGTTGAGAATCCGCTCGCCCTCCAGTTGCGCGGCCTTCATCACGTTGGCCACGGCACTGCCCGTGAAAGGCCCCAGCCCCAGTTCCTCGCGGATTCCGGTGACGTTCACGTCGTCCACGAGCTGGCAGATGAACTCAGTCGGCACGGCCTTGCGCAGGTGCCTGACCGAGTCCGGGCTGAAGCTCATGAAGGTCACCCGGACGTTGCCCAGCCTGGATGTTGCGGCGTCCCAGCCTTCGGCCCGCAGCACCTCCAGCACCCTGTCCTCCAGCTTCAGCTGGTAGGGGCTGGGATGCTTCAGCTCGATGGCCAGCCCGATCTCCCGCCCGGCAGCCCGCAGCAGGTCCAGCAGGTCCGGCAGGGTCAGGAACTGTTCGGACCTGGGCCCGAAGGCCTCCGGGATCCGGACGCCCTTCCAGGATGAAAAATCCAGCAGCCGCAGCTGGTCGAGGGTCCGTTCGGCCACGGGGCCTGTACCGTCCGAGGTCCGGTCCAGGTTGGAGTCGTGCAGCAGGACGACGTGCTGGTCGCGGGTGAGGTGCACATCGCACTCCACGCCGTCCGCGCCGTCGGCGAGTGCCCGGAGATAAGCGGCACGGGTGTGCTCGGCGAAATCCGCGCTGGCACCCCGGTGGGCGTAGACCAGGGGACGGGTTGGGGCTGACTCGTCGGCTGTCATGGTCACACGTTAGCCGACCGCGGCCGCCAAAGCGGGGCTAGGCTTGGTACATGCAGGTGAACTCTGAGCCAACCACCCAGCAAGATCCGGCGGAGAAGCTTTCCCCGGAAAGCCCCGAGCGGAACGGCGGACTCGGCGGCCGCACTCCGGCGCGTCCCGCCGTCGTACGTGATTTCACGGCGGGCGACGCCGAAAAGGCGGCAGCGCTCCGGAAGATGAAACTGCTGGCCCTCTGCCTGCTCATCGCCATGGCGGTGGTGTTCGTCGTGGCCTTCGCGCTGCAGAAGCAGTACCCGTGGCTGGAGTACGTCCGGGCCGCGGCGGAAGGCGGCATGGTGGGCGCCTTGGCCGACTGGTTCGCGGTAACGGCCCTGTTCCGCTACCCCATGGGGCTCAAAATCCCGCACACTGCCATCATTCCGCGCCGTAAGGACCAGATCGGCGCGTCCCTGGGCGAGTTCGTGGAGACCAACTTCCTCTCTGAACAGGTGGTCCAGGACAAGCTGGCCAGCATCAACATCTCCGGCAAGGCGGGCAGCTGGCTGTCGGGTCCGGGCGGCGCCGAGCGCGTGGCCAAGGAGGGCGCCGCCGTCATCCGGGGCACGTTCAAAGTGCTGAACGACGACGACGTCCAGGCAGTTATCGAGGGCATGGTCCGCAAGCACCTGCTGGCTCCCCCGTGGGGACCGCCCGTGGGACGCATGGCTGAACGGATCTTCGCCGACGGGCACCACCACAAGCTGGTGGATCTCCTCGTGGACCGGGCAGCGGACTGGGTGGCTGCCAACCACCAGACGGTCAGCCGGCTCGTCACGGAACGTTCCCCGCAGTGGGTGCCCAGCTTCGTGGACGGCCTGGTGGGCGACAAGGTCTACATCGAGCTGCTGAAATTCACCCGCGCGGTCCAGGATGACCAGCAGCACCAGGTCCGGCTGTCGATCGACAAGTACCTGACGGACCTGGCCCAGGATCTGCAGCATGACCCCGCCATGATCGCCCGCGCGGAGGGGATCAAGGCGCAGGTGCTGGGCGACCCGGAGGTCCGGGAACTGGCGTCCCGGACCTGGGCCACCATCAAGGGCGCGCTGCTCAACGCCGTCGACGACCCGGAGAGCGAGCTGACGGTGAAGTTCAAGGCGGCCGTCCGCGATTTCGGCACCAGGCTGGTCAACGACGAGGAGCTGGCGGGCAAGGTCAACGCCTGGATCGGCGATGCCGCCGGCTACCTGGTCCGCACCTACCGGTCGGACATCGCCGGAGTGATCACAGATACGGTGGCCCGCTGGGATGCCGAGGAAACGTCGCAGAAGATCGAACTCCAGGTGGGCAAGGACCTGCAGTTCATCCGGATCAACGGCACAGTGGTGGGCTCCCTCGCCGGGCTCGCCATCTTCACGGTCGCTCACCTGACGTTCGGCTGAGCGGGCTGCGCCCCGGGCGGCCCTGTGCTCGCAGGTGCTCCCAGGTGGCCGGCGCAGATGCCACCAAAAGACGCTTGACAGCCTTGGCGGGCAGGGCCACCTTGGTGTCAACTACGCCGCCCGGTCTCCTGCCGGTCCATGGGTGGCCAGTCCACGGACCGGCACCGCGGCGCTCCGTTCGGGAGTTTCGAATGAGGTGCCATGAGTCCCGCGACTTACCGGCCGGCAGCGTTCCACCGCGCCGGCCTTTTTCTCTGCGCCCTGGTTCTGTCAGCTACGCTGCCGTCCCAGCTTGCCCTGCCTGCCGTGGCGGCCGTCCCGGCCCGTGCGGTCAACGCTGACGACGGCGGTTTCAGCCCCGGCGCACCCGGCCTTGGGGATCCCTACTATCCGCTTGACGGCAACGGCGGCTACGACGTCGGGCATTACCTGCTGGAGCTTACCTACGATCCGGCAACCGGGTTCCTGGCAGGGTCCGCCACCATCCGTGCCCGTGCAACCCAGAACCTCTCGTCGTTCAACCTGGACCTGCAGGGGCTGGCTGTCCGCGGCATCCGGGTTAACGACAGGGACGCCGCCTATCGGCGCAGCGGTGCGGAGCTTACGGTGATTCCGCAGCTGGGCATCAGGGACGGCCGGGAGTTCGATACCGTCGTGTCCTATGACGGCGTGCCGAAACCGGTCGTTGACCAGTTCGGAATTTCAGGATTCCTCCGGACCGACGACGGTTCGCTGATCATCGGGCAGCCGCACGTGGCAGCCACCTGGTTCCCGGCCAACGACCACCCCCTGGACAAGGCGGCCTTCACTTTCAAGATCACTGTCCCGGACGGGTTGGCTGTGGTGGCCAACGGCGTGCTTCGCGACGAAGAGTCGCAGGACGGGAAAACCACGTGGACGTGGCACGCGCCCGAACCCCTGGCCACATACCTGGCCACGGCGAGTGTTGGCAAGTTCAATCTGGACCGTTACCGGGACGGGCGGGTCCGGTACATCGACGCCATCGATCCCGACCTGTTCGCACCGGCGGTCGTTGCCCGGACGGGTCACAATTTCGCCTGGTCGGACAGCCGTGCGGGAACCTATACCCGTCTAACCAGGACTCTTACGGTCCCCCCGGACGGGGCGAAGCTCTCTTTCTGGCTCAACCGGACCATCGAATTCGGCCGCGACTTTGCCGTGGTGGAAGCGCGCACCGCCGGTGCGCAGGACTGGACGACCCTCCGGGATGCGAACGGCCATACGTCCGCCGAAAGCGGTCCCGGATGCCAGCAGCTGCTGGCCATTCATCCCTTCCTCGGCCATTACCTGACGGCCGGCCGCAACGGCTCATGCAGCCCACGCGGAAGCTCCGGAGCATGGTGGGCAGCGACCGGACCCAGCCAGGGATGGGAGCAGTGGGGATTCGACCTCTCCCGGTTCGCCGGGAAGACCGTTGAACTTTCCGTGACCTACGTCACCGACAACGTCGTCGCGCTGGACGGGGTGTCGATGGACGACGTCACCGTATCAACAGGGGAAGGCACCACGTCATTCGAGGAGGACGGCAACACCACGGACGGCTGGTCAGCGTCCGGTCCGCCGCCTGGGAGCCCGCGGAATGACGCAAAGTGGAGCGCGCCCAGCTCGGGGCCACCCTCCACCGGTGACCGGGTGCAGGCGTCGTTCAACAGGCAGCCGGAAATTATCAGGTTCCTGTCCAATATCTTCGGCCCGTACCCGTTCAGCGCCGCCGGTGGAACCGTTGATGACCTGAAGAACCTCGGCTTTGCGCTGGAGAACCAAACAAGGCCGATCTACTCCAGGCTCTTCTTCACCAGCCCTGAATCGGGCGACTCCGTGGTGGTTCATGAACTGGCACACCAGTGGGTGGGCGACGATATCGCGGTCAGCCGCTGGCAAGACATCTGGTTGAATGAGGGGTTCGCAACGTACGCCGAGTGGCTCTGGAGCGAAAGCGAGGGGCGGGAAACCCCTCAACAGCTGTTCGATTTTTATGCCGCCGCGATTCCTGACCAGGCGCCGTTCTGGACAGTGAAGATCGGCGACCCGGGAACGGCAGCCCTCTTCGACTTCGCCGTGTACGTCCGCGGCGCGATGACACTGCAGGCGCTGCGCAACAGGGTAGGGGACGAAGTGTTCTTCGACATCCTCCGGGAATGGACTGATGCCCATGCCGGCGGCAATGTCTCCAGCGCCGACTTCATGCGACTGGCCCAGGAGCTTTCCGGCCAGGACCTCGGGAGCTTCTTCCAGGACTGGCTGTTCACCGCCGCCAAGCCGGCCGGGACGGCGCCGCCCGTGCTGCGCGGCACAACAACCCCTGCCAGCAGCCCGCCTGCCACAGCGCGGGTGCTGGAGCAACGGATCGAGGCGCGCCCCGGGCCCCGATAACCACAACGTGCCGGCGCCGCTCAGGCGAACGGTGACAGTTCCACTCCGGCTTCCTCCAGGCCGGCGCGGACGGCGGCAGCCATCTCCACCGCGCCCGGGGTGTCGCCGTGGATACACAGGGAATCGGGGTCCACCCGGACCACGGTTCCGTCCACCGCCACCACCTCACCCTTAAGCGCCAGGCGGACTGCCCGCTCAACGATCGGCCCGACGTCGTGCAGCACGGCGCCTTCCTGCGAGCGCGGCACCAGCGTGCCGTCCGGCAGGTAGGCGCGGTCCACGAACGCCTCGCGGAAGACGGGATGCCCGGCGTCCTCGGCCTGCTTCAGCAGCTCGGATCCCGGAAGCCCGAGAATGGGCATGCCGGGATCGTAGGCCTGGATAGCAGCCACGAGTGCGGAGGCCTGCTCGGCGTCGTGGAACGCCCGGTTGTAGAGGGCGCCGTGCGGCTTGACGTAGTCAACCGAGGCGCCCACCGCATGCGCCACTCCGTCCAGTGCCCCGAGCTGGTACAGCACGTCGCCGAACAGCTCGTCGAAGGACATGTCCAGGGAGCGCCGCCCGAACCCGGCGAGGTCGCGGTAGCCTACGTGGGCGCCGACCCTGACGTCCAGCTCATAGGCGGCGCGGCAGCTGTCCAGCATGGTCACGGGGTCCCCGGCATGGAAGCCACAGGCAACGTTGGCGCTGGTGATGAGCTCAAACATGGCCGCGTCATCACCCATGGTCCAGGAGCCGAAAGACTCCCCGAGATCAGCGTTCAGATCCACCCGTACTACCTTCCGTGAGTTCGCCCGGCACCGTGTCCGGCATCGGCCCAAAGGCCTCCCTCGCATTAACGACGACGGCCCGGCCCATCATGAGGTTACCGGCACCGCCCACCACCGCCCCAATGCCGAACGGCAGCGCACGGCCGAACAGGGCGGTCCCCTGACGCCTGAGCAGGTTCCGCAGGAAGGCTTTCTGGATGCGTTCGCGGAAGAACCCGAACCCCGATGTCGACATCCTGCCCGCCAGTACATTTCCCCAGGCCTGGCTGGCACCCTTGCCCTTGCCCATGGCCTGCCCGCTGAGCGAACCAAGCAGCGCGGTCCCCTCCTCGCCGAGCATCACGGCCATCACCAGGGTGCTGGCTTTCTCCGGGTCGGTCATCCGGATGCCGTGGAGCTCGGCCAGCGAGGTGGCGTAGAGGGCTGTCGCCTCGAGGAAGCCAACAGTCGCGGCCGCGGAGAGGCCCAGGGACGCCACCGTCCCGACCCCGGGAACGACGGCGGTGGCCCCCACCAGCGCTCCCCCGCCGGTCACTGCCCGGAGATAGTCGCGTTCCAGGATGTCCGCCAACTGGGCGGCGGATGCCCGCGGATTGCGGCGCTGGAGCCTGCGGATGTACGCCAGCACCAGCGGACGCTGAATCTCCACGGCCCGCAGCAGCACGTTGTGAACGCCGGGTTTGGGATTGCCGTGGGCATCGAACACGGCGTTGTGGGCTGTTTCCTGCGCGATTCTCACCGCGGGGTTGCGTCGCTTGGCCATCATCACCTCTACGTCGGATCAACCGGCAGCCGGAGGCCGCCGTCTAGCCTTAACACTAGGCCACTTCCCAACATACCAAGCATGCTGATTACAGCGCCCAGGACTCGGCCACGGCCATGTACGCGGAGGAGGACGGCCCGCGGGGTCCAGGGTAGACGGTGGGGGCGCCGGGCCATTCGACGCCGAACTCGGAGAGCTTTCCCGTGCTGCATGGATGGTAGATGTTGCTCATCGAGCCGCTGGCGGGCCCCAGCTGGAAGTCGGGCGCGGAGAACTGCCGCCGGTCCAGCACCCCGGAAATTTCGATAGCGGCCCGCCGCCCGGTTGCCCGGAATCCCCGCTCAAGGTCCAGCGCGACGTCGAACTCGTCCTGGGTGTGGCTGACCGCGCCGAGCGGAAAGCGCGCCGCCTCCGGAAAGAAGCGCGTCAGTTCGGTGGCGAGGGAGGAGGCAAAGAATTCGTTGGAGCCGTAGCTGCGCCAGCCCTGGAGCGTGGCCACCATGAGGACCGTTCCGGTTCCCCACCGGGACCAGTCCGCCACCCAGAACGAGGCGAAGCAGCTGGCGGGTTCGCCGGGGACATGAACGCCGTTCCGGTCCACCGGATGCAGGGCAAGGCCAAAGTTTGCGCCGATCAGCGCCACATTGCGCCGCCCCGGCCGGGCCGGTGTGTTCCCCATGGCTCGAGCCTATCCCGCCGGACGCGTTCCCCGCGCCGCAGGCTCAGCCTAAGATTGCCGTGTGCCCCTCCCCCGCGCCCTTCGACCCTTCTCCCACCGCGAATACCGCGTGCTGATCGGCGCCCTCGCCATTTCCATCTTCGGTTCGGGCATGTGGGCCGTGGCCATGGTCTACCAGGTCATCCACATCGGCGGCGGTCCGTTGGAACTGTCCCTCGTGGCCGCTGCCGGGAGCGTGGGTCTTGTGGCGTTCGTCCTGGCCGGCGGCATCGCAGCGGACCGGGTTCCGCAGCGGCTGCTGATCATCGCCGTCGAGGGCATCAACCTTGCCGTGATCGCCACGGTCAGCGGGCTGGCGATGGCGGGCTGGCTTCAGCTCTGGCACCTGGTGGCCGGCGCCTTCGTCCTTGGCGTGGGAGCCGCGTTCTTCTTCCCGGCGTACTCGGCGATTCTGCCGCGGATCCTGCCGCCGGAGGACCTGCTCGCGGCCAACGGCATGGAAGGTACCCTGCGCCCCACGCTGCAGCAGGCGGCTGGTCCTGCGGTGGCCGGCGTCGTCGTGGCCGCCCTGTCGCCGTCGCACGCCGTGACAGGCGTTGCCGTGTGCCACCTGCTGGCGTTCATCGTCCTGAACTTCCTGGGCCAGCATGCCCTCGCGGCACCCGGCTCTGGCGCGGCAGAGGACGGTGGCAGGACCTCCTTCTTCGCCGACCTCCGTGAGGGCGTCAGCTACACGGTCCGGACGCCGTGGCTGCTCTGGACGCTGCTGTGGGCCTGCATTTCGGTGCTGTTCCTGATCGGGCCCATCGAGGTGCTCCTGCCCTTCGTGACCCGGGACCAGCTGGGCGGCGACAGCCGGATGTTCGGTTTCCTGCTGGCCGTCATGGGTGTGGGAAGCGCCGTCGCCTCGCTGGTCACGGCATCCGTCCGGCTCCCGCGCCGCTACCTGACCGTCATGATGGTGTGCTGGGGAGCGGGCACCCTGCCGCTCGCGGCGGTGGGGCTCATGGACAGCTTCTGGCTGCTGGCCCTGGCGCTCTTCATCTTCGGAGCCACGGGCAGTGTGGGCATGGTCATCTGGGGAACGCTGCTGCAGCGGCGCGTGCCGCCGCACCTGCTGGGGCGGGTCTCCAGCCTGGACTTTTTCGTGTCCCTGGCACTGATGCCGGTGTCAATGGCGCTGGCCGGCCCCGCCGCCGCCGTACTCCCGATCTGGCTGATCTTCCTGGTGGCGGGCGGGGTGTGCCCGGTCATGGCGGTGGTGGCCCTGCTGGTGGCCCGGATGTCAGCGGACGAGATCGCCCATCCGCTCGACCGCCGGGACACCCTGCCCGCCGGCTCCGAGGCCACCACCGGGCACTAGCTCACTCGCGTGTGCGCACCACCGGGATGCTCGCGGTCGGCGGCCCGCTCGGGAACACGGAAGGCTCGGGGACGTGGACCGGTTCCAGCGGGATCCGCACCGGCTGGGAAGCCACCGTGAACCGGACGCCGCGCACGTCGATGTCCAGCGCTTCGCCGTCGAGGACGGTCAGCGTGATGGCCTCCTGGTCGAGTTCAACCAGGAGCGGGCGGCCCTGCAGCTTCAGGTGGAAGCGCAGGGTGTCCCATTCCGCGGGCAGCCGCGGGTCGAAGAACGGCACTGGCCCCTGGTCGCGGAGCCCGGCGAAGCCGCACACCAGCGAGCTCCACACGCCGCCGGTAGAGGCGATGTGGACGCCGTCGATGGTGTTGCCGTGGGAGTTGTCCAGGTCGATGAAAACGGCATTCGTGAAGTGCTCCAGGGCGGCCTTGCGGTACCCCACCTCGGCGGCCATGATCCCTTGGACACACGCCGAGAGGGTGGAGTCCCCCGTGGTGATCGGATCGTAGAAATCAAAGGCCCGGCGCTTTTCTTCGGCGGTGAACTCCTGCCACTGCAGGAACATGGCGAGCACGGTGTCCGCCTGCTTCAGCACCTGGTGGCGGTAGATCACCAGCGGGTGGAAGTTCAGCAGCAGGGGGTACTTGGAGCGCGGCGTGGTCCAGTCCCACGGCTCCAGGGTCATGAAGTCGTTGTCCTGCGAGTACACCTGGAAGTGCTCGTCGAAGGGCAGTTGGATCCGCTCCGCGGCAGCCTCCCACAGTTCCCTTTCGGCGTCGTCTACTGCCGGGTGGTCCAGTGCGGCGGCGGCCCGCAGGTTAAACCGGGCCATGACGTTCGTGTAGAGGTTGTCGTTCACCACCGCGGTGTACTCGTCGGGACCCGTCACCCCGTGGATGTGGAAAGCTCCGTCCTTGCCGAAGAAGCCCAGGGAAGCCCACATGCGGGCGGTTTCGATCAGCAGGTCGGCGCCCATCCCGGCACCAAAGTCCGTATCGCCGCTGGCCCAGACGTACCTGTTGGCGGCGAAAGCAACGGCGGCGGCGATGTGGAACTGCGCCGTGCCGGCGGCGTAGTACGCGCTCGCCTCCAGTCCGTTGATGGTGCGCCACGGGAACAGTGCACCGTCAACGCTGAGCTCCTTGGCACGGATCTTGGCGTCCGGGAGCATCTCGTGACGGAACTCCAGGACCTGGCGCGCGCCGTCGGGGTTTGAATACGTCAGGTACGGCAGGAGGTAGACCTCCTGGTCCCAGAAGTAATGGCCGTCGTAGCCCGAACCGGTGACGCCCTTGGCCGGGATGCCGGCCACGCCGGCCCTTGCGGTGGCCTGCGCGAGCTGGAAGAGGTTCCAGCGGATGGCCTGCTGCAGCTCAGGCTGCCCGCCCACCTGGATGTCGGCGCACGCCCAGTAGCCTCGGTAGTGCGCCTCGCTTTCGGCGAAGACGTCGCCGACCGGCTTCAGGCCGGCTTCCGCGGCGTCCGCCGGGTCCTCGCCCGCTTCCGCGTCGGCAGCGCCGGGCAGGCCCGTCCGGGCGCCCCGGGCCACGGCGTAGCTGACGCTCTTTTCGAGCCGGAACGGCTCGTCAGCCGCAATCGCCAGCACATAGCGGACGCTGCTGTCGTCCTGGTCCACGAGAGTATCGAAGGGCTGTTGGCCGGCGGACGTCCAGTGGTCGACGGCGATCCCCACCCGCTGCTTTGACTCCGCGGCCTCCCACGAGAGGCGCAGCGAACCGTCGCCGCCCTCCATCCTGAGGGGCAGCAGGACCCGGCCCGCGTGCCGGCCTGCCCGGCGCGGGTCGTGGGTGGAATGGTCCTCCACCGGCTGGTCCTGCCGGTTGATGACGGACGAGGTGACGTCCGCGGAAACTTCACGGTCGGCCGAAACCTCCAGCGAGATGCCAACGCTGCCGCGCGCATCGAAGCCCACCGCCCGGCGCTCCACCGTGGTCACTGTGGCGCCGGAACGGCACTGCCAGACGATGCTGCACTCGTAGATGCCGGTGGCGAAATCCACGGAGCGCCGGTAGTCCAGCACAGTCGATTCGGCGAGGCTGAGCAATTCGCCGTCGATGATGACCGTGAAGTTGTTGGCATCCGGAATGTAGAGGATGCGCTGGCCTGTGCGCGCGAAGCCATAGGCGTTCTCGGCGTGCTTGATGTCCCATATCTCGTGGAAGCCGTTGATGAAGCTGCCGGGCAGCTCGGCATCGGCTGACGCCCAGTGGGCGCCGCGGACACCGAGGTGTCCGTTGCCAAGGGCAAAGAGCGTCTCAAGCGTTCCGGCGTCGCCGGGTTCGTGGCTCGTCTCCACGAGCTTCCAGGGGTCATTGGGGAAGCGGACGCGGTTGGCGGTGATGAGTGCCATGAGTGGCGTTCCTTAGACGGGTCGGATGTGATGCTGGAAATTCTGCCGGGTCTGGCGGGACCCGCTTGCGGTTGCAGTGCCGGAACTAGAGGAGTTCCCCGAGGTCGCTGACAACAAGGGTGGCGCCGGCGTCGAGCAGCGTCTGCCGGCCTGCCCCGCGGTCCACGCCGATGACGGAATGGAAACTGCCGGCGCTGCCCGCCTGAACGCCGGATACGGCGTCCTCGACGACGATGCACTGCTCGCTGGGCAGGTCCAGGAGTCGCGCGGCGTACTCATAGGTTGCCGGGTCGGGCTTGCCGGGCAGTCCTTCCTCCGCTGCGACGATGCCGTCGACGACCACCTCGAAACGGTCCGCCAGCCCTGCCGCACGCAGCACCGAAGGGGCGTTCCGTGAGGAGGAGACGACGGCGACCTTAAGTCCGCGGTCCAGCACGGCTTCCAGAAAACGCACCGATCCCGCATAGGGCTCCACCCCGGAGCTGACAATGTCGTTGAAAATCCGGTTCTTCCGGTTACCCAGGCCCTGGACAGTGATGTTATTCGGGTCGTCGTCCGCGGGACCCTCGGGAAGGGTGATGCCGCGGGACGTCAGGAAGTCCCGCACGCCGTCGAACCTCGGCTTGCCGTCGATGTGGTCGAAGTAGTCACTCTCCCGGTAGCCGTCCTTTTCCGGGACGGTTTCGAGGTAGCCGTCAAACAGCTCCTGCCAGGCGCGCTCATGAACCACGGCTGTGGGCGTAAGCACGCCGTCGAGGTCAAAGAGGATGGCGGCGGCGCCGGTCCAGCTGGGCCGGCTGCCGGCGCTGGTATTCAGGGTTTCGGTCATGCTTTGTTCCGTGTCCTTTCGGGGTTCGGACAGCAATGTGTTGGGAGTTAACAGGAACGTGGTCGGCGGTGACCATAAGGGTGCGGGCCTGCAGAACCTGCCGCTCAGAAACCTTGGCTCAACGCACCTCGGACCCGGAGGGGTTCGGTGAGGGTGAGTCTGCAGCTTGCAGGACAGGCCGGCATTTTTCGCGGGCCGGGCGGCGTTGCCCCTGGCCGCCTGCGACGGCGTACCAGTTGTTGCGCGGCCGGCTTCTCTTACGTAGTGGCCGGGTTATGTCCGGTGCGTGAATTCTCGCGGTTCCGCCACTTGCACCGCGGCGTTGCGGGCCAGGCAGAACGCGTCGAGGCGCGGGCGCACAGTTCTTTGCCTACGTCCATGATGAACGTGCCGGCAGTTCAGGGCAAGCCAGCTGAACATCCCCGCGGGAGGGGTGGCGCAAGGATGCATGGCGCGGTCCTGCCCTTTCGACACTGTTGAGTCGTGCACTGCCAGCCGCCCACCCCCGAGTGGACGCCTGCCGGCCGGGTCCCGGCCGAAGAAGAGTGTAAGCGCTTGCAGATTTACCCTGCAACTGTTTTTATTTCGGCGCCCCGATTTCGGCATCCGCCTCTCCGGCCGGAACCCGATTTTTAGCTCAGGACGTAGTGACGAAGGAACGCGCTGACGTCCACCATCTCCGCCTTGGACATGGCGTGGCCCATTCCCGGATAAGTCCGCGCCGTGAGCCGGGTGTGCGCGTTCAGCCACTCCTCCGTGTAGGCGGTAGCGTCCCCGTTGATGACGAGGTCGGCTTTGTCCCTCCCCCAGAAGAACGGGGGCCGCTCGTCAAATGACTCACTGAGCGCCAGCAGGTCATTATTCAAAACGAAGCCGGAAAGCCCCACTACCGCCGGAAAGTCGTGCGGCCGCAAGCGCAGGAGCGTGCTCGCCATGGCCATCCCCTGCGAATAGCCCAGGAGGCTCACGCTGCTGTGGAGCGTCCTGGCCGAGTCGATCCAGGAAAACACGGAATTGGCGGCCGTGATGACGTCGGCAAAATCGTTGGTCAGGAAATAATCCAGCAGGAACCAGCCATAGCCGTTCGCAATTGGCATGGGCGCCCGGAGTGCCGCGCAGGTGAATTCCCTGGGGAGATAATCGAAAAGGTTCACCATCCGGGATTCGTCCGTGCCATAGCCGTGCATCATCACCAACAGCGGGGTGCCGGCGCGCTCCTCCTCCGGCCTGGACCACACAACCGTCTCCATCCGATCAGCCTAGCGAGTCCCTGGAAAGCCCGCCTGCCACTGACCTGCGGATTTGATTGAAACGCGAGTTGACGGGATGTAGCCTGACGCTTGACAGCATGCTTAGCAATTGACGCAGGGCGACCGCACGCATCCAAGCCGCAGGAGTCCGCGAACGCAAGGAGCAAGTCATGAGAATCGGTTCCGCCATTTTCCTCATCGCCCTGGGCGCCATCCTCGCCTGGGCCGTAACGCCAGGCCTCATCCCCAACGTGGACCTGACGCTGATTGGCTACATCCTGATGGCCGTCGGCGTCATCGGCCTCGTCGCCTCGCTGGTCATCGCCGCCCCCGGCAGGAGCCGGCGCGTCAGTGAGACGCGTTCCGTCGTGGATCCCAACACGGGCGAGCGGATCACCCGCAACGAAAGCCGCGACAACGGCCTGTAGAACCTCACGAATTTGCCACGCACAAAAAAGGGCGGGCAGCAGTGGCCCCACACGGCATGGCCGGGCCGGACCTTCGGGTCTGGGCCGGCTTTTGGTTTTCTGTGGCTTTTTCGTTGACAAACCAACAAGAACGAAGATAAAGTCAAGTACTTGCAGATTTGTGATAACGGTCACTGATCGGTGAAGGGATCCGTGGAGGCAGTGCCGACGCACTGCAGCAGTAACTACGCAATGGAGGGTATGTGTTTGCCGAGGAGCGTCAGCAGCAGATCGCCGGGCTCGTTGCAGCCAGCGGCCGCGCCAGCGTGACCGACCTCGCCGAGCGGTTCCGCATCACCACCGAAACCGTCCGCCGGGACCTGGCCGCCCTGGAATCGGCCGGAACGGTGCGCCGTGTGCACGGCGGGGCGGTCTCCGCTGACCGCTTCAGCACCACCGAGGAGAGCATCCTCGAGCGGACCATCCAGCGGCAGGCACAGAAGCTCCGCATCGCCGAGGCCGCCCTCGGATTCCTCCCGAAGGGGCCCTCGAGCAGCATCCTCCTCGACGCCGGTTCAACCACCGAAGTCCTCGCCGACCTCCTGGCCCGCGGCGCCGCAGCTCCGGCCAAACCGGCCGATCCGGCCCAGGAACTCCTCGTCATCACCCACGCCGTCCCCATCGCCGCGAAGCTCGCCAGCACCCCCGGCATCGCCCTGCAGATTCTGGGCGGCCGGGTCCGCGGGCTCACGCAGGCAGCAGTGGGCCAGGACACGGTGGAAGCCGCCGGCAGGCTGCGTCCGGACATCGCCTTTGTGGGGACCAACGGCATCCACGCAAGCTTCGGCCTCAGCACACCAGACTCTGAAGAAGCCGCCGTTAAGGCTGCCTTCGTCCATTCGGCGCGCCGCATTGTGGTGCTGGCCGATTCGTCCAAGCTGGAAGCGGAAACGCTCGTCCAGTTCGCCTCGTTGAAAGATCTGGATACCGTGATCACTGACCGCACACCCGGCTCCGAACTAGCTGCGGCCCTCGCCGAGGCCGGCGTGGAGGTGGTAGTCGCATGATTGTCACCCTCACAGCCAACCCGAGCCTGGACCGGACGGTTGCCCTGCCCGGCCCCCTCGAGCGGGGCGAGGTGCAGCGCGCAGTCTCCGTCCGCCAGGAATCCGGCGGCAAGGGCGTGAATGTTTCCCGGGCCCTCGTGACCTCCGGCCTCGAAACGCTTGCGGTGCTGCCCGGCGCGGAATCCGATCCTGTGCTTGCCGGCCTGCGGGAAGAGGGCGTGCCCTTCGCATCGCTGGACATCCATGAACCGCTCCGCACCAACGTGGCGTTGACGGAGCCGGGCGGTGTGACCACCAAGATCAACGAACCCGGCCCGGTCCTCGCGGAGGATGCCCAGGAGGCGCTGATCAGCCTGCTGCTGGAACGGTCGCGCGGAGCCAGCTGGGTGGTCCTGGCGGGCTCGCTCCCGCCTGGCGTCCCGGCGGATTTCTACGCCACGGTCACCCGCCGGCTGCGCAATGCCGACGCCGGGGCCGGCGTACCGATGATTGCCGTCGACTCCTCCGGCGCGCCGCTGGCAGCGGCCGTCGCAGACGACGCAACAGAAGCGGCGTCCGGAAAACCGGACCTGCTCAAACCCAATGCCGAGGAGCTGGCGGAACTGGCCGCAGCAGCAGGTTTTTCCTCGGTGAGCACGGCTGAGGAACTCGAAGCGGACCCGTATGCTGCCGCCGCGGCAGCTGCCGCCGTCGTGCGTTCCGGTGTGGGGGCCGTGTTGGCAACGCTCGGTTCAAAGGGCGCTGTCCTCGTGACGGCCGACGGCGCGTGGCTGGCCACGCATCCGCCGGTCACCGCAGTCAGTACGGTCGGCGCCGGTGATTCGTCGCTGGCCGGCTATCTGCTGGCCGCCAGCCAGGGCGCCGCCCCGGCTGACTGCCTCCGCCAGGCTGTGGCGCATGGCGCTGCCGCCGCTTCCCTGCCGGGCTCCACCGTCCCGGCAGTCCACCAAACAACCCCCGACGCCGTAACCATCACGGCCCTCCGGAAGGATTGACAGTGACTCAGCTCATCACCGCGGACCTGGTCGAGCTCGACCAGAACCTGGGCAATTCGCCCGAGGACGTGATCCGGCATCTGGCCGGCCGTGTTGCCGCCAACGGACGCGCCAGCGAAGTTGAAGGCCTCTTCACCGATGCCTTCGCCCGCGAGCAGAAGACCGCCACCGGCGTTCCCGGCGGCATCGCCATTCCGCACTGCCGTTCGGCCGCCGTGACCGAACCGACCCTCGCCATGGCACGCCTGTCCCAGCCCGTCGATTTCGGCGCCAAGGACGGCCCGGCCGACCTCATTTTCTTCATCGCTGCCCCGGCCGGCGCCGACCAGGAGCACCTGAAGCTGCTGTCCAAGCTCGCCCGCTCGCTCATCAAAAAGGACTTCACGGGTGCGCTCCGCGCTGCCACCTCCCGGGAAGAGATCGTGGAGCTCGTGGACAACGCCCTCGCGGACAAGCCGGCTGCCGCGCCGGAAACTGCTGTGGCCCCGGCCATGGCTGCCGCCACTGCCGGCGCTGCTTCCGTCGGCGCTGCTTCCGGTGGCGCTGCTTCCGGTGGTCCGCGGCGGCTCGTTGCCGTCACGGCCTGCCCCACCGGCATCGCGCACACCTACATGGCGGCGGACTCTCTTGTGGCCGCAGCCAAGGAAGTTGGCGTGGACCTGCAGGTTGAAACCCAGGGCTCCTCCGGAGCCAAGCCGCTGGACCCGTCAGTCATCGCCGCTGCCGACGCCGTGATTTTCGCCGTCGACGTGGATGTGCGCGGCAAGGAGCGCTTCGCCGGCAAGCCGGTCATCAACGCACCGGTCAAGCGCGGCATCGACGAGCCCGCCAAGATGGTCCAGGAAGCCCTGGACGCGGCGGACAACCCGCACGCCCACCGCGTTCCGCACTTCGGTGCCGAGGAGCAGGCTGAGCGCGAAGCCACCGAAAAGGGCGAGCACATCGGCCAGAAGCTGAAGAAGGCCCTCCTCACCGGCGTGAGCTACATGATCCCGTTCGTGGCCGGTGGCGGCCTGCTGATCGCGCTGGGCTTCCTGCTCGCCGGATTCGACATCGCTCTGGGTACCAAGGCCAACGACATCCTGGCCAACAACTCCCTGGTCAACCTGCCCAACGGCAACCTCGCCCTCTACCTCGGAACCGTCTTCTTCAAGATCGGTGCCCTGTCCATGGGCTTCCTGGTTCCCGCCCTCGCCGGCTACATTGCCTACGCAATCGCCGACCGTCCGGGCATTGCACCGGGCTTCGTTGCCGGTGCCGTCTCCGGCTTCATGGGCGCCGGCTTCCTCGGCGGCATCGTCGGCGGCCTGCTCGCCGGCTACATCGCCCATCTAATCGGAACCTGGTCGGTGCCGCGCTGGCTCCGTGGCCTGATGCCCGTTGTCATCATTCCGCTGCTGGCCTCCATCATCGCCTCCGGCGCGATGTTCCTGTTCCTCGGCGGACCGATTGCAGCCATCACCGTCGGGCTTAACAACTGGCTGTCCGGTATGTCCGGCGCTTCGGCCATCGTCCTGGGCATCATCCTCGGCCTCATGATGTGTTTCGACCTCGGCGGCCCGGTCAACAAGGTTGCGTACGCCTTCGCCGTCGCCGGCCTGGGCGCCGGCAGCGCCACCAACCAGGCACCCTGGCAGATCATGGCCACTGTGATGGCCGCCGGCATGGTGCCGCCGCTGGCGATGGCCCTGGCCACCGTCCTGGACAAGAAGCTCTTCAGCCTGGCCGAGCGTGAAAACGGCAAGGCGGCCTGGCTGCTGGGTGCCTCGTTCATCTCCGAGGGCGCCATTCCGTTCGCCGCAGCCGATCCGCTTCGCGTCATCCCCGCCAGCATGATCGGCGGCGCTGTCACCGGCGCGCTCACCATGGCCTTCGGCGTCACGTCACAGGCACCCCACGGCGGTATCTTCGTGTTCTTCGCCATCGGCAACGTGGTGATGTTCATCGTGTCCATCCTGGCCGGAACCGTGGTGGCTGCGATCATCGTGGTGGCCCTCAAACGCTGGGCTGCCCGCAAGGCCGTTGATACGGTGGAGACCGTCCCTGTAACAGTCTGATCCCGCTGTCCTTCAGCACCAAACCCACACTGCAATTGCAAGGAGCAGAAATGTCCGAACGTACCGCAACCGTCGCCAGCCGCGTAGGCCTGCACGCCCGCCCCGCCGCCATCTTTGCCGAAGCCGCGGGCGAGTTTGACCTCGACATCACCATTGCCCGCGAAGGGGAGCCGGCCGACGAGGCCATGGACGCCGCCAGCATCCTTTCCCTCATGAGCCTTGGCGCATCCCACGGTGACGTTGTGGTGCTGCGGGCCGAGGGCGACGGCGCGGACGCCGCGCTTGAGCGGCTGGTCCAGATCCTGGAAACGGATCACGACGCCGAATAGGCACCGAGCGCTTTTACGGCCGGTTTCCGCGTCAGCTCCCCCAGGGGCTGCTGTGGAGGCCGGCTGTTTCCGTTTCCGGACGGATTTTGCCAGCGGAGAGCGGCCAATGACCGGCATCGTCCCTGATCAGGGGCTCATTCCGCAGAAGTAAGCAAACTTAGTAGTTTCTTGTTTTTGATTCTCCACCCCACTAGCTTGGAATTGTGGCCAGCCATTCGAATGACCGGCGGAACTGCCGGACTGAAGGAGGATGACAAAGTGGAAACCTTGCAGGAAAGCGTGGACGTCGAGGTACCCGTCAGCACCGCCTACAACCAGTGGACGCAGTTCGAATCGTTCCCCCGGTTCATGAAGGGGGTCGAATCCGTCGAGCAGATCGACGAAACCTCCCTCCATTTCCGCACCAGCGTGGCGGGCGTCAAGCGCGAATACGATGCCCAGATCCTGGAGCAGACGCCGGACCGGTGCATCGCCTGGGTCAGCAAGGACAAGCCCCGCAACGCCGGCAGGGTCACGTTCGAGGACCTGGGCGAGGACCTCTGCCGCGTGAACGTGGAACTCGAATGGGAGCCGGAGAGCCTGCTGGAGCGGGCCGGAGCCGCAGCACACGTTGATGAGCAGCAGGTGTCCTCCGACCTGGTCCGGTTTAAGGAGTTCATCGAAACCCGGGGCATCGAGACCGGAGCCTGGCGCGCCGCGGTGGACCGGGGCGAAGTGGACACTACGGGAGCCGAGTGACCCGATACACCGGCTGTTCCATCACGGAGGTAGCAATGCCAGAAAAGAAGAACCCCAGCCTGAAGGATCCCAAGCTCTACGAGGAGTTGCGCGACGAGGGGGCCTCGAAGCAGAAGGCGGCCCGCGTCTCCAACTCGGCAGCCCAGAAGGGACGGTCCGAGGTGGGCCGCAAGGGCGGAAAGTCCGGCGACTATGAGGACTGGACCGTGGATAAGCTCAGGGCCAGAGCCAAGGAAATCGGCCTCAAGGGGTATTCAGGCAAGAAAAAGAGCGAGCTCATCTCCGCGCTCAGGAATTCCTAAGCGGATGCCGGTGCAGCCGCGCGGCAGGGCGCCCGCTCACTCAGGCGCCCTTCCGCGCGGTCTTCGCCGTGGACGCGGCCTTCGTGGTGGACTTGGCGGCGGTACCGGTCTTCGCCGCAGTGCTTGTTTTGGAAGCAGTCCCGCTCTTGGAAGCTGCGCTGGTCTTCGATGCAGTGCCGGCCTTAGCAGCAGTGCCGGTCTTCGAAGCGGCGGTCTTGCTGCGGGTCCCGGCAGCGCCGCTCTTGGCAGTCTCGCCGTCGGAATCCTCGGTGGCCTTTTTTGCGCTCCTGGTCCTGCTGCTGGGGGCCCGGCCGCCGGTGCTGCGGCTACCGCCAGGGCTTCCGCTACCGCGTTTGGCAGGCCCGGACGGCTCCTCCTCATCCGACTCGTCTTCGGACGGTTCCTTTGCGGCCGCCCCTCCCCCGCGCTTCTTGTCGAGGCTGCGCTTCAGGGCCTCCATCAGGTCGATCACTTCACCGTTGCCACCCTCGGCCTCGGCACCGAACGTCTCTTCCGTGTCCAGCGCGTCGCCCTTTTCCAGCTTCGCCTCTATGAGCTGCCGGAGTTGCGCCTGGTAGTCGTCAGTGAACTGCTCGGGCTCGAAGTCGGAGGCCATGGACTCCACCAGAGCGGCGGACATCTCCCGTTCCTGCGCGGAGATGCGAATGGACGTATCCAGGGCAGGAAACGATGCTTCCCGGACTTCGTCCGCCCACAGCAGTGCCTGCAGCATCAGGACGTCGTCGCGGATCCGCAGGGCCCCCAGCCGGGTCTTGTCCCGCAGCGCGAACTGCACCACCGCCACACGTTCGGTATCCTCCAGGGCCCTGCGAAGCAGCATGTAGGCCTTCGGGGACTTGGAATCCGGTTCCAGGTAATAGCTCTTCTCGAACATGATGGGGTCGAGCTGTTCGGACGGGACGAACTGCACCACTTCGATTTCGTGGCTGTTCTCCGCGGGAATGGACTTGAGCTCCTCCTTGGTGAGGATCACCGTCCGGCCGTCGTCCTCGTAGGCCTTCTCAATGTCGGAGTAGTCAACGATCTCGCTGCAGACCTCACAGCGGCGCTGGTAGCGGATCCGGCCGCCGTCGGCGTTGTGCACCTGATGGAGGCTGATGTCGTGGTCCTCGGTGGCGCTGTAGACCTTCACCGGGACGTTGACCAGACCGAACGCGATGGCGCCTTTCCAGATGGCTCTCATGGGACAAGTCAACAGCACACAACGCCGGAGGTGAAGCCCCATGGCCGGCGGTAAGGCACGTGTGCGGGCTGGTGGCCGCGAACTGACCCTGACCAACCTCGACAAGGTGATGTATCCCGCCACCGGCACCACCAAGGCGGACGTCATCGCCTACTACGCCGCTGTGGCCCCGGTGCTGGTCCCCGCCGCCAGGAACCGTCCGGCAACCCGCAAGAGGTGGGTGCACGGTGTCGGAACCGAAGACCAGCCCGGCGAGATGTTTTTCCAGAAGAACCTGGACGACTCGGCCCCGGGCTGGGTGCCCCGCACCGCCATCACGCACAAGAACAACACCATCTACTATCCGCTGGTCAATGACCCGGCCACCCTCACCTGGCTGGCACAAATCGCCTCGCTGGAGATCCACGTGCCGCAGTGGACGGTGGACTCACACGGCACCGCCCTGCCTCCCGACAGGCTCGTCCTGGACCTCGATCCCGGGGAGGGCGCAGGACTGCCTGAATGCGTGGAAGTGGCCAAGCTGGCGCGGACCATCCTGCAGGACGTGGGCCTCGATCCCGTTCCGGTCACCAGCGGCAGCAAGGGGATCCACCTGTACGCGGTGCTGACCGGGACGCAGACCTCGGATGAGGTCTCAGCTTTCGCCCGCGAACTGGCCCGCGCGCTGGAGGCCGACCACCCGGACCTGGCCGTCAGTGACATGAAGAAGACCCTCAGGACGGGAAAGGTGCTGGTCGACTGGAGCCAGAACAACGCCGCGAAAACCACCATCGTTCCCTACTCACTCCGCGGCCGCCTGCACCCCACTGTGGCGGCCCCGCGGACCTGGCGGGAATTGAGTTCGCCGTCGCTCAAGCACCTGGACTACGAGGAGGTCATGCGCCGGGTAGCGGCCGGCAAGGACCCCTTCGCCCAGATCAGCGCGGCCACCGGCCATCCCGGCGCCAGCCACGCAGCCCCCGCACTTCCGCAAGCAGCCGGACCGCGCGGCGGCGGGCACGCGGATCCCCGGCTGCACAGGTACCGGTCCCTGCGCGACCAAGGCAAGACGCCGGAACCGTTCACGGCGGAGGAGCACCACGCGGCAAAGGCCAACGGCGCACCGGCGCAAGCGGGCAAGGAGATCTTCGTCATTCAGGAACACCACGCCAGCCGTCTCCACTACGACTTCCGGCTGGAGCACGAGGGTGTGCTGGTCTCCTGGGCGCTGCCGAAGGGCGTGCCGGCGTCCGGGGACAAGAACCATCTGGCGGTACAGACCGAGGATCACCCCATGGATTACGCCGATTTTGAGGGCGACATCCCCAAGGGCGAGTACGGGGCGGGCAGCGTGAGCATCTGGGACAAAGGCGTCTATGAGCTCGAAAAATGGGTCAACGGCAAGGAAGTCATCGCCACGCTCACGGGCCGTGAGGGCGGCGGGCTGGGCGGCACCCGGAGGTTTGCCCTGATCCACACCGGGAAGGGCCAAGGCGAGGAGTCACAGTGGCTCATCCACTTGATGGACAGGGTCCCTGGAGCAGGGAAAAAGCCGCCCGGCGGCAAAGAACCCGCGAGCCCGGCACGCACGGCGGCTTCCAAGCCTGCAGCGCCCCGCAAGGACACGCTCCAGGAGAACCCGGCCCCGATGCTCGCCTCTGCGGGCACCCCGGCGGACCTGCACGGCAGCGAGTGGCTCTTCGAACTCAAATGGGACGGAATCCGTGCGCTGGTGGTGGCGGACGGCGAGCGGATCAGGCTCCTGAGCCGCAACGGCAACGACATGTCCGCCAGCTATCCCGAATTTACGGACAGGAATTGCTGGCCGCCGCAGGACTTCATCGCGGACGGCGAGATTATCGCCGTCGGGCCTTCCGGCCGGCCCGACTTCGGGCTGCTGCAGGGAAGGATGAAGCTGACCAGGCCGGGCGACGTGAAACGGGCCCGTTCCACCATCCCCGTACGGATGATGCTCTTTGACCTGCTGGCCGACGGCGGCGACGTGCGCAAACTTTCCCTGCGCAAGCGGCGGGAACGCCTCGCTGCCTTCTTCGAGCCCGCCAACTGCCCCGTGGAACTGTCGGAGACCCTGGACGACCGCGTGGAGCACATCCTGGAAAGCGCCCGCGAGCTGGGCCTGGAAGGCGTGATGGCCAAGCGGGCGGACAGCCGCTACGTCAGCGGGCAGCGGACGCACACGTGGATCAAGCTCAAGATCGAGCGGACCCAGGAAGTGGTCGTGGGCGGTTGGCGTCCGGGCAGGGGCGACAGGTCCAACACTGTGGGCTCGCTGCTGGTGGGCATTCCGGAGGGCAAAACACTTCGGTACGTAGGCCGCGTGGGAAGCGGGTTCAGCATGCGTGAGCTGGAGGAGCTGCGGAAAAAGGTGGAGGGGCTGGCGAGGAAGACGTCTCCGTTCGATGACGTTCCGTCGGCGGACGCCGCGGACGCGCGCTGGGTGAACCCTGACCTGGTGGGGGAAGTGACCTTCGGTGAGTGGACCGGAAGCGGCAAACTCCGGCATCCGGTGTGGCGCGGCTGGCGGCTGGACAAGGAGCCCGCGGACGTTGTGATGGAATCATAGGAACAGCCTGGCGACCCCCGGATCGGGCATCACCAGGCTGTTCCCGTATTTTCAGCCGGTCAGGTATTTCGGCTGGTCATGACGAGTGCGGCATCTGCGGGCGGCCGGTCCGGTGGATCGCCGTCACGGCAGCGCCCTGTCCAAGGCGGCCGGGGCTTGCGCCGTGTTCCTTGGGGTGGCGCCGTTTGCCGTTGCCATCCGGCCACTGCTTTGACCCGCCCATTGCCGCCGTCACGGCCAGGGTCTCGGGAGTGGGCAGCGGCGGCATATCCATGGATTCCGCCAGATGCGCAGCGACATCCGGTTTGATGCTGCTTCCGTTGTAGGAGTCGGCCATTTGTTCTTCCTTTCCGCGATGAAATGAAGTGTTGAGCCATTCAGGGCCGTGATTTTCCGGGTGCGTTGGAATCACGGGGCAGAACCTGAACAGGCGAAGTTACGCGAAAATCAGTGTTCCCATGGGTCCACCTTAAGCAGAATCACGCCGTCCGGGAAGAGACTTTCTAATCGTCGGTACCGGTCCGGAAGGATCCTTCCCATACGGCCCTGGACCCTGCTTCGCCGACCGCAGCCACGGTGGCGACGGCGCCTCCGCAGATCACCAGGGCGAGTACGACGGCGACGATTCCCGCGATGCGGGACCCAACAGTGCCCATCCGCCGCCGCATTCCCCCTGCCTCTGTGGCGCCGTAACGGAACCACAGCCATTGGGCCAGGGCCACGAGAAAGACGCCCACCGTCCAGGGCAGAAGCGTGCCTGCGATCTGCGTGTGGGCGAGAATCCGCGGGGTGGCGTCAACGCGGTCCAGCAGCCACTGCCCGGCGGCCGCGGTGAGCGGCACCAGGACAAGCGCCAACAGTGCGATCAGCGGCGTGACGATCCCCAACCGCCGTCGGGCAGCGGGCCAGAGAAGGCTCAGCAGCGTGCAAAGGGCGGCCAGCGGAACGAAGACCACTGTGGCGTGGACAAGCAACACGTGCATCGGCAGACCGTTGATCTCGTAGTCCATGGCGAACACCTCTGTCTGAAGTTCTGGCCGGTCTGGAAGTAGTACTGAACTACCCAATGAGACGAGCACGGCGGTTGAACGGTTCAATCAGCACCCGTCTGTGGTTGGTCCAGCGGGGCCGGCCGGGCCGCCTTCGGCTCGCGGGCTTCGGCTCGCCGGCAGAGCCGGAACCGGGGCAAAATCGGGCCCGAACAGCCCTGTTCCAGAAAAAGGTTTGATAACGATCGCCTACGCGGCCCAAAACCCGCAGGATGGCGGGGCCAGATCGGCCAAAACAAATCTGATTTCAGCCCGGTTAGGCCCCTTAAAACGGGCGATCATACGGCACCCAACTCTCGAAACCCTTGGAAATCCCGTAAAATTGAAGGCCTGCCCGGAGCGGGGCAGCTATAAGTCGCAAGCAAATGACCTCCACAGGAGTTGCCCAAATGCCCACAGACCGAAGCAAGACCGACTCTTCAGCAGGCGCCAGGAACGCCAGCGGAAACGACCAGGCCGCACCCCACGGGGCGAAGAAACCAAAGCTGCTCGCGCGGCGCCGGCTCAAGGTATCCGACGTCAACGTCGTCGACCAGCCCATGCTCAAGAAAGCCCTCGGCGGCACCATCGTGGGCAACACCATGGAGTGGTACGACGTCGGCGTGTTCGGCTACCTCATCACCACCATGGGTCCCGTGTTCCTGCCGGAAGCGGACAAGAGCGTGCAGACGCTGTTCCTCCTGGGCACGTTCGCTGCCACCTTCATCGCCCGCCCGCTCGGCGGCGTCGTGTTCGGCTGGCTTGGCGACAAGATCGGCCGCCAGAAGGTCCTCGCCGCCACGCTGATGCTGATGGCCGCGAGCACCTTCGCCGTCGGCCTGCTGCCCGGCTATGCGCAGATCGGCATGTGGGCAGCGGCCCTCCTGGTGGTGCTCAAGCTCGTGCAGGGCTTCTCCACCGGCGGTGAATACGCCGGTGCCACCACCTTCGTGAGCGAGTACTCGCCCGACAAGCGCCGCGGCTTCTTCGCCAGCTTCCTGGACATGGGAAGCTACCTCGGCTTCGCCCTGGGCGCCGCGCTGGTGTCGGTGCTGCAGCTGACGCTGGGCCAGGCCGTTATGGAGGACTGGGGCTGGCGGCTGCCGTTCCTGATCGCCGGTCCCCTCGGCCTGATCGCCGTGTACTTCCGGAGCAAGATTGAGGAGTCCCCGCAGTTCCAAGCCACCCTGGACGCCCAGGAGGAACTCGCCAAGGATGCTACCGCCGCCGATGACGCTGCAGCCAAGGGCCCCGTGGGCATCGTCAAGGCTTACTGGCGCTCGATCATCGTCGCCATGATCCTCGTGGCAGCAGCGAACACCGCCGGCTACGCGCTGACGTCCTACATGCCGACCTACCTCACCGAGTCCAAGGGTTACGACCCCGTCCACGGCACGCTGCTCACCATCCCGGTGCTCGTGGTCATGAGCCTTTGCATTCCGCTGACCGGCAAGCTCTCCGACCGCATCGGCCGCCGCCCGGTGCTCTGGATCGGCGCCGTGAGCACCGTGGTCCTGGCCGCCCCGGCCTTTCTGCTCATCGGCATCGGCAGCATCTGGTCCACGCTGGCCGGTCTCTCGCTGATCGCGTTCCCCGTGACCTTCTATGTTGCGAACCTCGCCTCGGCGCTGCCGGCGCAGTTCCCCACGGCCAGCCGCTACGGCGCCATGGGCATTGCCTACAACTTTTCCGTGGCAATCTTCGGCGGCACCACGCCGTTCATCGTCGATGCGCTGATCAACGCAACCGGCAACGACATGATGCCTGCCTACTACCTGATGGCCACCTCGGCTGTTGGTGCCGTGGCCATCTACTTGCTCAAGGAATCCGCCCAGCGCCCGCTGCCCGGCTCCATGCCCAGCGTGGACACCGCGGCGGAGGCCCGTGAACTGGTGGCCACCCAGGACGAGAACCCGCTGATCGACCTCGACGAACTGCCGTTCGAGGCCATCGACGAACTCAGCAGTGCCCCGGACAAGGACAGTGACCCGGACAAGGAACTCGACGACGAACTGAATAAGGTGCCTGCCCGCACCTGACGCTGCCGCCGCACGCTCAAGGCTGCTGAAGTCTGACGCGGCTGAAGGCCCGTGCACTCCTGCCCGCGCTGAATGCGAACCGAGCCCTGTTGCCTGTCTCACTATGTGACGCAGCCCGCGGTGGGATCTTTGCGGCGGTGCTACCTTCGTAGGATGAAAGGGGTCGTGCCGGTGCAGTCTGTACTGCAGCACCTGCGGCAGCTGCACAGCCTGGGCCCCGCCAACAACGACCACCTTTCAGCGTGGCGCGTTGCCATCAGCGTGGCCGTTCCCTCCCTTGTCCTGCTTCTCCTCGGCCGGCCGGAGCTCACCATCTACGCGGTTTTCGGTGCCCTCACCGGCATGTACGGCCGCTCGGAGCCGCACCAGCTCCGGCTCAAACACCAGCTCCAGGCGGCACTCGTCCTGCTTTCCGGCGTGACTGTTGGCGTGGTCCTGTCGGTCAACGGCCTGCACTCGTGGTGGCTCGTTGGCATCGAAGCGCTTCTGGCCGGCGTGGGGTCCGTCTATTCGGACAAGGTGCGTCTCCGGCCCAACGGACCCTTCTTCGGGATCCTCGCCCTTGGCGCCTGCGCCTCCGTTCCCGCGGCTGTTCCCTGGTATGTGGCGCTGCTCATCGCCGCCGGGTCCGCAGCGTTCTCGCTGCTCGTGGGGTTCGGCGGCTGGGTCCGCGGCCGGGCCTGGAAGCCTGGCGCGGCCCGGCCCTCCACCCGGCTGCGGGGAGCCATGCGCCGGCGGGCGGCCGTCCATGCTTCCCGCTACGTGCTGGCTGTCGGCACCGCCGGCACCATCGGCGTCCTGACCGGAAGCGGCCACCCGCACTGGGCGATGGCCGCCGCGGCGGTCCCGCTCGCCGGCGCGGATCTGCCCAGCAGTGTCCACCGTGGCATCCACAGGATCATGGGGACGTTCCTCGGACTCGTGATTGTCGCCGTCGTACTTCTTCCGGGGCCATGGGCTCCGCTGCACTTTTTCCCGGGAGCGGAGGCCGCCGTCCTGGCGCTGCTGGTGATCACCTTCCAGTTCGGCACGGAGCTGTTCATGACCCGGCACTACGGTCTGGCGATGGTCTGGTTCACTCCGGTGATCCTGCTGATGACCCAGCTGGCATCGCCGGCCGATCCGCAGGTGCTGATCGTCGAACGCGCAATCGAAACGGTGGTGGGGGCCGGCACCGGAATCCTTGTGGTGGTGCTTATCCGCTCGCGCCGGAACCCACGCCCGGTTCCTGCGGGCGGCGCGGCGGCCCGGCCGTAAACCTGTCCGGCACCACGCGGACCACGGCTGCCAGCACCTTGTAGCGCTTGGTGGGAATGGAAACAGCCTTCCCTCGCTCATTGTCCGCCAGTGCTTCCCGGACCACCCGGCCCGGCCGCAGCCATGTCCAGCCGGGGGCCACGGACTTGTCCATTCCCATCCGGTCGTGGAACTCGGTATGGACAAATCCGGGGCAGACGGCGGTCACCTTCACGCCGCGGGGCGAGTAGGCGAGGTTGGCCCAGCGGCTGAAGCTGAGCAGCCAGGCCTTCGCCGCCGAGTAGGAGCCGCGGGGAAGGAATGCCGCCACGCTGGCCACGTTGATGATCCGGCCGGAGCCGCGGGCCAGCATGCCCTCGAGGGCGGCGTGGCTGAGCTCCATAGCCGTCTGCACGTGCAGCTTCAGGTGCTTCTTCTCATCCTCGATCGGGTTCTCGTCGAAGTTGCGCAGCAACCCGATGCCGGCGTTGTTCACCAGCACGTCCACCGGCCGTGAGGGGTCGGAAAGACGTCCGACGACGGCGGCCACGCCGCCGTCGTCGGTCAGGTCCGCGGTCAGCACCTCAGCCGTGGTTCCGTACCGCCGCCGCAGCTCGTCCGCCGTGGCCTGCAGCCGTGCCGTGTCGCGCGCCACGAGCACGAGGTTGTTCCCCTTTTCGGCGAGCTGGCGGGCGAATTCCGCGCCCAGTCCTGCGGTGGCGCCGGTGACGAGGGCTGTGGGTCTGGCGGTGTTGGGCGTCATGGCAACAGCCTAAGCCCGCGGCATGCTGAAAACAGCCCCGCGGCCGGCGGCCGTCAGGCGAACGCCGCCAGCGGATTTGCGAGCCTTCCCGCCTTCTGCAGGCCGCCGGACGGATCCGCCAGGTCCAGCATCTGCTGGTTGTTGCGCAGCTGCAGCCGGTTCAGGCAGGACAGCTCAAAGTCCGGAGCGAACAGATCGTGGCGCGCGAACTGGTCCGCGAGTTCGGGGTGCTCCGCCTGGTAGCCGCGCACCGCTGCGGCTGCAATCTGCCAGAACTCCTCGCCGCCGAGAACAGCGTCTTCCTCCAGGAGGGCGGCAAGGAAGCGGAAGATGCAGTCGAAGACGTCGGTGAAGATGGTCAGGACCTTGTCGCCGTCGGGAACGTCTACCCTGATCCGGGAAACGGCTTCGGGCAGGTCGATCCCGTCCCCCATCACCACAATCTCCTCGGCGATGTCCTTCATGACAGCGCGGACCGGCACGCCGTTCTCGAGGACCAGGATCACGTTCTCGCCGTGGGGCATGAACGCGAGCTCGTAGCGGTACAGGCAGTGCACCAGCGGCACGAGGTACGCCTCGAAGTACTGCCGCAACCAGGCGACCGGCTCCAGCCCGGACCGCTCGATCAGGGCTGACACCATAGGTCTTCCGGCGGCGTCGACGTGCAGGAGCGAGGCCATGGTGGCCAGCTGCTGGCCGTCCTCGAGCAGCGGCAGCGGGCTCTCCCGCCAGAGGGCCGAAAGCATCTTGCGGTACGGCGAGCCCTTCGCGGCGGCAGCCTCGTAATAGCCGTTGTGGTAGCCGATGGCTGCCACTTCGCAGATCATGCCGAGCCCCCGGCGCTGCAGTGCCTCGTCACCGGCCATCAGGTCCTGGAGCCAGTCATTGATAGCCGGGGTCGCCTTCATGTAGTGGGGCGAGAGCCCGCGCATGAACCCCATGTTGAGGACCGACATGGCCGTCTTGACGTACGCCTTCTCCGGCGCTGTGGTGTTGAAGAACGTACGGATGGACTGCTGGGCCTGGTAGCTGTCGGCCCCGGTCCCGAGGTGGACGATGTGCCTCTGGGCGATTTCGGCCGCGAACGTGACCGTCAGCTTGTTCTCCCACTGCCAGGGATGCACCGGCATCAGGAAGTACTGGGCCGGGTCCAGTCCAAGGGCATCGAGCTCGGCGTCGAAGAAAGCCAGGGCGTCCGCCCCCATTTCGGCTTCCAGGTGGGCGGCATACTCCAGCCCCTCACTGGAGGTGAAGACCGCCCGGCTGCGGTGCACCGCGATCCATTCCAGCTGCACCCGGGCACCTGCCTCCGGGGCAAAGGCACGGTAGTCGCCGATGCCGAAACCCAGCCTGCCGTTGTTGGCCACGAAGCACGGATGCCCCTCGGTCATGCTGCGTTCAATCGTCTGGAAGTCCGTGGCCACGTCCGCTCCGCGGGTCACACCGGCGGCCAGTTCGTGCGACGACGGCTGGCCCAGCCACTGCTTGAACGCATGGCTGGAGAGCGTGCTGCTGATCTCCTCGAGATAAACGGGGAGCACCTCCTGGCGGATGCCCAGCGTTTTGGAGAATTCCGTGATGAAGTTCAGCGCGTCCAGCGGGGCGTCCTGCCCGTCGCGGCTGCAGGTAATGGAGGCCGCATCGACGGACCAGTGGTCCAGCTGCAGGTTCCGGGCGGAGAAGCGGTATTCAGCAGTGCCGTCGTCGCTCCGGACCCGGTACCGGCCGCTGTTCCCGGCAGTGTCAACGATTGGTTCCGGGACGAGGAGCCGCTCGTGGGAAAACTCCGCGAGCGCCTTGCGGACCAGGTGCCGGTTGGCAGCGGCCCAGCGTTCCGGTGTCAGGTGGGGGGCCGCATTGCCGGAGGCTACGGCAGATTCAACTTCGAGGGTGGTCACAGTGATGCTCCCTGGGGTGACGGGCGTTTCGGGGCTGAAGAACGGGCGGCGCGTGCGGCGTGGAACGACTCGCGGGTGCAGAAGCTGAGGAGGGCCTGCTTGTCCGGGAGAGTCACCTCGCCGGCAGGCTCAAAGCCCAGCCGCGCGTTGAGGACGTGGATCTTGGTGTTGCGGGCATCGGGCTCCGCCACCACGCGCTCCACGCCGGGCTTGCGGAAGAGCCGGTCCAGCACAGATTCCATGACGTCAGCCGTGAACCCGTTGCGGGGCGTTCCCGTCGGCGGAGCCACCAGCAGGTGCATGCCGATGTCGCCCCGCTGGACCGCGTAGGCGCTGTTGAGCGGCGACGACGCCGGCAGGTACTCCTCCATCAGGAAGGCCGGAACGCCGTCGTCGATCCCGAGCAGCGCGTGGTGGTGCCCGCTGGACTGGATCTTGGAATACTCCTCCACGACGTCCTCGACGGTTGCGTTCAGCATCCCCCAGAACGAGGCGTAGGGGCGGGTGACCCAGCTGTGCAGGAGTGGCGCGTCGGCCTGGGGATCGAGGCACCGGAACGTGAAACTCATGCCGGCACCCCCATGTTCCCGGCCGCAGGCACTGCAGCGGGTGCCCCGAACTCCTGGAAGGCGATGCTGCGCTCCACGTGATATACCTCGCTGCCCAGGATCTCCCGCAGGATGCACGAGTTCCGGTAGGCGGCCATGCCAAGGTCCGGCGCGACGAAGCCGTGGGTGTGGAGTTCGGCGTTCTGCACGAAGATCTCGCCGGGCTCGACGCCGGTGCTGTAGTTGCGCTGCACGGCGAACCTTCCGGCGCCGTCCCTGGCGATGCGCTGCTGCACGCCGGCCAGGAACCCGGGCTCCCGGTAGGAGTATCCGGTGGCTAGGACCACCGCCTCGGTCTCCAGCGGGTAGTCCGTGCCCTGCTCCCCGTGGGACAGCTCCAGGGTATGGGACCCGGTGGTGGCATTCCATAATGCCCCCGTCACGGTGGAATGGGTGAGCAGCCGGGTGTCCACCATGCCGGAGAGGCTCTTGGTGTACAGGAGGTCGTAGATCGCGTCGATGAGCCCGGAGTTGATGCCCTTGTAGAGGTTCTTCTGGCTCTTGATCAGTGAGTCGCGCCGGTCCTGCGGAAGCCCGTGGAAATAGTCAACGTACTCCGGCGAGGTCATCTCCAGGGTGAGCTTGGTGTACTCCAGCGGGAAGAACCTGCCCGAGCGGGTGACCCAGTTGAGCTGGTACCCATACACGTCGATGTCCTGAAGCAGCTCGTAGTAGATCTCCGCCGCGCTCTGCCCGCTGCCGACGATCGTGATGCTCCGCCGCTGCTGGAGTTCACTTTTCCGCGCCAGGTACTCCGCGTTGTGGAGGACCGGTCCCCCGGCCCGCAGAATCCCGCGGCATGCCTCCGGAACAAAGGGCGATGTTCCGGTGCCCAGCACCAGCCGGCGCGCACGAAGCACCTCAGGCCCCGCCGGGCCGTCCACCGAAAGCGTGTACACGCCGTCGTCGTACGCAACGTCGATGACGTCCGCGCCAAACCGGACCGACTGCAGCTGGCCGGCCACCCACTGGCAGTACTGGTTGTACTCGGCCCGCAGCGGGTAAAAGTTTTCGCGGATGTAGAAGCGGTAGAGCCGCCCGGTCTGCTTGAGGAAGTTCAGAAACGAGTACGGGGACGTCGGATCCGCCAGGCTCACAAGATCGGCCATGAACGGCACCTGCAGGTGGGCTGGCTCCAGCATCATGCCGGGGTGCCAGTCGAAGGATTCGCGGCGTTCGAGGAACACTGCGTCCAGGCCGTCGACCGGTTCGCTCAGCGCTGCCAGCCCAAGGTTGAAAGGCCCGACGCCGATGCCGGCGAAGTCGTAAACGCGGCCGTTGCCTGAGGTGCTGAGTGAGGTCCCGCTCATGCGTGTGCCTCCGTCCGTGCGGCTGGGCCGGCGGCGAGGAGGTTTTCCCCCGAGCGTCGAAGCAGGGCGATGATCTCGCCGAGATCATCGAGCGTGGCCTCGGCGTTGAGGAGCGTGAACTTCAGGTAGTGCCGTCCGGCCACCTTCGTACCCGCCACCACGGCCTGGCCCGACGCGAACACGGCCGAGCGGATGGCCGGATTCAGCTCGTCGGCGGCATCCTCGGACAGCCGTGTCCCATCCGCCAGGACAGGCCGGTACCGGAAAACCAGCGTGCTTAGCTGGGGCTCGGCTGCTAGTTCGAAGTCGTCGTCCGCCGCGACGGCCGAACCCACGCGGGCAGCCAGGTCGATTGCCTCGTCGAGCAGCGCTCCCACGGCGTCGGCGCCCATGATGCGGAGGGTCAGCCAGAGCTTGAGGGCGTCGAAGCGGCGTGTGGTCTGGATGCTCTTGTCCACCTGGTTGGGGATCTCGGCTCGGGCCGCGGTTTCCGGGTTCAGGTAGTCGGCGTAGTAGGTGACGTGCCGGAGCATCGCACCCTCGCGCACCAGCAGAGCGCTGGAACTGACGGGCTGGAAGAAGGTCTTGTGGAAGTCCACCGTGACGGAGTCCGCAAGCCTGATGCCGTCCAGGAGATGGCGGTGGCGGTTGGAGACCATGAGCCCGCCACCATAGGCGGCATCAACGTGAAACCATGCACCGTGGGCTCCGGCGAGGGCGGCCAGTTCGGCCAGCGGATCCACGGCGCCGAAGTCGGTGGTTCCGGCGGTACCCACAACCGCCATGGGAATCAGGCCCTCCTTGTGGGCCGCGGCCAGGGCGCTCGCGAGGGCGGCCGGATCCATCCGGTGGTCGGCCGTGCAGGGAACCAAGACGACCGCGTCGAATCCCAGCCCCAGCATGGAGGCTGACTTCTGGATGCTAAAGTGGCTGTCCGCCGAGGTGAGGATCCGCAGCTTCTCGAGCAGCAGCGGGAGACGCAGACCCGCGTTTGCCGGATCCTGCTGCAGCCTGGCCACCGCATGGTTCCGGGCCACCAGCAGTGCCTGCAGGTTGGACTGGCTGCCGCCGGAGGTGAACACGCCGTCGGCCTTGTCTCCCAGGCCGAGCCGCCCCGCTGTCCAGTCGATGAGGCGGCGCTCGATCATCGTTGCGCCTGCGCTCTGGTCCCACGTATCCATCGACGAGTTCACGGCCGAGAGCACCGCCTCCCCCACGAGCGCCGGAATGACCACCGGGCAGTTCAGGTGGGCCGCGTACTTCGCGTCATGGAAATACACGGCATCGCGCAGGTAGGTGTGCTGCAGTTCCTCCAGTGCCGCCGCAGTGTCCGGCAGCGGCCGCTCCAGGTCCACGGCCTCCACGCGGCGCTTCATCTCGGCCGGTCCGACGCCGGTAAACGGCTGCGAGGTGCGCTCGAGTTTGGTGGCCACGGCGTTGACCCCCTGCAGCACCTGGGCAACGTAGCGCGGGGCGTTCCGGGAATTGAGCAGCTGATTGCTGGCGGCGAGGGCGAGTTCCACGCCGGACCCGAAGTCGCGGGCCGACTGGTCCTGGGCGGAAGGGCTTTGAGCGCACGGTTGTTGGGCACGCAGGCCGGTTCCGGCATCGAAATCCACGAGTGGTTCGTCCACGTCGGGCAGCAGTGTCATAGGAATCCTTTTGTAGGCGTGAGGTGCGCCCGCCAGCACGGCGCGGCAACCAAGGCAAGCCTTACTTAGGGCATCCTTTTAGTCAAACTTCTGTGATGTATTTGCACAATGACTGTTGTCTGAGGATTTTTCGCCGTTAATCGGAGTCATTGACTTTCGAAGGGCTGCGGGAAACCACATAATGCCGCCCGGGACAGCGCGGGGCGGCCGGAGTAGAGTTTCTGGCACGAGGCCTCGACCGCAGCAGGAAGCAGGGGGACATGTCCGGCAGTGAACAAGATCCGATAAATTTTCGGGAATTGGATGCCCACGGAAATCCCACCGGATACGGGCCGGCGGCAGGGCAGCCGGGAATGGGACAGCTGCAACTGGGACACCGGCAGCCAGGCACAGCCGACATCGGGCAGCGGAGACTGGCCGTTAACCCCTTCATTGTTGCGCTGTGGGTGATTGACGCGATCTTGCTCGTGTCGCCTTTCGGTGTCTTCACCATGGCGCAGGAATCACTGAACTCCGGCACGGAACCGCAGGTCATGCCCGTGAGCTACATGTGGATCACGTTCGCTCCGCAGATCCTGTTCGCCGGCCTCGTCGGACTTCTGGGCCTGCTCTTCTGGCACGCAGCGCAGTGGCAACGGAACCGCGCAAAGCAGCCCCCGCCGCCGTAATCCCGGTGATCATTGCAGCTCTCATCCAGCCAGCGCGAATGGACACTTAGGCACCCTCACCTACCCGGCGGGGACCTCGCTTGCGACCGGGCTGTCCACCGCGTCCTCCGGAGCAGCGGGATCGAGGCGGGACACGCCAAGGCGGCGCAACCGCAGTTCCTCGGTTACCCGGACGTACCAGAAGCGCGCGCCAAAAGCAGGGCTGGGTGTGTCCAGATGCCGGTACAGCCCGTCCGCCAGCCGGGCCAGGTCCGCGTCCGGCGCCGCCGCGAGCGTGGCTGCCGGGTCCGCAGCCCCGTTCAGGCATTCGTCCAGGTGGTGGCGCAGTTCCTCGTCCGACATCACGCCGTCAGACATTGTGCACGCAGTTTTGATTCACAAAGATCCCCAGAAAGAGAGTCCGAAGGCCAACTGCATAGCCCTGCCCGATCGTACGGAAATGTCCCCTGGCTCTCAAGTACGCGGGTCTCCCCAGGCCCCTCAGGTGCCGAGCAGCTTCGGCGCGGCCGCCTCAGGCCAGTCGATGCACTGCGTGTACACCTCGTGCTTGCGCAGGTAGCGGGCGGTAAACGGGCAATGCGGAATGATCCGCTTGCCCGACGCCACCACATCGTCGAGGGCGAAGTGGATAAGAACCTTGGCCAGGCCATGGCCCTGGAACTGCTCGGCCGTCTCGGTGTGGATGAAATCCACGTGCCCGGGCTTGTCCTCGAACCTGACTTCCACCGCCAGTTTCCCGCCGACGTGCAATTCGTAGCGGTGAAGCGCATCGTTCCGGAAGGTGGTGACGTCCGGGGTGAAATGGTCCTCGGTGGCTGCCGTGTTCTCCGTCATGGTTCGACATTGGCACTTAATGGCGGTGCTGGCAATGGTCGGGTGCCGCGGGCGGGAACGCGCCCCAGCAGCAGCACGGCCATCGCAAAGCAGGCGGCGCCGCCGCCCAGCAGCCCCAGCGTCAAGCCGTTGACTGCGGCGTCAGCCACTGGGACAAAAACGACCACGACGGCGGTCACCACGGCGGCCGGCGCCCGGCCGCGTGAGTGCATGGCCGGCGTCGGCCGTTCTTCAAGCCGTCCGAACAGAAGAACGGCGGGCAGCAGGAGGAGGACCACACCGAGGAAGACAAGCGGACGCGACCACCACCATTCGGCAGTACCCGAAGCGGGTTTGGGAAAGTTCGTCAGCAGGAGCAGCCCGGTCATGGCCGCAAGCAGGGGCAGGTGCCAAAGATAGACCGTCATGGCGTGGCGCCCGGCAACGGCCACCACCGCACTGATCCAGCGCACGGCGGCGAGTGCCTTCAGCAACGGCCGGGCGAGCTGCAGCACCGCCGCCTGCGAGACGCCCAGCAGGACCAGGCTGAGGTTCGGCGGATTCAGGTTCACCAGCATGTTGTCCCGGTACAGGCCCAGCATAACCAGCACGAGCATCAGCAGGTTGCTGGCTGCCACCAGCCCCACCAGCTGCGACCTGCTCCACCTGTCCAGCCAGCCGTCCGCAAGGAAGAACCCGAGCTGCTGAACGGCGCACCAGACAAACACCATGTTGATGTAGGCGAGCGTCGGGAAAGCGCCGCGGAAGCAGTCAACCGTCACCACGAGTGCCACGAGCCCCAGGAGCGTCAGCCACGGGGCACGCCGGTGGAGCCCCACCAGCAGCGGAATGTTTAGCTGGGCCGCCAGATAGGCAGCCAAGAACCACAGCGGCATCCCGGCCCCGCTGGCCAGCAGCTGCACCACCTGTGGATCCACACCGGCAAGCAGCGCTCCCCATAGGCCGACGAACATTACCGCCAGCAGGGCCGCTGCCGGGCGGACGAGGCGCAGCAGCCGGGACTGGACGAACTCAAAGCCGGTGCCGCCGCGGGCCTGCATGCGTCGCCAGGACTGCGCCCCGGTGATGCCCCCTGCCACGAAGAACAGCGGCATCACCATGAAGACCCAGATGACCGGCTCGAACCAGTCCTGCTCGGCCAGGGTGTTTTCGGTGGTGACGGTGCCGTCGGGGTGCAGCACCGGGCTGGTCATCATGCAGTGCCCCACCACCACCAGGGCAAGGCAAACGAAGCGCGCGAGATCGATGGCCAGGTCCCGGGCGGTCCCGGCAATGTCCGTCCCCGCCGCCGGCTCCGTGGAATTCTTCATGGCGCCCCCACCATTGGAACTCGCTTACGTCGTTGTGCTTTCCATTGTGCGCCAACTTGCCCCGCTTGGAGCGGCAACCACCTGGAGCCGCGTGGAGTTTTTGTCCACGTATTGGCCCCTAAAGGCCCTCGAAGTCGCGATACGTGGACAAAAACTCCATCGTCAGCCCCATCGTCAGCGGCTGAGGATCGCCAGCGTGCTCGTGCCGAAGTCCTTCGCGGCGCCGTCCCACCGGGCCAGGAGCCCTTGCAGGTTCTCGCCGTCGGCCCGGTGCGCGGGAAGCTGTTCCTCGAGCATGGCCAGGACGCCGGTGCGGAGCTCTGTATTGAAGTTGACCTTGCCCACGTTCATGGCGGGCGCCTTGGCCAGGTCGTCTGCCGGAATGCCGGACGCGCCGTGGAGAACCAGCGGGATGTGCGTCCGCACGGCGATATCCTGCAGGACATCCCAGCGCAGCCGCGGCTTGCCCTTGTACTTTCCGTGGACGTTGCCTACGGCCACCGCGAGCAGCTGCGCCCCCGTGCGGCCCACAAAGTCCTCCACCTGGGCAGAGTCGGTGAGCCCGGCAACCTCGTTGCCGGCGTCGTCCCCTTCGGTGCCGAAGGCCTTGTCCTCGTCGCCGGCCAGGCCGCCGAGTTCGGCCTCCAGGACCACGCCGGCATTGCCCTGGGCCTGCAGCGCGGCGCGCACCGCACAGACCAGGGCGATATTCTCTTCGTACGGCAGCGACGAGCCGTCTGCCAGGACGGAGTCCGCCCCGGCAGTGACGGCTGCGGTGATGACCTCAAGATCGGAGGCGTGGTCAAGTTGCACGGCCACCGGCACGGACGCGGCGTCGGCCAGGCCCCGGAGCGCGGAGATGAGCCGCAGTCCGTTTGCCGTCGCGGCGGTCCTGGGGGCCACGAGCAGGATGACGCCGCGCTTGGCCTCCTCAGCGGCGCCCACCACCGCCAGCGCCGTAGTGAAGTCGTAGCAGGTGAACGCCGGCGCGGCCGACCCCCGTTTGAGAGCGGACACCACCAGGTCATCGAGTCGTGCCCGCATCAGCCTTCCCCGGCGGTGCGCTTGGTGGGTGCAACCACCTTGATGACGGCGGAGTCGTCGGCGGCGGCCAGCCCGTGGGCCTGGCCCAGGAGGTAGAGCTGCTCGGCGGCGGCGGCAACGGGGGTCGCCAGGCCTGCCGTGCGCGTCGCCTTGCCCACGATGCCCATGTCCTTGACGAAGATGTCAAGGCGGCTGAGCACCTCGGCGCCCTCCTCGGTGTAGGCCTCCAGGATCCGCGGTCCGCGGTTGGACAGCATGAAGGAGCCCGCGGCGCCGGCCTCGAGGGCGGCCAGGGTCTTCGCCTGGTCCAGGCCCAGCGCGTCGGCCAGCGCCATGGCCTCGGCGGCCGCCGCGATGTGGATGCCGCAGAGCAGCTGGTTGACCGTCTTCAACGCTTGTCCATCACCGGGCTTGTCGCCGACGACGGTAAGCGTCGAAGCGAGCAGCTCCAGGACCGGACGCGCAGATTCCAGCGCCTTGGATTCGGCTCCGACGACGATCAGCAGGTCGCCTTCGCCGGCACGCTTCGGACCCCCGGACAGCGGGGCGTCGACGAGTCCGACGCCGAACTCGGCAAGGCGGGCAACGGTGGACGGAATGGCTTCTGTGCCCACGGTGCTGGTCAGGATGACGACGGCGCCAGGCTTCAGTACCGAGGCCACCCCGTTCCCGCCGAACAGGACGTCGTCGAGCTGTTCGCTGTTGCGCACGGCGAGCAACAGGGCATCAGTATCCTGGGCGGCGTTCCGGGCGGAAGCGAATGTCTTCACACCGGCTTCTTCGGCGAGTCGCAGGCGCGGTTCAGCGATGTCGAACCCGTGGACGGTCAGCTGGCTGGCGAGGCGGGTGGCCATGGGCAGTCCCATGGCACCCAGCCCGAGGACGGTGACTGTGTAATTCGAGGTCATAGTGTGTTCTCCGTTGAAAAGTCTAGAAAGTGTTGCTGAGCTTGCTGGTCACCTGGGCGAGCGACTCATCGTCCCCCACGTTGCCGGCAAAAACGATGTACGGGATCCCCTTGGCCGGACCGTCTACCGGCTCCCACAGGCTCACGATTCCGGGCAGCATGGGCCCGCGGACGATCGCGTGTCGGATCTCCAGCCCGTGCGCGGCAACGTCCGAGGACGTGATGCCGCCCTTGGCGATGACGAACCGCGGCGGGAACGTTTTGAGCGTGCGGTTCACTACGGCGACGACGGCGGCGGACACGGTGCGTGCGATCCGCAGGCTTTCTGCCGGGTCGTCGGTCTTGATGAGCAGGCGGCTCGTGTGGAGGATGACGTCGCCGCTGCGCAGCGCCGCGACGACGGCGTCGACGGTCTGGTCCAGGTAGGCGGGTGCACCCTCATCCAGCAGCTTTTCGACGTCGATCTCAACAATGCGCGCACTGCTGTGCCGGTCCGTGAGCACCTTAAGTTGCCGCGTGGTCACACCCACATGGGAGCCGACGACGATCAGGCCGCCCGCTTCGGACGGGGTGTTGCCCGCGTAAGCTTCCTCGCCGCTGAGCTCAGGTCGGATGTCCTGGCCGATCCGGGCGCGCATGAACGGCGGGCCAACCCGGTAGAGCAGCTTCTTGCCGCGGCGTTCGGCCTCCTCCAGCCCCAGGGCCAGGGCGCGCATGTCGTTTTCGGTGACGATGTCCACCACAATGGGCGTGGACTGCGTGGCCGGCTCGATGGCGTCGGCGATGGCCTTGGCCGACACCTCGGCCTGGCCGGTGGCGGAGCCGGCCCGGATGATGTTCAGGTCCAGTACGATCACAGAGTCTGCGGCGAACCGCCCCTGCGACTTCTCTTCGACGTACTTGGCCATCTCGGAATTGACGAAGCCAAAGGTAGCGTCCTTGGCGAATTCCGTCTCGGCAACGGGGGTCAGCTGGCCGGCCTCCGGGCCACGGGTGTAATGGACGCCGCCAATGGTGATGCGGCCGGCGTCGGGGAACGCGGGAACCATCACGACGCCGTCGGTGGCCTCTCCGCTTGCGGCTGCCACCGTGGCGGCAATGACGTCCGGCTCCAGCGGGAAGTGTCCGCGGAGGGTCGAGTCGCTGCGGCTCACAAAGCCGAGCCGGACTTCTCCCTCGCCGTTGCGGGCCGCGGACAGGGCGTTGCGCACCACCTCTTCGTTGCGGGCGGCCGCTTCTTCGGGGTCGAGGCTCCGGGTGTTCGTCAGTACGTAGACGGCGGGCTTACCCTGATGGAGAGCCCACTGGAAGTCCTCGACTTCCCAGCGGGTGAGCACAGGGAGATCCGCAACCGACTGCGTGCCGGTAGGGTCGTCGTCGAGCACCACGAGGACACGCGGGGACGTGGCGTCCTTGGCTGCAACAGCGTCTGCGACCTGCCTGGCAGGGATCTGGAGTTCGGCGGGAAAGGCGGCCAGAACGTCGGATTCGAGGGGCACTGTGCACTCCGTTGTGTCGAAAATGTCTGTGGTATTTGTCAGATGTCAGACATCTGTTCTTTGGTGCTAGTGTGGCATAACGCACAGCAGGTGCGCAAGTACACTTTTTGGCAGATATCCCGGGCTGTAAAGGCCGCACACGCTGAATGGAAGAAATGGCACGCAAATCACTGGTGGGCGTCGTCGCCGACGAACTCCTTGACCGCATCATCTCGGGCGAGTTTCCGCCGGGCAGCAACGTGCCCGGAGAACTGGAACTCAGCGCCCGGCACGATGTCAGCCGCATGACAGTGCGGGAGGCGATGAAGACCCTTGAGGCCCAGCGCATCCTGAGCGTGGAACGCGGCCGCGGCACGTTCGTGAATCCGCTGAACCGCTGGTCGTCCCTCGAGGCGGTGCTGCGGGCCGCGTCCGAGGGTCAGAACGGGCCGGCCGCCGCGGTCCAGCTGATTGAGCTGCGCCGGATGCTGGAAACGGGCGCGTGCGAGCTGGCGGCGCACCGCATCACCGACGCCGAACTCGAGGGCCTTCGGGACTGCGTGGCGGACATGCGGAAGGCGCACCAGGGCAACGATGTGGCGAGCTTTGTTGCCGCCGACCTGGCTTTCCACGACCAGATTCTGCAGGCGTCCGAGAACGTGTTCGTGGCGGTCCTCTTCGAACCGCTGCACCGTGTCCTCGAGAAGGGCCGGACCGAAACCTCGAAGGTGCCTGACATCCAGGAGCATGCGATCGGGCACCACCAGAACATTTGCGAGGCCCTGGCCGCCCGCGACCCGCAGCAGGCACGGAACGCCATGGACGCCCACATGCAGCAGACCCTGAACGACCTCAGAAGCTACGTGCTGGAAACCTAGTCCCAGGACGCCCCGTCCGATACTCTGCAGGAACGGCCCGCAGCTGGGTATCGATGGCGATCACGAGGAGCGAAGATGTCTAATAACACCTACAGCATTTCTGAAATTGTCGGAACCTCAACCGAAGGCGTCGACGCGGCCGTGCGCAACGGCATTTCCGACGCCGCGAAGACCCTGCGCAATCTGGACTGGTTCGAAGTCAAGGAGATCCGCGGCCATCTCGACGACGGCAAGATTGCGGACTGGCAGGTCACCCTCAAGCTCGGATTCCGTCTCGAGCGGGACTAGATTTTACCGTTCGCCGCGGCGGAACTGACCGCGCGGCAGCGGATTAAGTAAGGCGGCGTCGGCTGTTCTCCAGCCGGCGCCGCCTTTCGTGCTTAATCCTGGCCGGTAGCACTCCGGCGCCACACAGTGGGAATCCCGCGGAATGCAGGAAACACCTGTCCTTCAAAGAAGGCGTGCGCCTCGTCCGGCGAGTCTGCAGGGGCCCACATTCCCGACGCCGGGCAGTGGGTTCCGGTGGGAGCGGACGGTGTGTGGCGTTCCCGAAGCAGTGCGATGCGTTTCATCGTTGAAGGTCATCCTTGGGTCGGAGGGCTGGGAGAAGTTCTCCTCCAAGGCTAGGAAACGCGCCACACCCGCCCAATGGGCGAATGGATAGAATCCTGCGATCCTGCTGGGCATCAGCACAGGCCGCCCTGACGGCGGCGGCAGTCGTTAGCGGGCGGGCGGCCGCTGGGGGTCCTCAAGCGCCGGCTCGTCAACCTCGCCGTCCGAGCCCGTGGGCGGTCCGGGGTTCTCCTGATGGGGAACTGCGGGCGCCTCCTGGGGCGGGTCCTGTCTGGGGTCGAAGGGGAATCCCTCGGGCGTGCCGTCCTTGGGCGGCTCCGCCGGGTTCTGCCCCGGGTTCTGCTCAGTCGGGTTCTGCTCCGGATCGGCGGGCGTTTCGCTCATGGTCTGGATCCTTAGCTGTTGGGAGGGCCAGGTTGTCCTGCCAGGCCACTCCAAGGATTACCAGCGCCGTCATCTTTAGTCCAGAGCATCCAGTTGGTCCAGAGCCCAGTCCGTCCAGAGCCGAGTCAGTCCAGAGCACCAGGCACGTCGACGGACGTCCTTGGCTGGGCCGAGCGTACCGCCGCCGGCCTGCCAAGGGGCCGTCAGTTCACCAGTTCAGTGCTGGAGTGGCGGCCGGTCCACCTGCGGTGGCTTTGCTCCAGTTCGACGACGTCCCGGCCAAACGAGGCCACCAGCGCGACGAGCGCCAGGACAACAGCGACCATCCCGATTCCGCCGGGAACCCCGGGCGTGAGTGCCAGCAGCAAGGCGAACGGCTGGAAGGCGCCGATAACCTTCCGCAGCCTCTTAACAGGCAGCATTCGTTTCAGCTCAGGCCGGAACCAGCCGGCAGTGACGAACGCGTACCACATGAGCCCGATGGCCAGCACCCAGGGGCCAACGATAGGCACAGCTGCACACGACAGCACGAGCACCAGGGCTGCATCGGTCTGGACATCCAGCCGGCCTCCCGCCGGGCTCACGCAGGCAAACCGCCGCGCAACGGCCCCGTCCACCGCGTCAAGAAGAAATGCTGCCGCACCCACCGCGACCACCGGCACGCCGGGCCCGACCCCGCCGAACAGCGCCGGGACCGTCGCCGCCGCGCAGCATGCCACCAGCACAGCGCGAAGCAAGGTCACACGGTCCGCAACCGTGGTCAGCCGGGGCTTGCGGCTCAGGATGGAGGCGGCGGCATTTCCCACCACTGCCAGGCCGGCAGCTATGGCGGAAAGGAAGTATGTTGCTCCGGCACCTGCAGCGGTCAGGATCAAACTCCCGGACACAAGGAAGGCAGCCATGGCGACGACCACGTCCACCACAGCGCGCCTACCGAGCAAGACCTGCATGTGCCTCCTTGCGCTCATCGTAACAACAGGCGGTCCATAAGCATTCCCGGCCTGACCTCGGAAGATAGCAAAACGTGGTCCCGAAGAAGCAAGGAGGGGTCTGGGCAAACTGCCCCCGATAGGAAAGACTCTTCCGCATGGCACTCGCACCAGTCATCGAACTGAACGACGGCAACCGGATCCCTCAGATCGGACTTGGGACCTGGCCGCTGAACGACCGGGAGGTGAGTGACGCCGTCGTACGCGCTGCGGAAGCCGGGTACCGGCACATCGATACGGCCGTGCGCTACGGGAACGAGGCCGGTGTCGGGTCCGGAATCCGGGCCAGCGGACTGGACCGGACAGAGTTCTTTGTCACCACCAAGCTGGACGGGGAATTCCAGGGAGGGAATCTGGCCGCGGCCGGACTTGAAGGCTCGCTGAAACGCCTGAACCTGGACTATGTGGACCTGCTGCTGATCCACTGGCCGCTCCCCCGCCGTGGAGAATTCATCTCCACGTGGAAGACGTTTGAGCGGCTCCAGGGCGAAGGGAAAGTCCGGTCGATCGGCGTCTCGAACTTCAAGCCCGCCCATCTGGAAAAGCTCATGTGGGAGACGGAGATTGTCCCGGCCGTGAACCAGATCCATCTCAACCCCTCGGTGACCCGTTCGGCCGACCGAGCCTACAACGACGGACACCGGATCGTCACAGAGTCGTACAGTCCGCTGGGTGCAGGATCCGGACTGCTGTCTGCGCCTGTCCTGAACCGCATCGCGGGCAAACACGGCCGGACAGTGAGCCAGGTAGTGCTGCGCTGGCACGTCCAGCAGGGTCTCGTGGCCATCCCCAAGTCCGCCGATCCGCAGCGGATGAAAGAGAATATCGACGTCTTCGATTTCGCCTTGGATGAGGAGGACCTGGCCGCCATCAGCACCCTCGATGAGGGCCCTGAGGCGGGCGTAAACTCCGACGTTCAGGGCCACTGACACCCGACTCCAGGCGTGTGCGGCCAACCGCTCCCCGCTGGAGGGCGACTGGCAAAAAAATAGTAAGCATGATTAGTATTGAGCAGAAGGATGAAGCGTACCCGGCAATCCGGGTAACTCCTCTAGATGAAGAAGGAACGATTAAAAGATGGGTTTTTTCGCATTTCTGATTCTTGGCCTCATTGCCGGAGCCATTGCTAAGGCCATCCTCCCCGGACGGCAGGGCGGCGGCATTTTCATCACGCTTCTGCTTGGCGTGGTTGGCGCAATTCTCGGTGGCTTTATCGGCAGCGCGCTCTTCGGAGTGGGCATCAACGAGTTCTTCTCGCTGTCCACGTGGCTGCTCGCGATCGGGGGCGCACTGATCGTCCTGCTGGTCTACGGCATGATTACCAAGCGCACGGCCCGCTAGACAGAGTCGCTGGATAGAGCAGCGCCGGAACCGGCTCCGGGGAACTTCCCGGGGCCGGTTTCCCACCCCCAGGCCGTACTGGCCGAACCAAATCGTACAGATCCCCCTCAAGAGTAGGAGATCATCATGAAATCCAAACTTCTCTTCGGCGCCGGAATCGCTGCAGGTTATGTGCTCGGATCCAGGTCCGGCCGGGCAGCGTACGACAAGCTCAAAGCACGGGCCGCCGGCATCTGGGACAGCAAGCCGGTCCAGGACAAAGTCACGGCAGCAAAGGAAGCCGTCAAAGAAAAGGCTCCTGAGGTGGGCGACCAACTGGCCGAAGCCGCGCGGCGGGCAGGGACCGTACTCGACTCCGCCATACACCGCGATGCACCAAAGCCGGGCGACGCCGGTACAGCTTCCGCCGGTGCATCCGCATCCGATACGTCGACAGACAGCGGGCACGTGCCCGCACATAGCACTCATCCGGAGACGGTAAACCTCGGAACTTCCGATGTGGAGTCCGATCCGGCGCTCAGCGCCGGCACTGGCCAGGACTGGACAGACGAGGGCGGTGCCACGGCCGCCGGAGCTGCCACGAACGTGAATCCGGACAAGCAGTAGCTCCAAAGCCAGGCCGGGCAGCAGTGCCCGGCCTGCGTGCTGCCCGGCTATATAGCGTCCCCGCTTCCGGGCGTCCGGCCTCTGCCGGATCCGGCACCACCGTTGCGGACACATCTTCGTCCAACGGCGGTGCTGCCGCCGGCTTCGCGGAAGGCGGGCTCGCTTCGCGGCAGGCAGTGCTTCCGGTCGCATCAAAAATGATGCTCCTATTGGTGTCAACCGTTCGGCGCCGCACGTCGTGACAGGGTGACCGGGGAACTGCTTAGTGGCGTCAAGGGTCTGTCGATCGCTGCGCGACGGCCTCCGGCCGCCCTTGACCCCAGAGCATCCCCGGTCATTACCGCCAGGGGCCGCGGGGCGCCGAGCCCCGGTCGCCGTTGGTCGGCCTGCTAGGCGCCAGCCAGCCGGATCCGCAACACAGAAGGTGTTTTTGCGGCTTCCGCGGACGGCGAGTTGAGCCAGTCTTCGTACCGTTGGTAGAACTCGTCGTTGCGCGTAATTCCGCGTTCGAGGCGGGATAGCGAAGTTGGCCAGACATGCAGGCTGTCCGCTGCGGCTTGGAGGGTGATGTTCCTGGTCTTGCGCAGTACGCGGAGTGACCCGGCGTCCGGTGCCGGGTGCGGATGGATGGATGATCTGGTCGTAGATTTCGCGGGCGATGTAGCGTTTGAGGCACCGCTTGAGCACGGCCGCGGTGGCATTCACGGGTTCTGTCATGTCCCCTCCGGGCCGGGTTTTCTCCAGCGCGGCCATCATCGCGGCGCGGGTCAGGTGCCGGTATTTGGCCCGGAGCGCCTCGGGCGCTGCCGTGAGGATGCTTTTGATCTGAGTCATGACAGCGACCCGGGCGCGCATGGCCGTGGCCCGCTCGGCGCGCAGGACCCGCAATGATTCCACCGCGCCGTCCCTGGATTTTGGTGTTGCGACGTTCCGGCCGGCCAGCGCAGCCTCGGCCGCCTGGTACGCGTCCAGGGGATCGGATTTGCCCCTGAGCCGGCGTCCCTGCCGGTTCGGGCGCATGACTTCCAGAACCCGGATACCTTCCCCGGTCAGGACACGGGCGAGTTCGGCACCGTAGCTGCCTGTGCCCTCCACCCCGACGGCAACGACCGGGCCGAACCCCGTCACGAAGGCCGCGATGCTCCGGTAACCCGAACCCACAGCGAGAAACTCCTTGTCCGTAATGTGTCTGCCGGTCTCGTCGATGATTGCGACGTGGTGGGTGTCGGCGTGAGTGTCGATCCCGGCGATGACTTTCAGATGTTGGTTTGTCATGATGAAGCTAGCCCTGCCTTCCGTTGCGTGCGGTGGGACCCAAAGGGGCACGCCGGCCAGGTGGGCAGACAAGACAGTAATGGGATTCTTCGAGCAGGCTCCTATGAGGTCATGTCCACCTGGCCGCCGCGTTTACTGCAGCCTGTGCCGGCGGCGGACAGATCATTTTCAAGACAAACCCTTCGCGGGGGCGTCAGTCAGAACCAGAGCCACACCGGCGGCACAAGCCAATTTCATCATTACTGTCAGACCCCGTTGAGATAGTTTTCCTATGGAAGCCTTTGGGGAGGATCGAGCGGAGTTCGCGGCCGGGACTGACGTCCGGAGCCTTCGCGCTGCTGCCCTGCTGCGTGGCCGCCGGCTTCGCAGCGTTCCCTCTGAAGCTGCCGCTGCCGGTTCCCGTTCCGACTCCCCTGTAAAGGACGCGTCCGACGGCGGTGCTGCCGCCGGCATGGCGGTGGGATCCAGTTCTGCTGCCGCGCCATTCGGGACTTCAGGTCCGGTAGCAGCTGGCACGGCACCGGCTGAGCCGGCGTCCCCGGCGCTGGCAACGCCTGATCTGAAGGCGTCCCTGGCACTGCTGGACG
>NZ_JBHUSE010000023.1:0-85659 GCF_042674585.1 Arthrobacter sp. NPDC057013
CAGTCAACGGGGACTGGAACCGCCGACCCAACCGGAGGTTTTCCAATGACGCAACGTATGCCCCTTCGCGGAGGTATTGACTTGAGGCAACAGGGGCCCCGCCGGGCCAACCGCGCGGTGGCTCCTCGGGCCACTGAACCCGGCGTCCGTGGCAGGCGGTGATTGCGGGTAACCTTAGAGAGTTCCGGCCCCGGTGCGCCGGGAGCAAGTTCTGTCAGGCAGTAAAAGGCGAGGTTGATGGTCCACATCTGGAATGATCCGACCGAGGTCCCCGAAGACTTTGGTCCTTCCGTTGTCACTATCGGCAATTTCGACGGCGTCCACCGCGGCCACCAGCAGGTGCTGTCCCAGCTCATCAGGACCGCGCGGCTGAACAACGCCAAGTCGGTTGCCGTGACGTTTGACCCCCATCCGGCCCTGGTCCATCGGCCGGAAAGCGCCCCCGAACTGATCATGGGCCTGGAGGACAAACTCCAGGCGCTCGGCGAGCTCGGACTGGACGCCATTCTGGTCATGAAGTACTCCCTGGAGCTCGCCAGCCTCACCCCGGACGAGTTCGTCGGCTCGGTCCTGGTGGACAGTCTCCACGCGAGTCACGTGGTGATCGGCCACGACACGCGGTTCGGCAAGGGGAATTCCGGCGACCTGAACACCATGCAGGAGTTGGGGGAGAAGTTCGGCTTTGAGGTTCTCGTCATCAGCGAGTTCGGCTCCGAAGGCTTCCCGCTGCATGACGACGGCGGAACGGACCGCCGCTGCTCCTCCACCTGGGTGCGTGAAGCGCTCCGGGAGGGAGACGTCGGCACCGCCGGCGCGGTCCTGGGCCGCGCCCACCGGATGCGGGGCGAGGTGGTCCACGGGGCCGCGCGCGGCCGCGACCTCGGTTTCCCGACCGCCAACCTTTCCAGTGATGCGAGCGGCCTGATTCCGGCGGACGGCATCTACGCGGGCTGGCTCGTGGATGAGGCCGGTACCCGCTGGCCGGCAGCCATCTCCGTTGGCTCCAACCCCACGTTCGACGGCGTGAGCCGCCAGGTGGAGGCGCACGTCATCGACAGGCCGGAAGAGCGCATCGAGGACTTCGATCTGTACGGCCAGACAGTAGTCGTGGAGTTCGTGGCCAGGCTCCGGGGCATGGTGGCATACCGTGGGCCTGAAGCCCTCGTGGAGCAGATGCGCCAGGACGTCCTGCAGACGCACGACATCCTGCTCAGGCGCTAGCCTCTGCACCCCGCGGTCCTTCACCACTCCCGCACCACACAGTATTGGCAAGGAAGGCGACGCTGTGACCGTAGAGAAGAACACCAGGAAACTGGACAAGGGGATTGTGCGGGATTTCAGTTCCCGCATGAGTTACGCCTCCTACCTGCAGCTGCCCACGCTGCTCAGCGCCCAGCAGCCTGTTAGCGTCCCGGAACACCACGACGAGCTGCTGTTCATCATCCAGCACCAGACCACGGAGCTGTGGCTGAAGCTGGTGCTCCACGAGCTCCGCAGCGCCGCACAGTGGCTGCGTTCCGATGACCTCGGTTCGGCACTGAAGGGCATCGCCCGGGTCAAGCACATCCAGAAGACGCTCACCGAACAGTGGTCCGTCCTGGCCACGCTGACACCCACCGAGTACGCCGAATTCCGCGGGTTCCTGGGCAATTCGTCCGGGTTCCAGTCCAGCCAGTACCGTGCCGTCGAGTTCGTGCTGGGCAACAAGAATCGGAAGATGCTCCCCGTGTTCGAGTCCGACCCCGACGCCCACGCCCTGCTCACCGAAGTCCTGCACGCGCCGAGCATCTACGACGAATTCCTCGCCTACCTGCACCGCCAGGGCTTCGATGTTCCCGACGAGGTGCTGACCAGGGACGTGACCCGCGCGCATGAGTTTGAGCCTGCCCTGGTGCCTCTGTTCAAGCACATCTACGAGCACGCCGCGCAGAACTGGGGAGCCTACGAGGCATGCGAGGAGCTGGTCGACCTGGAGGACAACTTCCAGCTGTGGCGGTTCCGGCACCTGCGCACCGTGCAGCGGACCATCGGCATGAAAGCGGGCACCGGCGGCTCCTCCGGGGCGGCGTTCCTGCAAAAGGCGCTTGAGCTGACGTTCTTCCCGGAGCTGTTCGCCGTGCGCACGGAGATCGGACAGTGATCACGCAGGCAGGCGACGCCCTGCTGCAAAAGGCCGCACGCCTCGACGCCGAAGATCCCCTCGCCCGGTACCGGAACCTGTTCGTCGGCGCGGACACCGAGCTGTCCTACCTCGACGGCAACTCCCTCGGCCGCCCTCTCAAGCGGACCGCCGGAGACATTGCCGCCTTCATCGAGGAGGGCTGGGGCGGCCGCCTGATCAGGGGTTGGGACGAGGAATGGCTGGACATGCCCCAGGCCATCGGCGACCAGTTGGGGCGGGCGGTACTGGGCGCCGCCGCGGGCCAGACCATTATCGCCGACTCCACCACGGTGGTGCTGTACAAGCTGATCCGGGCAGCGCTGGCCGCCGTCGGGGATCCGGTGCGGACAGAGATCGTGGTGGACACGGACAACTTTCCCACTGACCGGTACCTCGTCGAAGGCATCGCCAGGGAGGAGGGCCTGACCCTGCGCTGGATCGAGGCGGATCCCGCCTCCGGTGTCCACGTCGAGCAGGTGAGGGAGGCGGTGGGGCCGGCCACCGCCGTCGTCCTCCTCAGCCATGTGGCCTACCGCTCCGGGTACCTTGCGGACCTGCCTGCCATAACGGCAGCGGTGCACGACGCCGGCGGACTGCTGATCTGGGACCTGTGCCATTCCGCCGGATCGGTGGAGCTGGAGCTGGATGCCTGGAACGTGGACTTCGCGGCGGGCTGCACGTACAAGTACCTGAACGGCGGGCCGGGCTCGCCTGCCTTCGCCTATGTTAACGCCCGCCACCTGCCCGGACTGGCGCAGCCCATCTGGGGGTGGATGGGCAGGAAGGACGCGTTCGAGATGGGCCCGGGCTACGAACCGGCCCCCGGCATCCGCGGTTTCCTGAGCGGCACGCCGGCCATTTTCGGAATGATCGCCATGCGCGGCACGCTGGACCTGATTGAAGCGGCCGGCATGCCGGCCATCCGGGAAAAGTCGCGCCAGCTCACCGCCTACGCGCTGGAACTGCACGATGCCTGGCTCGCGCCGGCCGGGGTGAGGCTTGCTACACCCCGCGATCCTGACCGCCGGGGAGGCCACATCACCGTTGACCATCCCGCCTTCCGGAAGGTGACCGCGGCGCTCTGGGAGAGGGACGTCATCCCGGACTTCCGCGCGCCGCAGGGCATCAGGATCGGACTTTCGCCGCTGAGCACCGGCTTCGCCGAACTCCACCGCGGCATGGCGGCCATCCGGGACCTGCTTCCGGACGCGTGACCAGCCCTTTTGCCGTTTCGACAGAATTGCAACACGCCCGGTAAACTAAGCGGTGGATCCGGCTGCAGTCCGTGGTTGCTGGATCCTGTCTTGCGCGGAATGTTCCCCGGAACACCGCGCCGGCACCCCCGGCAGTGAATTACTGACTCGGGCCTCACGGCACATCTCTAGGAGTTATTGTGGCACTTGACGCCGCCGTAAAGCAGTCCATCATCAAGGAATACGCAACGTCCGAGGGCGACACCGGTTCGCCGGAGGTCCAGATTGCGGTTCTGACTCAGCGGATCAAGGATCTGACTGAGCACATGAAGGAGCACAAGCACGACTTCCACACCCAGCGCGGTCTGCTGGCCATGGTTGGTCGTCGCAAGCGCATGCTGACCTACCTGAAGAACACTGACATCGCCCGCTACCGTTCGCTCATCGAGCGTCTCGGCCTGCGCCGCTAGTCTGGTTTGGAGGCGGCCCTTTCCACCCGGAACGGGTCGCCTCATCAGCACATAAAAACTAAACAGGAGGATCAACCGCATCACGCATTCGCGGTCCTCGGTAGTGATCCCCGGGAAGCTTCGCTGACTGAAGCCGGCCCGTGGGTCTCGATCGATGACCGGGTGCAAGGGCCAGTAGACAGATGCTGGGCTGGGTTGATGCGGCTGGACTTCCGTTACATAGGAAACGGAGGTGACTCTCTTGGAGGGTCCCGAAATCCAGTTCTCAGAAGCAGTCATTGACAATGGCCGCTTTGGCAAGCGTGTAATCCGCTTCGAAACCGGCCGTCTTGCCAAGCAGGCAGCCGGCGCAGCCATGGTGTACATCGACGAAGACACCGCGCTGCTCTCCGCCACCACCGCCGGCAAGCACCCGCGTGAAGGCTTCGACTTCTTCCCCCTGACGGTGGACGTCGAAGAGCGCATGTACGCCGCCGGCCGCATCCCGGGCTCGTTCTTCCGCCGCGAAGGCCGCCCGTCCACCGAAGCGATCCTGGCCTGCCGCCTGATGGACCGCCCGCTGCGCCCCGCGTTCGTCAAGGGCCTGCGCAACGAGGTCCAGATCGTCGTCACCGTCCTGGCGATCAACCCGGACGAGCTCTACGACGTTGTGGCCATCAACGCCTCATCGATGTCCACCCAGCTTTCCGGCCTGCCGTTCTCCGGCCCGATCGGCGGCGTCCGCGTTGCCCTCGTCGCCGACGAGCAGGGTTCGCAGTGGGTTGCCTTCCCGAAGCACTCCCAGCTCGAGAACTCCGTGTTCAACATGGTGGTTGCCGGCCGCGTTGCCGGTGATGACGTCGCCATCATGATGGTCGAGGCCGAAGCCACGGACAACTCCTGGAGCCTCATCAAGGAACAGGGCGCCACCGCTCCCACCGAAGAGGTTGTTTCCGAGGGCCTGGAGGCTGCCAAGCCGTTCATCAAGGCACTCTGCGAAGCCCAGCAGGACCTGGCAGCCCGCGCCGCCAAGCCCACCGTCGAGTTCCCGGTCTTCCTGGACTACCAGGACGATGTGTACGCTGCCGTTGAGGCTGCTGCCTCCGAGAAGCTCACCGCTGTCTTCCAGATCGCGGACAAGCAGGACCGCGACAACGCAGCCGACGAGCTGAAGGACGAGGTTGTTGGCTCGCTGGCCGAGCAGTTCGAAGGCCGCGAGAAGGAGCTGTCCGCAGCCTTCCGCTCCGTGACCAAGCACGTGGTCCGCCAGCGCATCCTCAAGGACCAGGTCCGCATCGACGGCCGCGGCCTGACGGACATCCGTCAGCTCACCGCCGAGGTCGAGGTCCTGCCCCGCGTTCACGGTTCCGCCATCTTCGAACGTGGCGAAACCCAGATCATGGGTGTCACCACGCTGAACATGCTCAAGATGGAACAGCAGATCGACTCGCTGTCGCCGGTAACGCGCAAGCGCTACATGCACAACTACAACTTCCCGCCGTACTCCACCGGTGAGACCGGCCGCGTCGGTTCCCCGAAGCGCCGCGAAATCGGCCACGGTGCCCTGGCCGAGCGCGCGCTCGTCCCGGTGCTGCCGTCCCGCGAGGAGTTCCCGTACGCCATCCGCCAGGTGTCCGAAGCCCTCGGCTCGAACGGCTCCACCTCGATGGGCTCGGTCTGCGCCTCGACGCTGTCCATGCTCAACGCCGGCGTTCCGCTGAAGGCTGCCGTTGCCGGCATCGCCATGGGCCTGGTCTCCGACCAGGTGGACGGCCAGACCCGCTACGCCGCGCTGACCGACATCCTCGGTGCCGAAGATGCCTTCGGTGACATGGACTTCAAGGTTGCCGGTACCTCCGAGTTCGTCACGGCCATCCAGCTGGACACCAAGCTCGACGGCATCCCCGCATCCGTGCTGGCAGCAGCACTGAAGCAGGCACGCGAAGCCCGCCTGCACATCCTCGAGGTCATCAACGCCGCGATCGACACCCCGGACGAGCTCTCCGAGTTCGCTCCGCGCGTCATCGCCGTCAAGATCCCCGTGGACAAGATCGGCGAGGTCATCGGCCCCAAGGGCAAGATGATCAACCAGATCCAGGAGGACACCGGCGCGGACATCTCCATCGAGGACGACGGCACCGTCTACATCGGCGCCACCGACGGCCCGTCGGCAGATGCCGCCCGCTCCGCGATCAACGCCATCGCCAACCCGCAGGTTCCAGAGGTCGGCGAACGCTACCTGGGCACCGTGGTCAAGACCACCACCTTCGGTGCGTTCATCTCCCTGACTCCGGGCAAGGACGGCCTGCTGCACATCTCCGAGCTGCGCAAGCTCGCCAGCGGCAAGCGCGTGGACAACGTCGAAGACGTCGTCTCCGTGGGCCAGAAGATCCAGGTCGAGATCACCAAGATCGACGACCGCGGAAAGCTGTCCCTGTCTCCCGTAGTTGCTGAAGAGGAAGGCGCCGGCGACGCCGACCGCGTTTCCGCTTCGGCTTCGGCAGAAGGCTCGGACGCTTCCGAGTAGTTCCGGGCTCCGGCAGCTGAGTGCTGCCGGAACCCATCAGGGCGGGGCCGTTGGTTGTACCACCGGCCCCGCCCCGTTTAACCCGCACCCAAAACCTCCGCTTGCGGCGGCAAACAGCCCACGCCAGAGCCACGCCGACGGCGGGGCCCGCTGGTACGATTGCAGGCAGATTTGGCTCCGCTTCCCGAAAGGCCTTGATGACTGTCGTACCCCTGCCGCTGGAGCAGAACCACCCCGGCGACACCCTGATCCACGGAGCCGACGGCGGTTCGGAAGTCCGCCGCTCGGTCCTCCCCGGCGGGGTCCGCGTCCTGACTGAGGCCATGCCGGGGCAGCGTTCGGCCACCATCGGATTCTGGGTGGGCGTCGGGTCCCGCGACGAGGCCCCCGGGCAGCATGGCTCCACGCACTTCCTTGAGCATCTCCTGTTCAAGGGCACCAAGCGGCGCACGGCCCTCGAAATCGCCTCGGCCTTTGACGAGGTGGGCGGTGAATCCAACGCCGCCACCGCCAAAGAGAGCACCTGCTACTTCGCCCGTGTACTGGACACGGACCTGCCGATGGCCATCGACGTCATTGCCGACATGATCACCGGCGCCGTGCTGGATCCCGCGGAGATGGAGCAGGAGCGCGACGTCATCCTCGAGGAGATCGCCATGGACAGCGATGACCCCACGGATGTCGCCCATGAACACTTCGTGGCCGCCGTGCTCGGCACCCATCCCCTCGGTCGCCCCATTGGCGGCACGCCGGACGCCATCCGCGCCGTGGCGCGCGACTCCGTCTGGGACCACTACCGCCGCTACTACCGACCGGATGAGCTGGTGATCACCGCCGCCGGCGGTTTGGAGCACGACGTCGTCTGCCGGCTTGTGGTGGATGCCCTCCACTCGGCCGGGTGGTCCCTGGAGCCCGGGGCGGCTCCCGTGGAGCGCCGCTCCACCGAACGCGCACAGATCACCGGCACCGCGGGGCTGCACGTGGTCACCCGCCCGGTGGAACAGGCCAACATCATCATGGGCTGCCCCACAATCGTGGCCACCGATGAACGCCGCTACGTCATGAGCGTGCTCAACGCGGTACTCGGCGGCGGAATGTCGTCACGGCTGTTCCAGGAGATCCGTGAGAAGCGCGGGCTCGTGTACTCCACCTATTCGTTTGCCTCGTCCTACGCCGACGCCGGCTACTTCGGCATGTACGCAGGCTGCACGCCCACCAAGGTCCGACAGGTCCTGGAACTCCTCGGCGCCGAACTCGACAGCCTCGCGGCCGGCGGCATTTCCGAGGACGAGCTCCGCAAGGCAGTGGGGCAGCTCTGCGGCGGGATCGTCCTGGCCCTGGAGGACACCGGCTCCCGCATGTCCCGGCTGGGCCGCGCCGAGCTGGTCTCCGGCGAATACCAGGACATCGACGAGACCTTGCGCCTCATCAAGGCCGTGACCGTTGAACAGGTCCAGGAGCTGGCCAGCGAGCTTGCCGCGGCGCCCCGGACCGTGACGGTGGTCGGCCCCTTCGACGAATCGGAAACCTTCGGGCTCTGAATTTACTGGAGTTCCGGCCTAGGAGGAATCATGGAGCAGCCGCAACCGGGCTCAGCGCATGAAGCGCTGGAGATCTTCGTCGGGCGCTGGCTGGGAACTACCGAACTGGCCGCCTCGCCCTGGGGTCCGGCCCGCACGGCCACCGCGGAGGTGACGTTCACCCGCGCGGCGGGCGGGTTCGCCGTCGTGCAGTCGTACCGGCACACCGAAGCGGACGGGACGCATTTTGAGGGGCACGGGGTGTTCACGGTGGATCCCGACCACGACGAAACCCTCTGGTACTACGTCGACAGCATGGGCAGGCCACCGGCGGCCCCTGCCCGCGGTGTGTGGCACGACTCCACCCTTACCGTGGAACGGCGCAGCGACCGCGGCACCGCCAGGCACACCTTCCGGGTGGACCAGGGGGTGCTGACGCACACGGCCGAACTGCGCCTGGGGGAGGCCCAGGACTTTCAGCCGTTCATGACCTCGATCTGCCACCGCGCCTGAACAGGCGGCGCTCAGGCGGGCCCGGCCGCCGGGCCCGGTCGGGTCAGCCGCCGGCGAAGGGCGGCAGGACGTCCACCACGTCGCCGGCCGCCAGCACGGTGCTCCGGTCCCGGACGGCGACTTCGTTCAACAGGAAGCTGCTGCGGGCCAGGATCCTGTCCAGCGTTGGCGTCCCGGCCGGAGGCTCAGGCCGTTCGACGTCGAGGACGGCAGCAAGGAGCGACTCCACCGTGGAACCGGCGGGAAGTTCGAAGCGCTCTTCCTCCACGCCTGCCGCGGAGCGTGCGGCAGCGAAGTATCGTACGTTCAAGGATCAGCCTCCGATGGCGCTCATGCTGCGGTCCGGCTGGACGAAGTCCGGGGCGTCGAGTCCCACGTGGTCCATGCCGTGGGCTTTGGGCTTCAGCCACATGGCATCCTGCCAGCGGTCGGCGAGTTGCTCGTCGCTGGCGCCTTGCCTCAGCAGGCCGAGCAGGTCGAATTCCTCGCGGGAGAAGAGGCAGCTCATGATCTTGCCCTCGGCGGTGATCCGGGTCCGCCGGCAGTCCGAACAGAACGGTTCGGTGACCGACGCGATGATCCCCACGGTGCCCAGCACCGGGCCGAGTGAACCGGAAGTGGCTGAATCAGCGGAACCTGCCGTCCGGCGTCGTACTTCAAAGCGTTCCGCCGGTGCGCCGTCGCGGGCGCGCGGGTCCGGGCTCAGCACGAACTCCTTGGAGAGGAGTTCGCGGATCTCGGCCGCGGTGATCATGTCCCGGCGGGTCCAGCCGTGATCGGCGTCCAGCGGCATCTGCTCGATGAAACGCAGCTCGTAGCCGCGCTCCAGTGCCCAGGCAAGGAGGGCCGGCGACTCGGTGTCGTTGATGCCCCGCATCAGCACCGCGTTGAGCTTCACCGGACCGAGGCCGGCGGCCCAGGCGGCATCCACCCCGGCGAGCACCCGGTCCAGGAACGGGCGCCGGGTGAGTTTGGCGAAGGTTTCCTCATGCAGTGAATCCAGGGAGACATTGATCCGGGTCAGGCCGGCGGCCTTGAGTGCTGCGGCCTTCCGGTCCAGCCCGACGCCGTTCGTCGTCATGGAAATGGGGAGCTCGGGGTGTGCCTGGCGCAGGGCGGCAATGATGTCGACGAGGTCGGCACGGACCAGAGGCTCACCGCCGGTCAGGCGCAGTTCGCGCACGCCCAGCCGGTCGACGCCGATGCCGACGATCCGCACGATTTCCTCGCCGGTCATGACTGCCTGCTTGGACAGCCACTCCAGCCCCTCGGCGGGCATGCAGTATGTACACCGCAGGTTGCACTTGTCCGTCAGCGAAAGCCGCATGTCCGTGGCCCTGCGGCCGTAACGGTCGGCTAGGCCGGCGGGAGCCTCAGCCGGGCGGCGGGCGGGGATCCCGGCCGCGGGCGCAACCGGAAGGGGCTGTGAACCCGAAGCGGGTGCGCCTCCTTCACGGAGCTGCGGTATGCCAAGCTGAACACTCATTACTTCAGGCTACGCCACGATGGGGCGCGGATCACACCCGGCCCGAACCGTGACCGCCCTGCGGACTCGGGCCCGCAGCTGCGCCAGCGGGGTGGGGTAGTGGGCGGTGCCGGAAAGCGCTCCTGAACCTATGCTTGAAAGGTGAACGGGTCCCAGAAGCCAGGCCGGCACCGGCGCCGGTGGGCGGCGGCCGCAGGCGTGGTCGCAGCCGGCACCGGACTCGTCGCGAGTGAACTCATCGCCGGCTTTGTCAGTCCTTCGCTGTCAACAGTGAGCGCCCTTGGCGGCGCCGTCATCGACGCTGCCCCGCCCGGCGTCAAGGACTGGGCTGTTTCCCTTTTCGGCACCGCGGACAAGCTGGCGCTGCTGGCGGGCATGGCGCTGGCCATCGCCGTTTTCGCCGCCGCGGCGGGCGTCCTGGAGCTGCGCCGGCGCTTCGCGGGTGCCGCTGTCTTTGCCGTCTTCGGCGCCGTGGGCCTGGCGGCGGTCCTGACCCGAGCCCAGGTGACCGCCGCCGCCGTCGTTCTTCCGCTCCTAGCGGCCGGGATCGGCATCGCCGTGCTGCTGAAGCTGGTACGGCGCCTGGCCGCCCCGGACACGGGCGGCGGCGCCGGTCGGGGACCGGCCCGGCGGGGCTTCTTCCAGCTGCTGGGCGGCATCGCCGCCGGCGTCCTGGTGGGCGGCGCCGTCGTCACGGTGTGGCGGGGCGGGGCAGCCGGCGTCAACGAGGTCCGCCGGACCCTGCGGCTGCCCGTGCCGAAATCACCGGCGCCGCCGATTCCGGCCGGTGCAGACATCGGCCTGGCCGGGGTGGCGCCGCTGGTCACACCCAACAGCGACTTCTACCGCATCGACACCGCCCTGTCCGTCCCAGTGCTCGATTCCCGCGAGTGGAGGCTCAAGGTCACCGGGCTGGTGGAACGCGAAGTCGAGCTCACGTTCGAGGACCTGCTGTCGAAGACCCTGATCGAACGGCACGTGACCATCGCCTGCGTGTCCAACGAGGTGGGCGGCGACCTGATCGGCAACGCCCGCTGGCTGGGCTGGCCGGTGCGGGAGCTGCTGGCATTGGCCGGGCCCAAACCGGAGGCGGACATGGTGCTGTCGCGCAGTTCGGACGGCTTTACGGCCGGCACCCCGATCGAGGCGCTCACCGACCGCCGCGACGCGCTGCTCGCCGTCGGCATGAACGGTGATCCGCTTCCGCTCGAGCACGGCTTCCCGGTGCGGATGATCGTCCCCGGGCTGTACGGGTACGTCTCGGCGACCAAGTGGCTCACCGAACTGAAGGTCACCAGGTTCGCCGATGACGTGGCCTACTGGACACCGCGCGGCTGGTCCGAGCGGGGGCCCATCAAGATCTCGTCCCGGATCGACGTACCCCGGGACGGGGCCTCGGTGCCGGCCGGGAACGTGGTGTTTGGCGGCGTTGCCTGGGAGCAGCACACGGGAATCGGCAAGGTCGAGCTGCGCGTGGACCGGGGGAACTGGCAGCCGGCCAAGCTGGCCCCGGGCATTTCGGTGGACACGTGGTATCAGTGGCAGCTCGGCGTCGACCTGCAGCCGGGGCAGCATGAGATCCAGGTGCGCGCCACGGACCTCAAAGGCACTGCACAGACGGAGGAACAGCGTTCGGTGGCGCCGGACGGTGCCACGGGCTTCCACACCATTAGAGTGGACGTGAAAACGTAGCCCACCAAAGGCCGGTCCATGCACAGCCCCCACGAGCACAGCACCCATCAGCACAGCCAGCACGATGAGGGCAAGCACGACCACGGCGAACACCGTCCCGGCGTACACCGGAGCGTCACGGATCACCGGCAGGCGGTCAGGGAGCTCCTCGAACCGCTGGTGTCCCCGGAGCGGACCGAAAAACTGCCGCTGGTCCGGGCGCTGGGCCGCGGGCTCGCCGAGGACGTCACCGCTCCGTTGAGCCTGCCACCGTTTCCGAACTCCCAAATGGATGGCTTTGCCATCCGCTCCACCGACGTGCCCGACGGCGGCGCGCTCCTGCGCGTGGCGGCTCCCGTTCCGGCGGGCGCACAGCCTGCGCCCCTGCAGCCCGGCACCGCTGTCCCCATCATGACCGGTGCCATGGTGCCCGACGGGGCGGACGCCGTCGTACCCGTTGAACAGGCTGTCCCCTCCGTCTTTCCGGACCCGGGCGAAGACGCTGAGGTGAGTCTGCCGGCCACGCCTGCGGGCACGTTCATCCGCGCCGCCGGAAGCGACATCGAGGCCGGCCGGCAGGCCCTGGCGGCCGGCACCTGCCTTGGGCCGGCGCAGCTGGGCCTGCTCGCAGCGCTCGGGTTGCCGGACGTCCTGGTCCACAAGCAGCTTTCGGTCCTGCTGGTCACCACCGGCGATGAAGTGGTGGAACCCGGCAAAGCGCTGGGCGGCGGCAAGATCTACGACGCCAACGGCACCCTCCTGGAGTCCTCCCTCCGGCAGGCGGGACTTGACGTGACCAGGGCGGGCATTTCCGCCGACAGTCCCGACGGCCTGCGGGCGCTGCTGCGCACCCACGCGCCCGCGGTGGACTTCATTGTCACCACCGGGGGAGTGAGCAAGGGCGCGTACGAGGTGGTGCGGCAGGCCATGGACGGCCAGGACGTCGCGTTCCAGCACGTCGCCATGCAGCCCGGCGGCCCCCAGGGGCTGGGAACGTTCGACGGCGTCCCCCTCCTTGCGTTTCCGGGGAACCCCGTCAGCTGCCTCGTCTCCTTTGAGATGTTCCTCCGTCCGGTGCTGGGCGAACTGTTCGGAGCGCCCGCGCCCAGGCCCGCGGTCCGTGCCCGGCTGGCCCAGCCCCTGACCTCTCCCGCGGGCAAGCACCAGGTCCGGCGCGGGTCTTTCCAGGCTGACGGCACGGTCCGGCTGCAGGGCGGCGAAAGTTCGCACCTGGTGCAGGCGCTGGCCCACTCGAACGCCCTGGTGCACGTACCCGCCGGCACCGCTGCTCTCGACGCCGGCGCCGAGGTGGAAGTATGGATGTTGTGACTGCAGAAAATGACCACGGCGCCCTGACCCACCTGCGCCGTGACGGCACGGCCCAGATGGTGGACGTCTCGGGAAAACCGGAAACCACCCGCGAGGCCACCGCCACGGCGACGGTCCACAGCACCGCCGAGGTCCTGGCGCTGCTGGGCACCGGCGGCCTGCCCAAGGGCGATGCCCTGGCCGTGGCCCGGGTTGCCGGGATCATGGCGGCCAAGAAAACCCCTGAGCTGATCCCGCTGTGCCACCCGCTCCCCATTTCCAAGGTGACCGTCGACTTCGAACTGGGTCCCGAGACCGTGGACATCCGGGCCACGGTCAAGACCCGGGGTGTGACCGGCGTCGAAATGGAGGCCCTGACGGCCGCCTCCGTGGCGGCGCTGAGCGTCTACGACATGATCAAGGCCGTGGACAAGCACGCCATCCTCACGGACATCAAGGTCCTGGCCAAGAGCGGCGGCAAGAGCGGGGACTGGGCACTGTGAGCACTGCTGATTCCAAAGCCCCCGCTTCGAAGTCCACTGACCCCGGAGCCAGGGGCGCGCACGTCCACGGCGAGGTGCAGGGCCGCAAGGCCGGCGTCGTGATTGCCTCAACACGGGCTGCCTCGGGCGTCTACCAGGACGAGACCGGCCCCGTCATCACCGACTGGCTCACCGAACACGGCTTCGTGCCGTATCCGGTGATGGTGGTGCCCGACGGTGAGCCGGTGGGCGCGGCGATCCGCGCGCTCCTGACCCAGGAACCCGCCGTCGTCATCACCAGCGGCGGAACGGGACTGAGCCCGGACGACCGCACGCCGGAAATGACGCTGCCGCTGCTGGACCGCGAAATCCCCGGCATCATGGAGGGTATCCGGCAGTTCGGTACGGCGAAGACGCCGCATGCCATGCTGAGCCGCGGACATGCCGGTACGGCCGGCAGGACTTTCATCATTAACCTGCCCGGATCACCCAAGGGGGTTATGGACGGACTGTCCGTCCTGGACCCGGTGATCGGGCACCTGTGCGACCAGTTGGAGGGCGGACATGGCCACTGAGGCATCGTTCGAAGTAGTAACCGCGGTGCTCAGCACCGAACCCATCTCCGTGGACCAGGCCATCGCCGCCGTGGAATCGGAGACCGCAGGAGCCGTGGTCAGCTTCAGCGGCGTGGTCCGGAACCACGACGGCGGCAAGCCGGTGGACCGGCTCAGCTACAGCGCCCATCCCACGGCCCGGAAGGTGCTGGACGACGTCGTGGCGCAGCTGATTGCCGAACAGGCCGAGGCGGCCGGAGCCGACGGGTCCACTGATGGCGCGGCGGCTCCGCCCGTCCGGATCTGGGTCGCGCACCGGGTTGGCCCGCTGGAAATCGGCGACCCTGCCCTCGTCTGCGCGGTATCGGCCGCCCACCGCGGGCAGGCCTTCGCCGTGTGCTCGGAGCTTGTGGACCGGGTCAAGGCGCAGGTGCCGATCTGGAAGGAACAGTTCTTCAGCGACGGCACAGTCGAATGGGTCGGAGCCGGGCAATAACGGACGTCAGCGCCGGGGAATAGGGGCCGGCACAGGCAGGCTTTAGGGCGTCCGCGCGTGAGGTAACGCATGCGCTCCGGTTCCGTCCGCCGGCCGCCCGAACGGTAGTGTTGAATCCATGACCCAACAACTTCCTGTCGCCGTTCTGGGCGCAAACGGGCGCATGGGCGCCGAGGCCGTCAAAGCTGTGGAGGCCGCACCCGACATGAAGCTCGTCGCCGCGCTGGGACGCGGAGACACCCTCGATTCCCTGCTCGAATCCGGTGCCCGCTACATCGTGGACCTCACCGTTCCGGAGAGCACCCAGGAGAACGTCCGCTTCGCCGTCGAAAACGGCATGCATGCCGTTGTCGGCACCACGGGCTGGGACCAGGGCAGGCTGGAGTCGCTGGAGACCCTGCTGGCCGGCCACCCGGAAGTCGGTGTGCTGATTGCACCCAACTTCGCCCTCGGTTCCGTGCTCACGTCTGCATTTGCCGCGAAGGCATCCAAGTACTTCGAATCCGTGGAGATCATCGAGCTCCACCACCCGGACAAGGTGGACGCGCCGTCGGGTACCGCCGTGCGCACCGCCCAGCTGGTGGCTGCCGAACGCGAGGCGGCCGGCCTCGGCCCCAGCCCCGACGCAACCACAACGGAGCTGGCCGGCGCCCGCGGCTGTGTGGTGGACGGCGTGCGCGTGCACAGCGTCCGGCTCCGCGGGCTGGTGGCGCATCAGGAAGTCCTGCTCGGCGGGCCGGGGGAGCAGCTGACGCTCCGTCACGACTCCTTTGACCGGGCTTCGTTCATGCCCGGTGTGCTCCTGGGCGTGCGGAACGTTGCAGCGCACCCGGGGCTCACCGTCGGCCTGGACGGCTACCTGGACCTGGGGCTGTAACACCGTGAAACCGCTCCTTGGCTGGCTGAGGACAAACCGCACCAAGATCTGGGTGGGCGCGGTGACGCTCCTGCTGGTCTTCTACCTCGTGGTGTCCTTCCAGCGCTCCGTCCTGCTGCTGACGGACGCCGAGCCGGTGGCCAAGGCCATCGGCGCCGCGTACCTCGTGCTGCCGGTGATCGGCGCCTGGGCCATGATCCGGGAACTCCTCTTCGGCGCCCGGACCGAACAGATGGCACGCGTGCTTGAGGCTGAAGGCGGCCTGCCGGAGGACAATCTGCCGCGCACCCCCGCCGGCCGGATTATCCGGGCTGCCGCGGACCAGGAGTTCGAGAAGTACCGCGCCGAAACCGAAGCCGCGCCGGAGGACTGGCGGTCCTGGTTCCGGCTCAGCTGCGCCTACGACGCGTCGGGCGACCGGAAGCGGGCGCGTTCCTCCATGCGCGATGCGGTGCGGCTGTTCCGCGCCTCCGGCGATGCTGTGGCCCGCTAACGGACACGGCCGTTGCGGCTGATGCCAACCATCGGGTAGGAACAGCCCGTCCGTGGCCGGTTAGCGGACTTTTGCCGGCTGGTGCCGGCCCACCTGGCTGGCGGCGTGCCCGAGCCACTCCAGCGGACCCCGCCATTTCAGGATTGCGAAGAGCATCCCGATCACGACTGCCAGCGCCGCGTGCGCGAAGTACATCCCGTCCTCGGTCCACCCCACGGGCAACGGCTTGAGATGGAATGACGCCACAACGCACACGTGGGCGGTGTACAGCGTCAGCGTCATGGCCCCGGGTCCGCGCAGCGGAAGCAGCAGGTCCAGAGCCAGCCACTGTCCCAGCCTGCCCACCAGAAGGCAAAGCCCGACGACGGCGGCCGCCACGCCGCTGGTATGCAGCAGGTCCAGCGTGGTTCCGGAATGCGGCGCGCTGCCGGCCAGCCACCACCATGATCCCTCCTGCCGGACGCCGGCCAGGTTGACCTGCAGGAGGCTGTCCAGTGGATAGTTGGGGTCCGTCAGGGTGTCCTGCAGGGCGGCGCGGCCGCCCCACTGCTCCATGGCCGCTGTACCCAGGACCTTGGAGAAGGCCGCCGCCGCGGTGCCGGCGAGCAGCAGCAACACGGGAACGAATGCGGTTGTCAGCGCGAGCCGGCCGATGATGAGGCCCACCAGCAAATATGAAATCCACTGGAACACCGGGTAGTAGCCGGTCAGGAACAGGTCGCCGAGCAGTTGGCCCGGGGTGGTGATGTCCTCCCACCCTGGATTGTGGTTGAGCTGCAGCGGCGGATCTGCGGCCATGAGCCACGGGCGTAGCAGAAAAGCAATCACCGGGGAAAGGAGGATCCAGCCCACTGCCCAGGCGCACAGGGCCTTCAGCCGCAGGCCCATGAACGGCAGGATGCACAGGAACAGCACGGCGTAATGCACCAGGATCACCGCGATGTTGACATCAAGGCCGCCGAGCGCGAGACCGACGACGGCAATCACCAGCGCGCGCATGGCGATGCCCCGCCGTGCCGCACTCAGCGCGGGTCCGTCAAGCGGGTGCTGCTTGCCGGTGGACAGGGCGAGGCCGATTCCCGCGAGCACGGCAAACAGGGCAGCGGCGCGGCCGGAGAACGTCAGGCCCACCCAGGTCGGGGTCAGCGCGGCATTGGGCTCGAAGGTCGGGAGCAGGTGGGTGGCCATCATGCCCAGGAGGGCCAGGCCGCGGGCAGCGTCAATGCCCGCCAGTCGGACGCCTGTAGCCGGCCCCTTCGCTGTCTTGGAAGATGCAGCCGTGCTCCGCGAGGTCATGGTGTGATCGTCTCACATCAGCCATAGTGCACTGATTTCGTGAACCTCTGTCTCCGGGTTGTGCCGCGTGACGGGCAGACTCTAGCCACTGCCGCCCGAGTAATGAAGCAAAACCACGCCGTTGCTGAACGGCCGTGTCCCCTCGAGCCTGAGGCTCATCCCGACATCGGGGTCCTCGAACAGGGGCCGGCCCCGGCCCAGGACCACGGGATGAACGAGAATCCGGTACTCGTCGATCAGGCCATGCCGCATCAAGGAGGAAGCCAGATTGGCGCCGCTCAGGGCGATGTCGCCGCCGGGCTGCGCCTTCAGTTCCGCGATCTGGTCAGGGACGACGTCGGAAACCACCGTTGTGTTCCAGCCGGCCCCGGTGAGGGTCCGCGAGAACACGAACTTGGGCATCCCGCGCCAGATCCCGGCGAACTCCGCCATGGGCGCCGAGAGCCGGGGATCCTTGTCTGCAGTGGGCCAGTAAGCGGCCATCAGCTCGTGGGTGATGCGCCCCGACATGAAGGCACTCATCGTCCGGAACAGCGCGTTGAGATGCTCGAGGAGTTCGTCGTTCACCAGATGCCAGCTGATGTCCCGGCCGGGCGCCTCGAAGAACCCATCCACGGACACCGACATCATCAGGATGATTTTGCGCATTCGGGCACCTCCGGCTGGCGGCGAAAGGCGGCAGGCCGCCGTCGTACCTTCCAGTGAAGCACCGGTGGACCCGGCTGGACAGGACAAGGCACGCAGGCGGTCCGGGGGACTGCGTTTAGTCGTACCCCTCAGTCAGGATGAGACCAGGACCCAGGATGTGTCCGGGCCAGGCCTTGTATTCGAATATATGTTCGAATAGTATGGCCGGCATGAAGAAGTCATCGGGGCGTTCACCGGGCCACCAACTGGAAGGGCGGACCCAGGCGCCGAGGGCCGATCCGTCCAGAGTTGATCGGCCCACAGTTGATCGGTCCAGAGCTGATCGGCCCACAGGTGATCCGTACGGGACTGATCGGCGCGGGACTGACCGGCACCGGGCGCACCCGCCAAGGCCTGAGCCACGAAGGTCCGATCCGCCTAAAAGTGATCCGCTGAAGGCGATGAGCCCGGGCGTGGTGGACTTCCTTTTCCGGCAGCTCGTGGCGGGGGAGCCTGCCGAGGATGTCCAGTGGGTCCGGGAAGGCGTGGCACTCTCCGACCAGGCTCCGGGGGCTGAGCTTGCCCGCCGGCTGTCCGAAACGGACGTCGATGCGCTGACGCCCACGGAACTGTTTCACTATGTCCGCGCCGCGCAGCGCCTGGCACTGTGGGCCGAATCGTTGCGGGAGGCCGCAGTGGAGCGGTACTGCTCGGGAACGGACCAGGCCTAGGATGGGCCCGTGACCGCACCGCTGACCGTTTCCGTTGTCCAGTACGAGGCCCTCGATGGCGGCATCGACGTCAATGTGCCTGAGCATGTGCGCCTCATCGAGGACGCCGACTCGCACGGTGCGCGGCTGGTGGTGTTTCCGGAGCTCTCGCTCACGGGGTACGACCTGACGTTGCTACGTCACCGGAATCAGCGGGGTGGTGATCGGCGGGGTGGTGATCGGCCGGGTGGGGACCGGTGGGTGACGGCCGGGGACCACCGACTGGACCCCATTCGGGAAATCTGCCGCAGGACGGGGATCACTGCCGTCGTTGGGGTGCCCTTCCGGGAACGGGACGGCACGCCGCGGCTCGCAGCCCTGGCCGTCCATCCGAATGGCACGGAAGAGGCCGGCTTCAAGACGCACCTTCACGGCGACGAGCAGTCCCTGTTCGAAGCAGGGCCAGGCCATCAAGCACTCCGGGAACCGCTCCTGCTGGACGTGGACGGCTGGAAGATCGCACTGGCCATCTGCTTCGACGCCGCGCATCCGGCGCACTCAGGTGCTGCTGCCGCCGCCGGGGCCGACGTGTATGCCGTCTCGGCCCTTTACACACAGGAGGAGGGCCACCGCCTGGGGCTGCACCTCGGGGCGCGGGCCATGGACAACCGCATGTACGGCGCCCTGGCCAACCTCGGTGGCCGCACGACGCTCGGGCCGTCCTGCGGCCTGAGCGGTTTCTGGGGCCCGGACGGGCTGTCCATGCAGAAGGCGGGCGCTACCGGAACTGAAGTAGTCACCGCTGTGCTCCGGCGGGGGCCCCTGGATCGGTACAGGTAGCCGACGCGGTACAGGCAGCCAGCGCGGCGCAGGCTGCCGGTGCTGTGCCGCAGCTACCGTGCACGGGCCAGTGTGCGTGCCGGAATTTGACGATCATCACGCGGCGGCCATTGTCCTAACCTGCACGTGACAGGGTAACGTTTTTCCCATGGCTGACACTTCCGCGAACATTCCTGCCCTGGGCACCCTCCTGACCGCAATGGTCACCCCGTTCACCACTGACGGTAAGGTCGATTACCAGCAGGCCGCGGAACTGGCCAGCAAGCTCGTTGACGACGGCTGCGACGGCCTCGTCGTCACGGGAACCACCGGTGAGACGTCCACCCTCACCGACGAGGAAAACCTCGGAATGTTCCGCGCCGTCATGGAAGCCGTTGGCGGCCGCGCCGCCGTCATCGCCGGCACCGGCACCAACGACACCGCCCACTCCGTGCACCTGTCCCAGGAAGCCGCAAAGCTGGGCGTCGACGGTCTGCTGATCGTCACGCCCTACTACAACAAGCCCAGCCAGGCCGGTGTCCGCGCGCACTTCGAGACAGTCGCCTCCGCCACGGACCTGCCCGTCATGCTCTACGACATCCCCGGACGGTCCTCCATCGAGATCGCCCCGGACACCATGATCCGCCTGGCCCAGCACCCGAACATCGTGGCCGTCAAGGACGCCAAGGCCGACTTCGCAGCAGCCACCCGCGTGCTGGCCGAGACCGACCTTGCGTTCTACTCCGGCGACGACGGCCTGACCCTGCAGTGGATGGCCCTGGGCGCCGTGGGCCTCGTGGGCGTCACCACGCACGTCGTTACCCGCCGCTTCCGGGAACTCATCGACGCGATCAACGCGAATGACCTCGGCACGGCCCGCAAGATCAACTTCGAGCTTGAGCCGGTAGTGCGCGCAACCATGACCCGGGTCCAGGGTGCCGTTGCAGCCAAGCAAATTCTTAAATGGCAGGGAGTCCTGCCCAACTCGATTGTCCGCTTGCCCCTCGTGGAGCCGGACGAAGCCGAGATCGAAACCATCCGCGAGGACTTGGCGGAAGGAGGGCTGGTCTTTTCCTGACGGACTGAGACCGGCACTCTTCCGTCTGGAAAGAAGTGCATTATGACCCAAGTAGCCCTCACTGGCCTCGTTACGCCTCCCCGCCTTCCTCAGGGCACCCTGCGGATTGTCCCGCTGGGCGGGCTGGGTGAAATCGGCCGGAACATGGCTGTGTTTGAAATCGACGGCAAGCTGCTGGTTGTCGACTGCGGTGTCCTCTTCCCCGAGGAAACCCAGCCCGGCGTTGACCTCATCCTGCCCGATTTCTCCTACATCGAGGACCGCATCGACGACATCGTCGCCGTGGTCCTCACGCACGGCCACGAGGACCACATCGGAGCCGTTCCGTACCTGCTGCGGCTCCGCAACGACATCCCGCTCGTCGGTTCCCAGCTGACGCTGGCACTCGTTGAGGCCAAGCTGCAGGAACACAGGATCAGGCCCTACACGCTGTCCGTCACCGAGGGACAGGTGGAGCAGTTCGGCCCGTTCCAGTGTGAATTCGTGGCGGTCAACCACTCCATCCCGGACGCCCTGGCCGTGTTCATCCGCACAGCCGGCGGCACGGTGCTGCACACGGGCGACTTCAAGATGGACCAGCTGCCCCTCGACGGCCGCATCACCGACCTCCGGCACTTCGCCAAGCTGGGCGAAGAAGGCGTGGACCTGTTCATGTCGGACTCCACCAACGCCGACGTCCCGGGATTCACCACCGCGGAAAAGGAGATCGGCCCCACCCTGGACCGGCTCTTCGCGCAGGCCTCCAAGCGCATCATCGTGGCGTCGTTCTCCTCGCATGTTCACCGCGTGCAGCAGGTCCTGGACGCCGCAGCCAAGCACGGCCGCAACGTCGCCTTCGTGGGACGCTCCATGGTGCGGAACATGGCCATCGCGGCCAAACTCGGCTACCTGCACGTGCCTGACGGCATCCTGGTGGACCTGAAGAACATCGACACACTGCCGGACAACCGGGTGGTGCTGATGTCGACCGGCTCGCAGGGCGAGCCCATGGCTGCGCTGTCACGCATGGCCAACGGCGACCACCGTGTGGTGGTGGGGGAGGGCGATACCGTCATCCTGGCGTCCAGCCTCATTCCCGGCAACGAGAACGCCGTCTTCCGCATCATCAACGGCCTGCTGAAGCTCGGCGCCGACGTGATCCACAAGGGCAACGCCAAGGTCCATGTGTCCGGGCACGCCGCGGCAGGGGAACTGCTGTACTGCTACAACATCCTCGAGCCGCTCAACGCCATGCCGGTGCACGGCGAGACCCGCCACCTGATCGCCAACGGCAAGATCGCCGAGGAGTCGGGCGTTCCGTCGGCCAGCGTCCTGCTGGCGGACAACGGCACGGTGATTGACCTGCGGGACCACCAGGCCGACATCGTGGGCCAGGTCGAGGTCGGTTTCGTGTACGTGGACGGCTCCAGCGTCGGCGAAATCACCGACGCCGACCTCAAGGACCGCCGCGTCCTGGGCGACGAAGGCTTCATCTCCATCATCACGGTCATCAACCGGGCCACGGGCAAGGTTGTCTCCGGGCCGGAGATCCACGCCCGCGGCGTCGCCGAGGACGACTCGGTCTTCGACGACATCATCCCCAAGATCAACGCCGCGCTGGAGGAGGCCGTGCTCAGCAACGCCGACCACACCAACCACCAGCTGCAGCAGATCATCCGCCGGGTCATCGGCACGTGGGTCAACCGCAAGCTGCGGCGGCGCCCCATGATCATCCCGGTGGTCCTGGAGGCCTAACTGACGGTGCACGGGGGCTGAACACAGCCCCCGTGGGCCCGGAAATCCGCGGTTTCCCGGCTGAAGTGGAGTACCGTGGCAGATATGGCCACTCGTACTTCCCCCGCGCCAAAACGTACCCCCAGCAGTAAATCGGGCGCATCCGCAGGCCGCAGCGGCTCCTCGGCAGCCAAATCCGGCCGGGCCGGATCGTCCGGCGGCAGCGCGCGCACGCGCCAGCTTCCCGCCGTCGAACACCGGCAGCCCTGGCTGCTGCGGGTGGCCGGCGGGGCCTGGCTGGGCATCGGCCACCTGGTGGGCGGGGGAGTGCGCCGCATCGGCCAGGACGTCAGCGACCTCGCACCCGAAGACCGCCGTGACGGGGCCGCCCTGTTCAACCTGGCCCTGGCGGTCTTCATCGCCACCTTCGCCTGGTGGGGTTTCCGCGGCTGGTTCCCTGACGCCGTCTACGCCGTGGTCAACGGCACTTTCGGCTGGATGTCGCTCGTCCTGCCGCTCATGCTCTTCGTCTGCGCGTGCAGGCTGTTCCGGCAGCCCGTCGACGGCCGCGGAAACAACCGGGTGGGGATCGGCTTCCTCATCATGACGTTCGCCGGCTGCGGCATCGCGCACATCGTGGGCGGCCAGCCGACTGTCAGCGAGGGCTTCGACGGGCTGCGGCAGGCCGGCGGCATGCTGGGATTCCTGGCCGCCTCCCCGCTGGCTGCCATCCACCCCGCCGTCCCGGTGGTCCTGTACGGGCTCCTGGCCTTCATGTCCGTGCTCATCGTTACGGCCACGCCGTTCGGAGCGATTCCGCGCAGGCTGCGCGGCGCCTATGAGCACCTCATGGGCATCGACCTCCAGGAGCACGACGGCGACGCCCACGACCGCAGCTACCTGTACGAGAACACCCCTCCGGCACCGAAGAAGAAGCGCAGGCGGCTCTTTGGCAAGGACGAGGAAGCCGATCCCCGGCTGGAAGGCTACGTTGGAGACGAGGCCTTTGAACACGCCGTAATCGACGACGACGACCAGTCACCGGCCGCCGGCAAGGGAGCCCCTGCCGTGGCCCCCGGAGTCCGGCGCCCCACCCAGGCGGAGATCGCCGTCGAGAAGATCAAGGCAGCCCAGGGGCTCGGCGCCAAGAACGCGGACGCCGAGAACGCCACCGAAGCCATTCCCCTTGTGGTCCCGGGCATGGCCGGCTCGGCGAACGCACCCGCCGCAACTCCCGGCGCAGCCGTCCAGGTGCCCTCCAAACCTGTGGCGCCTGCCCCGCTGCCCACCCCCATTCCCCAACGCACCGAGCAGCTGTCCCTCGCGGGCGACGTCACCTACACGCTGCCCTCGTCCGACGTGCTGACGCCCGGATCCGTCCCCAAGGAACGCACGGAAGCGAACGACGCCGTCGTCGCCGCCCTGACGGACACGCTCCAGCAGTTCAACGTGGATGCCTCCGTGACCGGCTTCAGCCGCGGGCCGACCGTGACCCGCTACGAGATCGAACTGGCGCCCGGCACCAAGGTGGAGCGGGTCACCGCGCTCTCCAAAAACATCTCATACGCCGTCGCCTCGAGCGACGTCCGCATCCTCAGCCCCATCCCCGGCAAATCCGCCATCGGCATCGAGATCCCCAACACGGACCGTGAGACCGTGTCGCTGGGCGACGTCCTGCGCAGCCAGAACGCCCGCCGCACGGACCACCCCATGGTCATGGGCGTCGGCAAGGACGTCGAGGGCGGCTACGTCGTGGCCAACCTGGCGAAGATGCCCCACCTGCTGGTGGCCGGTGCCACCGGTGCCGGTAAGTCCTCGTTCGTGAACTCCATGATCACGTCCCTGCTGATGCGGGCCACCCCCGACGAGGTCCGCATGGTCATGGTGGACCCCAAGCGCGTGGAACTTACCGCCTACGAGGGCGTCCCGCACCTCATCACGCCCATCATCACCAACCCCAAGAAGGCGGCCGAGGCGCTCCAGTGGGTGGTCCGCGAAATGGACGCCCGCTATGACGACCTCGCCAACTACGGCTTCAAGCACGTCGACGACTTCAACAAGGCAGTGCGCGCCGGCAAGGTCCAGCCGCCGGTGGACTCCAAGCGCGTCATCCGCCCCTACCCGTACCTCCTGGTGATCGTCGACGAGCTCGCCGACCTGATGATGGTGGCGCCGCGCGACGTCGAGGACTCCATCGTCCGCATCACGCAGCTGGCCCGCGCCGCCGGCATCCACCTGGTGCTCGCCACGCAGCGCCCCTCCGTTGACGTCGTCACCGGCTTGATCAAGGCCAACGTGCCGTCGCGCATGGCCTTCGCCACGTCCTCCGTGACAGACTCCCGCGTGGTCCTGGACCAGCCCGGCGCTGAGAAGCTGATCGGCCAGGGCGACGCCCTGTTCCTTCCGATGGGTGCCTCCAAGGCGATGCGTGTGCAGGGCGCCTGGGTCACCGAATCCGAGATCCACAAGGTGGTTGAACACGTCAAGGGCCAGCTCCAGGCCGTCTACCGTGACGACGTTGCACCCGAAGCGGAGAAGAAGCAGATCGACGACGACATCGGGGACGACCTCGAGGTCCTGCTGCAGGCCACGGAGCTGGTGGTCACCACCCAGTTCGGCTCGACCTCCATGCTGCAGCGCAAGCTCCGCGTCGGGTTCGCCAAGGCCGGCCGCCTCATGGACCTGCTCGAATCACGCGGCGTGGTTGGCCCGTCCGAAGGCTCCAAAGCCCGCGATGTGCTGGTCAAGCCGGACGATCTCGCCGCCGTGCTGGCCGCAATGAAGGGACAGGAAGCTCCGGCAACGCCTGATTCCCAGACCGCCGCGCTCAGCGACAACGCCAACGCGAACATCGCCCAGGGCGGCTACGCGGAGGACCTCGTTGCCGCCGACCTCGACAACCGCACCCAGAGCATCGACTATTACGACGGCGCCGACAGCTCCGGCGACGACGAGGACGGCTCCGAGGACGCCTGGTCCCTCACCGGCCGGTAGCCTAGAAGCGTGACTAGCACCGAAGCGGCCGCGGCCGGCTCCAACAGCTCCGGGATCTGGAATCTCCCCAACATCCTCACGATGCTCCGCATCGTGCTGGTGCCATTCTTCGTGTGGTTCCTCATCGCCGACGCCCCGGGGCTGCACAGCGAGTCCGGCGGCTGGCGCTGGGCAGCAGTGGCGGCGTTCGCCGTCGCGATTTACACGGACAAGCTCGACGGCGACATCGCCCGCAGCAGGGGACTGGTCACCGACTTCGGCAAGATTGCCGACCCCATCGCGGACAAACTGCTGACCGGATCCGCCCTGGTCATGCTGTCCGTCCTGAATGAGCTCCCGTGGTGGATCACCCTGGTGATCCTGGTCCGGGAGTGGGGGATCACGGCGCTGCGCTTCTTCGTGATCCGGTACGGCGTCATCCCTGCCTCACGCGGCGGCAAGCTCAAAACGGTGGTCCAGACCGTCGCCATCTTCCTTTACCTTCTTCCGCTGGCTTCCGTCGCACCGTGGCTGACCTGGGTGGCACTGGCGGTAATGCTGGCGGCCGTGCTGATCACCGTCTGGACCGGAGCCGAATACGTCGTTCAGGCGCTGAAAGTCAGGTCGGAGGGGCTCCGACGGCGCGCTGCTGACGCCGGCCAGGCAGGACAAGAGGAGGGCCAGCCGTGACGAATCTGCACCGGATAGCCGGGGAGGCCGTCGCTGCGGCCGTTGGCCGTGGCGTCACTGTGGCCACCGCCGAGTCGCTCACGGCCGGAATGGTCGCGGCCGTGCTGGCCGATACCCCGGGGGCGTCCGCGATGCTGCAGGGCGGCGTTATCTCCTACAACAACACCGTGAAGCGCGACGTCCTTGGCGTTCCGCAGGACCTGCTGGACGCCGTCGGGTCGGTGGATGAAGCAGTGGCCGCGGCCATGGCGGAAGGCGCCCGGCGGGTCTGCGGTGCGGACCTGGCCGTCTCCACGACGGGCGTGGCGGGGCCCGACGCACATGACGGAAAGGCCGTGGGAACCGTGTTCGTCGGCGTCGCCACCGCAGACGGTGTGCAGACTTTTCCCTACAGTTTCCAGGGCACCCGGGCAGAAATCCGCGGGCTGGCCTGTGGCGCCGCTTTGGAGCGTCTTCAGGACGCCCTGGCTGCGTTAAGCTGAGTTTCCGGATTCGCCGGGCTGGCCCAGTGACTGCGCTAAGCTACCCGGAGTAAGGTTGCCGGGAACAAAAAGCGATTCCGAATAGTTGTCACATTGTGTCGCCTCTCCTTGAGGGAGGCGCCTAGGATGAAGAGAACATATGCGGTTTACGTCACAGTGAACCGGAACCATGAGGGAGCAAGGCGATACAGATGGTAAAGCAGCCCGTGTCCGTAAACGGCGTTGTCCGCTGGAAGGACGTGGGCCTCGCCGATCAGGCCAAGAGCGAACAGAAGGAGCGCAAGATGGTTGTACTTCGTCACGAAATCGGTGATGTATTGCGCGATGTCCGCCAGCGTCAGGGGCGTACCCTCCGCGAAGTCTCGCACAGCGCCCGGGTCTCCCTGGGTTACCTGAGTGAAGTCGAACGCGGTCAGAAGGAAGCTTCGTCGGAACTCCTGTCCTCGATCTGTTCGGCGCTGGATGTTCCGCTTTCCAGCATGCTCCGTGAGGTCAGCGACCGCGTGGCTGTCGCCGAGGGCGTTGCCGTGCCGGACACCGTGCCGCAGGAATTCTCCCAGCGTTACGGCCGTGACCTTGAGCGCGACCTGAGCAGCGAGCTGAACAACGAGCTCGCCACGGAAATGCTTTCCGGCGCCCGGTAAAACACAATCCGGTAACCCGGGCCAGATACCTACAGCGAAGGCCTCCGGCATTGTGCCGGAGGCCTTCGTCGCGCCCTGAAGTTCCTGCTGGGGAGGCGCCGTGCTTCTGTCATGCCGTGCTGTTATGCGGTGCTTCTGTCATACGGCGGTCCTGTCAGGGGGCACCGTCGCGGGGGAATCCGTCGCGCTCGTAGGTGGCGTTGAGCTTGGCCATGTAGGCGGCCAGCGCCTCAAGGTCTTCCACCGGCCATTCGCCCAGGCGCTCCCGGAACACCTGCCGTCGGGCATCCTGCACCTGGTGCATCTTCTCTTCGCCCTCGGCGGTGAGCCGGATCGTTTGCGCCCGGCCGTCCAGCGGGTCGGCTTCCTTAAGGACCAAGCCGATGCTCTCCAGGAACGCGATCTGCCTGCTCACCGAGGGCTTGCCGACGCCGATGCAGGATGCGAGTTCGGTGAGCCGGATGGGGCCGCTTTTGCGTATGACGGTCAGCAGGCCGTAGGCGGCGGGCTCCATGTCCGGATGGACCTCGCGCGACAGCTGCTGGGAAACGGACCGGGCCCGTCGCCAGAAAATGCTGATCTGATGCTCCACGTTGGTCAGTGCCGTATCAAGCGTGTCCTCGAAGGGGGCAACGGCTCCGGGGGCTTCAGCGGGGTTGCTCATGGCAACCATTCTAGAGTCAGCGCCCGTGAGAGACTGTATTGAGTGAGGATTAGTGATTTCTGGCGGCTAATGGACGACGAATTCGGGGCCGGCTACTCGCGCGTGCTGGGCGGTTCCCTCGTCCTTGCCGGCGTCGGCGGCCGGACAGCGGACCAGGCCCTCGCCGCCGGCGTCAATCCGCGCGATGTCTGGCTCGCGGTGTGCGACGTGCAGGACGTTCCCGAGGAGCGCCGTCTCGGCCGCGATATCAAGCCGCGGCATAACGGACCGGACCTGGTCTGAGAGGCTGCCCGCCCCGCCCGGAAGCTGCTGACACGCCGACCGATTGTTCGAATATCTGTTCGGGTGCGACTATGCTTTTTGCCAGCGGGTTATCCACATACGTACGCCTGCCCGGTAAGAATGTCAGCGGGTGGCACTAGCGTCGGTGATGACAGACAAAGGGCCGCAGAGGCCCCTCCAAAGCGAGAAAGCATTAGAGGTGTGAACCATGGCGGCAGCCCCGGATCGTGAAAAAGCGCTGGAAGCAGCGCTCGCGCAGATTGACAAGCAGTTCGGCAAGGGGTCGATCATGCGGCTGGGCGACGAAACACGCGCCCCCATCGAGGTCATCCCCACCGGCTCCATCGCGCTGGACGTCGCCCTGGGAATCGGCGGTCTCCCGCGCGGACGCGTCGTGGAGATCTATGGCCCGGAATCGTCAGGTAAGACCACCGTGGCCCTGCACGCCGTGGCCAACGCCCAGCGGGCCGGCGGCATCGCCGCGTTCATCGACGCCGAGCACGCCCTCGATCCCGAGTACGCCGCCAAGCTCGGCGTGGACACGGACGCCCTGCTGGTCTCCCAGCCGGACACCGGTGAGCAGGCCCTGGAGATCATGGACATGCTGGTGGGCTCCGGTTCACTGGACATCGTGGTCATCGACTCCGTGGCAGCCCTGGTGCCGCGCGCGGAAATCGAAGGCGACATGGGCGACAGCCACGTCGGCCTGCAGGCACGCCTCATGAGCCAGGCCCTGCGAAAGATCACCGGCCGGCTGAGCCAGACCAAGACCACCGCCATCTTCATCAACCAGCTCCGCGAAAAGATCGGCGTGTTTTTCGGTTCCCCGGAAACCACCACCGGTGGTAAGGCGCTGAAGTTCTACGCGTCCGTGCGCATCGACGTCCGCCGCATCCAGACCCTGAAGGAGGGTGCCGATTCCGTCGGCAACCGCACCAAGGCCAAGATCGTCAAGAACAAGATGGCCCCGCCCTTCAAGATCGCCGAATTCGACATCATCTACGGCCAGGGCATCTCGCGCGAGGGCGGCATCATCGACATGGGCGTGGAGCACGGCATCATCAAGAAGTCGGGATCCTGGTTCACCTACGACGGCGATCAGCTCGGCCAGGGTATGGAGAACTCGCGCCGCTTCCTGCGCGACAACCCCGAACTCGCCGCGGAGCTCGAACGGCTCATCAAGGAAAAGCTCGGGGTGGGAACCAAGCCCGCCGCGGACGCCGAAGCCTCACCGAAGCTGAAGGCCGTTGACGGCTTCTAGCAAACGCCGGTCCCCTCAGGCCTTCGCCAGGGCTGGAGGGGACCGCACCGCAGAACCCGGCTCGCGGACAGGAGCCCAACCGGAACCTGAGGGGGACCGGGACGCGGACCCGGCGTCGGTGGCGCGCGCCATCGTACTGCGCCAGCTGACCGCATCACCCAAGAGCCGGCTGCAGCTGGAACGCAAGCTGGCCGAGCGCAACGTGCCTGAGGACGTCGCCGCGGCCGTGCTGGACCGCTTCGAAGAGGTCCGGCTTGTCGACGATGCGGAATTCGCTGACATGTGGGTGCGGAGCCGGTCCCAGTCGCGCAAACTGGCCAAGGGGGCCCTCCGCCGGGAACTGGCGGACAAGGGCATTGACGCTGACACGGCGGCCTCGGCCCTGGAACAGCTCAGTGACGAGGACGAGGAAGCCGCCGCCCGCCATCTCGTGGAACGCAAGCTGCGGCCGGAGGCCGACCTGTCGGACCGGGCGGAGCGGGACAAAACCACGCGGCGGCTCGCGTCCATGCTTGCCCGGAAGGGGTACCAGCCTTCCCAGGCGTTCCGGATCGTGGCCGAGGTCCTGGACGCTGCAGAAGGTAGTGGGCACAGCCGGTACCCTTAATGGGTGAGTCTGACCTACCCTTCCCCCGCAAACGGCACCGAGAACGACCCCGCTGGTGACGCCGCCGTGCACCGCACCTACCAGGTGCGCACCTTCGGCTGCCAGATGAATGTTCACGACTCCGAGCGAATGGCGGGGATGCTGGAGGCCGCCGGCTACGTGCCGGCGGACGGCGCCCAGGCCGACGTCGTGGTCTTCAACACCTGCGCGGTGCGGGAAAACGCCGACAACAAGCTCTACGGCAACCTCGGCCAGCTGGCGCCGGTCAAGGCAGCCAACCCGGGGATGCAGATTGCCGTGGGCGGTTGCCTTGCCCAGAAGGACCGCGAGACCATCCTGAAGAAGGCGCCATGGGTCGATGCCGTCTTCGGCACGCACAACGTCGGCGCCCTGCCCGCCCTCCTGGACCGGGCACGCCACAACAACGAGGCGCAGCTGGAGATCCTCGAGTCGCTGGACGTCTTCCCCTCCACGCTGCCCACCAAGCGCGACTCGGTCTACTCGGGCTGGGTGTCCATTTCTGTTGGCTGCAACAACACCTGCACCTTCTGCATCGTCCCTGCCCTGCGCGGCAAAGAAAAGGACCGCCGGCCGGGGGAGATCCTCGCCGAGGTCCAGGCGCTGGTGGATGACGGCGCCATCGAGGTGACGCTCCTCGGCCAGAACGTGAACTCGTACGGCGTGGAGTTCGGTGACCGCCAGGCCTTCTCCAAGCTGCTGCGCGCCTGCGGCGAGATCCCGGGCCTGGAGCGGGTACGCTTCACGAGCCCCCACCCGGCCGCGTTCACCGATGACGTCATCGATGCCATGGCCGAGACGCCCAACGTCATGCCGCAGCTGCACATGCCGCTCCAGTCGGGGTCGGACAAGGTGCTGCGGGACATGAAGCGCTCGTACCGCTCGGCGAAGTTCCTTGGCATCCTGGACAAGGTCCGGGCCAAGATGCCGCACGCGGCGATCTCCACGGACATCATCGTCGGGTTCCCGGGGGAGACGGAGGAGGACTTCCAGGCGACCCTTGACGTCGTCGAAAAGTCACGCTTCGCCACCGCCTTCACCTTCCAGTATTCCAAGCGGCCCGGCACGCCGGCAGCCGACCTGCCGGACCAGCTGCCCAAGGCCGTCGTACAGGAACGCTTTGAGCGGCTTACCGCGCTCCAGGACCGCATCGCCGCCGAAGAGAACGCCAAGCAGCTCGGCCGCCGCGTGGAGGTCATGGTCACCGCCCAGTCCGGCCGCAAATCCGAGGAAACGCACCGGCTCTCAGGCCGTTCACAGGACCAGCGCCTGGTTCACTTCACCGTGCCCGAGGGCGCTCCTGCGCCGAGGCCCGGTGACCTGGTGACGGTGACCATTACAGAGGCGGCCGCCTTCCACCTGATCGCCGACCCCGCCACCGCAGCCGACTACTCCCTGCGCCGGTCCCGTGCGGGCGATGCCTGGGACAGGGCGCAGGCCGATTCCTGCGGGGCGCCGGCACCCGGTGCAGCAGGGGCCGGCAGGACTGGCGTGTCGCTTGGCATGCCCTCGCTCCCGGTGCGGAGCCGCTGACCCGGTGGCGGGCCAGCCCCCCGTCATAGCCGTCGTCGGACCCACCGGATCGGGAAAGTCAGACCTCGCCGTCGAACTTGCCCTGGCCCTGGACGGCGAGGTGATCAACGCCGACGCCATGCAGTTCTACCGCGGCATGGACATCGGCACTGCCAAGGTCACCGAGGCCGAACAGCGGGGCGTCCGGCACCACCTGCTGGACATCCTGGACGTGACGCAGGAAGCGTCGGTGTCCGACTTCCAGCAGCAGGCCAGGGCCGCCGTCGCCGACATCCACCGCCGCGGCAAACGCGCGGTTCTGGCCGGCGGGTCCGGCCTGTATGTCCGCGCCGCCCTCGACGTGCTGGACTTCCCAGGGACCGACCCTGAAATCCGCGGCCGGCTCGAACGGGAGAACGCCGAGGCAGGCACCGAGGTGCTGCTGGACCGGCTCCGGGCGGTGGATCCCGTTTCCGCCGGGCGCCTCGGCGACGCCCGCCGCATCGTCCGCGCGCTGGAGGTGTTCGAACTGACGGGCCGCCCGTTCAGCTCCTTCATGCCAACGCGCGAGTACCACCAGCCGGCCGTCCAGATCGGCCTGGCGGTGGATCGGGAGCAGCTGCGCGACCGGCTCGCCGTCCGCGTGCACAGGATGGTGGAGCGGGGGCTGCTGGCGGAGGTTGAACGGCTGGACGCCCAAGGCCTGCGCCGCGGCAAGACGGCCCCGCGCGCACTGGGCTACGCCCAGTTCCTCAAAGTGCTCGACGGCGAAGCGGACGTCGCGCAGGCGGCCGACGAGACCATCGTGGCCACCCGGCAGTTCGCCCGAAGGCAGCTCACGTGGTTCCGCGCCGATCCCCGCATCAGCTGGCTGGACTGGCAGGACCCCGAGCTGGCGGCAAAGGCCGCCGACCTCTGCCGCTGAGCCCCAACGCACTGGAAGAGAAGCCCCCATGACCGTCACCGTTGCCACCACGCCCAAGCGCACCCCGCGGCGGAGCCTCACCGTTGCAGTCGCCTCGCTGCTGGGCGCGACGCTGTTCTGGGCCGGCAACTACGTCGTCGGGGCTGGCGCCGTCGAGAGCATCGACCCCCTCAGCCTGGTCCTGCTGCGCTGGTCGCTGGCCCTGGTTCCGCTGCTGGCCATCGCCCAGCTGGTGGAGCGCCCGCAATGGCGCCAGGTGCTGGCCGCATGGCCGTGGCTGATCGCACTGAGTGTATCCGGGCTGCTGGGCTACAACCTGCTTCTGTACACGGCCCTCGAGCACACGGATGCATTCAACGCATCCCTCATCAATGCGTTCAACCCTGCGCTGATCACCCTGGCCGCTGCTGCTTTCCTGCGCGAACGCCTGACCCGCCGGGCAGTGGGCGGCGTCCTGATCGCTCTCGTCGGCGTTCTTCTGGTCCTCAGTAACGGGGACGTTGGCAAGCTGCTGCACGCCGGATTCGGCACCGGTGAGCTGTTCATGATCGGGGCAATTACAGCGTGGTCCACCTATGCGATTATCGGGCGCCTCGCCCCGCCGCTGCCGCCGATAACCGCCACGGCCATCCAGGCCGCGATCACCATCGTGGTGCTCACGCCGTTCAGCCTCGCTGCCGGCGGTCCGGCCCTCCCGTCCGGGCAGGGTGCCATCGCTTCCCTGGCCTTCATAGCGATTTTTCCTTCGGTGCTGTCCTACTTGCTCTGGAACCGCGCGCTGACGGTCATTCCCGCGGGCAAGGCGGGAGTGTTCCTTAACCTCATCACCGTCTTCACGGCCTTGTTCACCATCCTCTCCGGACACCCCTACACCGTTGCCCAGGTAGCAGGCGGAGTGATTGTCATCGCCGGCATCCTCCTCACCAGCGCGCGCGGACTGGGTGCTAAAGCTGGACCGTTTTTCGGGCGCCGCCGGCGGGCGGGTAACCTTGAACCATGAATGAAACCCTTGCAGAAACAGCCCGGCCCGCCGCCACCACGCTGAGCGGACTGCGGTTCTCCAAGGGCCATGGCACCGGCAACGACTTCGTCCTGGTTGCGGACCCCGAGGGCGTGCACGCCATCTCCCCGGAGCAGGTCGCCCAGCTGTGCGACCGCCACCGCGGCATCGGCGGTGACGGCCTCATCCGGGCCGTCCCGTCCCGTCTCCTGGACGAGGGCCGGCAGATACTCGCCGAAAACCCCGACGCGGAGTGGTTCATGGATTACCGCAACGGTGACGGATCCCTGTCGGAGATGTGCGGCAACGGTGTGCGCGTGTTCGTCCACTTCCTGCTGGCCGAAGGCCTGGTTGAGCTGCCTGCCGGCGGCTCGCTGACCATCGGCACCCGTGGCGGCGTCAAGACCATCGTCCGCTCAGGTGACGGCTACGCCGTCGACATGGGCCCCTGGGAGTTCATCTTCCCGGACGAGGCGGCGGCCCGCGCCATGGATTCGTTGGTCAGTGCCGACGGTCTCGAGGTGCCGCGGCCGGCGCTGTCCGTCAGCATGGGCAATCCCCACACGGTCGTCGCACTGGCGGAGTTGTCCGAACTCCGGGACACCAGGCTCTTCACCGCCCCGCATGTCGACCCGACTCCCGCACATGGCACCAATGTCGAGTTTGTCGTCCCGGCCGAGCCTCTGGTGCACGACGGCGTGGGCACCGTGACCATGCGAGTCCACGAACGCGGCGTGGGTGAAACGCAGTCCTGCGGTACCGGTGCCTGTGCCGCGGCGGTGGCCATCCGCCACTGGGCCGGGCAGGGCGCCCCGGATGCCTGGCAGGTGAAGGTGCCGGGCGGCGTCGTCGGTGTGAAGTTCTTCACGGTCGCCGGCGGCCGTGAGCACGTGGAACTCAGCGGCCCGGCAGCGATCGTCGCTACCGGGACGCTTTCCTGACCCGCAGGATCCTGAACGACTTGGACGTGCTCTCCCGTGTCACAGTAAAGGTGTCGTCCAGGACCTCCGCCAGCCAGCGCTGAAGCGAATCCGAGCCCAGGTTCTTCTGCACCACCAGCCACGCCGAACCGCCCGGTGCCAGCCTCGGCAGCCATTGCAGGAGGAGCGAGTGCAGTTCATCCTTGCCGATCCGGATCGGCGGGTTGGACCAGATGGTGTCGAAGCGGATCCCGGGGTCGACGCCCTCCGGTGTGCTGGCCGCGACGTTGTTCAGTCCAAGCAGTTCGGCATTCCCGTTCGTGAGCGCGATGCAGCGTTCATTGACGTCCACCGCGTACACCTGCGCGTGCGGTGCCCGCAGCGCCATGGTCAGGGCGATGGGTCCCCAGCCGCAGCCGATGTCCAGCAGGTTTCCCTGCGGGGCGGGCGCGGGGACCTCGGCCAGCAGGATGGCCGTTCCCTTGTCGATGCCGTCCGGGCTGAAGATGCCGGAGGAGGTCTGCAGCTTCCGCGTTTCACCGGCCAGCTCCACTGTGAGGGGCTTGCGGGTGAACGGCCCCGCGGGTGAGGCGCTGAAATAGTGGGCAGACTCCATAACTGGCCAGATTAGTGGGCCACCCGCCTGATGGGAAACCGGCCGGCTGCCAAAACCGGCCCTGGTGTTCTGCTATCCTTGTAGGCATGTTCCTGATTTTTGAGTAGCCGGCTTTCTTTGCCCGCGGCCTTCAGCCGCCGGTACCGGCCCGGGGCTTCCTTCCGGTGCGATGCAGGTTTTCAATACCTTCCGCCCGGAGCGCATTTTGAACAAGCGCAGCCCATCCAGCACTCGATCAGCCCACTTCCCGCCGGCCCAGCGCGTCCGCTGCCGGCATGTCAGGAGCACCTCTATGACCCCTCGCAGTCAGCCCAGCGCGAATACCGCAGCCAAGGGCGCCAATCAGCACTATTCTGAAGATGCAGAACCTTCAAAGGAGACCATGACCAATCAGCAAAATTCCGGATCCGAGCCAGCCGCCCAGGACATGAGTCCCGAGGAGATCCAGGCTGTCATCGACCGGATTCTCGCCAAGGACGTCCCGGCCAAGAACGCAGCGGCAGCCGACGGCAGCCGCGCCGACAGCAAGGGTGTCCTGGGCAAGGCGCAGGCCATCTCGCAGCTCGCCGAAGAGCACAGCACGTTCGACGGCGACCAGCAGGACCTCGAGGAACGCCGGGCACTGCGGCGCACGGCCGGGCTCTCCACCGAACTGGAGGACGTCACCGAGGTCGAATACCGGCAGCTGCGCCTGGAACGCGTTGTCCTTGCCGGCCTCTGGAGCGAGGGAACCCTGGCTGACGCCGAAAACTCGCTGCGCGAACTCGCAGCACTGGCGGAAACGGCCGGTTCGGAAGTCCTCGACGGGCTGGTCCAGCGGCGGGCCAAGCCGGACCCCGGCACCTTCCTCGGCGCGGGCAAGGCTCTAGAGCTCAAGGACGTCGTGATGTCCACCGGCGCCGACACCGTCGTGGTGGACGCCGAACTCGCGCCGTCCCAGCGGCGCGGCCTTGAAGACATCGTCAAGGTGAAGGTCATCGACCGCACGGCCCTCATCCTGGACATCTTCGCCCAGCACGCCAAGAGCCGCGAAGGCAAGGCCCAGGTGGAGCTGGCGCAGCTGGAATACCTCCTCCCGCGCCTGCGCGGCTGGGGCGAATCCATGTCCCGCCAGGCCGGTGGCCAGGTGGGCGGCGCAGGAGCCGGCATGGGCTCGCGCGGTCCCGGTGAAACCAAGATCGAACTTGACCGGCGACGGATCCGCACCAGGATGGCCAAGCTGCGGCGCGAGATCGCCGCGATGAAGCCGGCACGGGAGACCAAGCGGGCCAACCGCCGTCGTAATGAAGTTCCGTCAGTGGCCATTGCCGGCTACACCAACGCCGGCAAGTCCTCGCTGCTGAACCGCCTGACCGACGCCGGCGTGCTGGTGGAGAACGCCCTGTTCGCCACCCTGGACCCCACCGTCCGCAAGGCCGAGACCTCCGACGGCGTCGGCTACACGCTGGCGGACACCGTGGGCTTCGTCCGGTCGCTTCCCACCCAGCTGGTGGAGGCCTTCCGCTCCACCCTTGAGGAAGTGGCCGATGCCGACCTGATCCTGCACGTTGTGGACGTGTCCCACCCGGACCCGGAGGGCCAGATCGCCGCCGTGCGCTCGGTCTTCGCCGAGGTGGACGCCCGCAAGGTGCCCGAGATCATCGTCCTGAACAAGGCCGACGCCGCCGATCCTTTCGTGGTGGAGCGGCTGAAGCAGCGCGAGCCGCGGCACGTGGTGGTTTCGGCACGCACCGGGGAGGGCATCGCCGAACTGCTCGCAGCCATCAGCGAGTCCATCCCGCGGCCGAACGTCAAGATGCAGCTCCTGGTCCCGTACCACCGCGGCGATCTCATCAGCAAGCTGCACGACTCCGACGCGGAGATCCTGAGCCTGGACCACGAGGAGGGTGGTACACGCGCCGTGGTCATGGTCCGGGAAGGCCTCGCGGCTGAACTGGAATCCTTCAGCACCGATGACTGACGGGGCGGCAGCCGCCGGCGCCGCGGACGATCCCTCCGCCACGGCCGGCGAGCAGCGTGTGCTTGACCTGCTCGACCGCGCGGTGGCGGGCATGGGCGGCCAAAGCCGCAGCGGCCAGCACGAGATGGCCCGTCAGGTGGCCCGCGCGATAGAAACGGGCGACCACCTGCTGGTGCAGGCCGGCACCGGTACCGGCAAGTCGCTGGCCTACCTGGTCCCGCTTATCGCGCACTCGCTCGAGAGCGACAAGCCTGCGCTCGTGTCAACCGCCACCCTCGCGCTGCAGACCCAGATCGTGGGCCGGGACCTTCCCCGGCTGCTGGAAAGCCTCAAACCGGCACTCGACCGGCCGGTGAAGATTGCGCTGGTCAAGGGCCGCGCCAACTACGTCTGCCGGCACAAGCTTGAGGGCGGCTTTCCCTCCGAGGAGCCCTCGGAGGGACAGCTCTTCTCGCTGGGGGAGGACACCAGCGTCCCGCACTTCGCCGCGTCGGTGGGCGGCCCCTCGTCGCAGCTCGGCAAGGAGGTGGTCCGGCTCCGCGAATGGGCCGAGCAGACCACCACTGGCGACCGCGACGAGCTGCTTCCCGGCGTCACGGACCGGGCCTGGCGGCAGGTGTCCGTCACCTCGATGGAATGCCTCGGCTCGCAGAAGTGCCCCCTCGCCGAAGAATGCTTCAGTGAGCTCGCCCGCCATAACGCCACGGAGGCCGACGTCGTGGTGACCAACCACGCCATGCTCGCCGTCAGCGCCTTCGAGGGCCTGGCGGTGCTGCCGGAGTACGACGTCGTGGTGGTGGACGAGGCCCACGAACTCCAGGACCGGGTGACCGGCGCGGTTTCGGGCCAGCTTTCCGTGGCCATGGTCCATGCCGCGGCGTCAGGCGCCCGGAAGCACACCGGCATCACCGTGGACGCGCTCAACACCGCGGCTGCCAACCTTGAGGTGGCCCTCGCCGGCGTTCCCAGCGGCCTGCTGCCTAACGGCCTGAACGATGAGCAGCTGGACTGTGTGGACCAGCTCCGTGAGGCCTGCCGGGCGGCCCTGTCGGATTCCAAGGGAGACAGCAATACAACGGCCGACGGCGGGCGGCAGCTGGCACGCTCCCGCCTCCTGGTGATTTTGGAGCTTTGTGAACGGCTCGTTGCCGCCCGGGAAAACCGTGAGGTGGTCTGGTTCTCCCGGAACAGCACGTTTGACCCGCAGCAGGGATACTCGGCGCCCGACGAGACTGCCCCGGCACTGGTCAACATCGCCCCGCTGAGCGTTGCGGGCCGGCTCCGGGAGGGCCTGTTCGCCGGTCATACCGTGGTGCTGACGTCGGCCACCCTCGCCATCGGCTCTGCCTTCGAACCTGCCGCGGGCGGGCTCGGGCTGGTCGGGGAAGGCGCTCCGAGCTGGACCGGCGTCGACGTGGGCTCGCCCTTTGACTACCCGCGGCAGGGCATACTCTACGTAGCGGGTCACCTGCCGAAGCCTGGCCGCGGCACCTCGCCTGAGGCGCTGGACGAACTCGAGTCACTGATCCGCGCGTCCGGCGGGGGAGCGCTCTGCCTGTTCTCCTCCCGGCGGGCCGCCGAGGAAGCGGCAGACGCCCTGCGCGACCGGCTGGATATCAGCATTCTTTGCCAGGGCGAGTCCACCATGACGGCCCTCGTGAAGCAGTTCGCGGACGAGCCGGACACCTGCCTGTTCGGCACGATGTCATTGTGGCAGGGCGTCGATGTGCCGGGTGGGTCGTGCCGTCTGGTGGTGATTGACAGGATTCCCTTCCCGCGGCCTGATGATCCGCTGATGACGGCGCGGTCGCGGGCTGTTGCCCAAGCGGGCGGCAACGGCTTCATGTCCGTGTCCGCCACGCACGCGGCCATCAGGCTTGCCCAGGGGGCCGGGCGGCTCATTCGGTCCACGGATGACAGGGGTGTCGTGGCGGTGCTGGACTCCCGGCTGTCCACGGAACGCTATGGCGGGTTCCTGCGGGCTGCCCTGCCGCCGTTCTGGCCCACGACCGACCGGAAGACCGCCGTCGCGGCCCTCGAAAGGCTCGCCGGCGCGCAGGCATGAGGAAGCCCCGGGCTGCGGCAGCCCGGGGCCGCAGGTCCTGTCCGCTGGTTACGCACCCATGGTTCTGTGCCGTTGGTTCCCTGGGGACAGGCCCAAAGGGGGCTACAGCGAGCGGAGTACGGAAACCACCTTGCCCATGACCACCGCGTGGTCGCCGAGGATGGGTTCGTACTGCGTGTTCTGCGGCAGGAGCCAGGTGTGGCCGTCCCGCTGCCGGAAGGTCTTGACCGTGGCTTCATCGTCGAGCAGTGCCGCGACGATGTCGCCGTTGACGGCGTCGCTCTGCCGCCGGACCACAACCCAGTCCCCGTCGCAGATGGCGGCGTCCACCATGGAGTCGCCCGCGACCTTGAGCATGAACAGTTCCCCGTGGCCCACCAGCTGGCGGGGCAGCGGCATCAGCTCCTCCACCATCTGATCGGCGAGTATGGGGCCGCCGGCGGCGATCCGGCCGACCAGCGGCACCATGGCGGTGTCCATCGCGCTGGGCAGTTCGGACACGGAGCCGCCCGCCGCGCTGAGGGCCGGGGCTCTGTCAGCGCCGCCGGATTTCGCCGTCCCCGCATCCAGGGTGAGCGGCATCAGGACCTCCATGGCGCGCGGCCGCTTGGGGTCGCGCCGCAGGTAGCCGAGCTTTTCCAGCTGCGAAAGCTGATGGGTCACGCTGGAGAGGCTGGCCAGGCCGACGGTGTCGCCGATTTCCCGCATCGACGGCGGGTAGCCGTTCTCGTTGACCGAACGCTGGATGGTTTCCAGGATCTTCTTCTGGCGGAGTGTAAGTCCCTTGGGGGTCCGCTGAGACCGCGGGCTGCGCTGGGGAGCCTTGCCGTCAGAGGCTTGTGCTGCCATGTTCGCCAACGCCTTTCCGTTCCTCCCGGCCGCGGTAGCTGCTCCGGCCGGGAACTTCCGGCCTGAAAAATGTCAGACCCTGCTGATCAACTGCAGTTGTGGTTGTTCCTTGATTTCCAACGTAGGCCAGCCATACGGCTTTTTCAAACATTTGTTCTAGCGAGTCTCGACTTAATTCGTTGATAGGTGCTAAAACTAGGAAAAGCAAAGTTCGAACATGTGTTCTAGTTAAGGCTGTTTGTCAGTCCGGTGTTCGAACTGTTTGTTCGAACGCGAGGCAGTACAACTTGGTCCAGGAGGGCTCACGCCATGTCAGCTTCAACAGCAGCAACAACTTCCACGGCAGTTTCCCGGCCCGGCAGGCCGCCGCGCCTGCGCCTCACCCGCCGTGGCCGGATTGTCCTGATCGGCCTCCCGCTTGTCCTGCTCGCCGCCGTGCTCCTGTCTCTGACCGGGCTGCTGAACTCGCCGGCCAAGGCGGCGGACAGCGCCGGCGGCCTCTCCGTTACGCCGACGGTCTCGGTCACGGTGCAGCCCGGAGAATCGCTGTGGGCGATCGCCGGCAAGGTCGATCCGAACCGCGATCCACGGGATGTGATTGCGGACATTGTCCAGCTCAACGACCTTCAGGCCGGGAAGGTCATGCCAGGGCAGCAGCTTTTTGTGCCGAACAAGTAGCGCTTTATGCTCCCCGAACCGTATGGTTCCCGGGCGCCGGAACCGTCACAGTTTCCGGCCAGCCCTGCCGGGTACTTAAACTGTCTAGGTGACTGACCAGCTTGAGCGACTGAACCGACTGCCCCTGCGGACCAACCTGAGGGGGCTGTCCCCATACGGCGCCCCGCAGCTTGACGTTCCGATCCTGCTCAACGTCAACGAGAACACCCATGGCGTGCCCGCCGACGTGCGGGCGGCCATCACCGCGGCGGTAAGCGAGGCCGCCACCGGACTCAACCGGTACCCCGACCGCGAATTCACCGAACTTCGGGAAGCCCTGGCGGAATACCTTGGCCACGGGCTCAGCGCGGACAACCTCTGGGCAGCCAACGGGTCCAACGAGGTCCTCCAGCAGATCCTCCAGGCCTTTGGCGGCCCGGGCCGGTCGCTTCTGAGCTTCCCGCCGACGTACTCCATGTACCCGCTCCTTGCCAGCGGCACGGACACTGCCTACATTGCCGGCAAGCGGGCCGACGACTACGGCCTCAGTGCTGAGTCGGCCGCCAGCCAGGTGCGTGAACTGCAGCCGAACATCGTCTTCCTGTGCTCGCCCAACAACCCCACCGGCACGGGCCTGGGTCTGGATGTGGTGGAAGCGGTCTACGGGGCAGGCGAGGCGAGTCAGGCGATCGTCGTCGTGGACGAGGCTTACCACGAGTTTGCCCACGACGGGACGCCCAGCGCGCTCACCCTGCTGCCCGGCCGGGAGCGGCTCATCGTCTCCCGCACCATGAGCAAGGCGTTCGCCTTGGCCGGCGCCCGCCTCGGCTACATGGCCGCGGCTCCCGAGGTGACGGACGCCCTCCGGCTGGTGCGCCTGCCTTACCACCTCTCGGCCGTAACGCAGGCAACCGCCCTCGCCGCGCTGCAGCACCGCGAGGCGCTCATGGCCGACGTCCGGGACATCAAGCGCCAGCGCGACCGGATTGTCGCGGAGCTGACGCGGATGGGGCTGCGGCCCGCGGCGTCCGACTCCAACTACGTCTTCTTCGGCGGCCTGGAGAATCCCCACGTGGTCTGGCAGGAGCTGCTGGACGCAGGGGTGCTCGTGCGGGATGTCGGCATCGCCGGCCACCTGCGGGTCACCGCCGGGACTGAGACGGAAACCACAGCCTTCCTGGAAGCGCTGGAAAGCATCCTGGCCCGGCAAGCTGCACTTCCGGCCTAAACTTGACCATGGACCGGGTCAGGTCCGCCCCCAATCCTTCATCAAAGGACATCTATCACCATGAGCGACACCGGAATCAAGGGTGCCGAGGCACGGACTGCACGCATGGAGCGTGCCACCAGCGAATCTTCCGTGCTGGTGGAGATCAACCTCGACGGCACCGGAGTGTCGGACATCAGCACCTCGGTCCCGTTCTACGACCACATGCTGACGGCGCTGTGCAAGCACTCACTCATTGACATGACCGTCAAGGCCACCGGCGACACGCACATTGACGTCCACCACACCGTTGAGGACGTTGCCATCACGTTCGGCGAGGTGCTGCGCACCGCGCTGGGCAACAAGGCTGGCATCCGCCGCTTCGGCGAGGCGACGGTGCCCCTGGACGAAGCCCTCGCACACGCCGTTGTCGACGTCTCCGGCCGGCCCTACCTGGTGCACGGCGGCGAGCCTGCCGGCCAGGAGTACCACCTGATCGGCGGCCACTTCACGGGATCGCTGACCCGGCACGTCTTCGAGGCAATCACGCTGCACGCCGGCATCTGCCTGCACATGAACGTCATCGCCGGCCGGGACCCGCACCACATCGTGGAAGCCCAGTTCAAGGCCTTCGCCCGGGCCCTCCGCGCAGCCGTCGAGCCGGACCCCCGCGTCGAAGGCATTCCGTCCACCAAGGGAGCACTGTGACCGGCAAAGTATTGCGCGAGGGCGCGATCATCGACCCCTCGGCCACGCTGAAGCCGGCCTCCCCGGAGGGCAAGCCCACCGTCACCGTCCTGGACTACGGGTCCGGCAACGTCCGTTCGGCCGTGCGTGCCCTGGAACGCGCCGGCGCGGAGGTCATCCTCAGTTCCAAGCCCGAGGACGTGCTGAACGCCGACGGGCTGGTTGTCCCCGGCGTCGGCGCCTTCGAGACGGTCATGCGCGAACTCAAGGCCGTTGACGGCATTCGGATGATTGGCCGCCGCGTTGCCGGCGGGCGTCCGGTCCTCGGCATTTGCGTCGGCCTGCAGGTGCTGTTCGAGGCCGGCGTGGAACACGGAACTGAAGCCGAAGGCATGGGGGAGTGGCCCGGCAAGGTGGAGCTCCTGCCGGCCGAAGTGGTCCCGCACATGGGGTGGAACACAGTTAAGGTCCCGGAAGGCTCCCGGCTGTTCGACGGCGTCGAGGGTGAGCGCTTCTACTTCGTGCACTCGTACGGCGTCCAGAACTGGGACTTCGACGTCATCCAGCCCCGGATGGCGCCGCCCCTGGTCACATGGTCCGAGCACGGCGCCCCGTTCATAGCCGCCGTGGAGAACGGCCCGCTGTGCGCGACCCAGTTCCACCCGGAAAAGTCAGGCGACGCCGGTGCGCGGCTGCTCAAGAACTGGGTTGACGGGCTCCGCGGTCCGCACTCCCGGCAGGCGGCGGACGCCTAAATGTGGTCAATTCTCCTGATGGGACTGGCCGGCCTCCTGGTGGGCGGCGGACTGTCCTTCAGGCAGCAGCGTAAGCCGCTCTGGGTCCAGATCGGGTTCTACGTGCTGGCTGCCATGTCGCTGCTGGCCGCCTACCTGCTGACCCTTCCCGGCAACTAATCAAACCAACCCGCCGTGCGCCGCAGCAGATGCCGCGCATGGGAACAGGGCCCGCAGAACTACAGCGCCTACAAGAACTGAGGAAACCGCCGATGACCAGCCAAAACGAGCTGCCGGTACTTGAACTGCTTCCCGCCGTCGACGTCGTGAACGGCCAGGCCGTCCGCCTGGTCCAGGGCGAGGCCGGCAGCGAAACGAGCTACGGAACGCCGCTGGAGGCGGCGCTGAACTGGCAGCAGCAGGGCGCCGAATGGGTCCACCTGGTGGATCTGGACGCAGCCTTCGGACGCGGCTCGAACGCGGAACTGCTGCGCGAAGTGGTGGGCCGGCTGGACATCAAGGTGGAGCTTTCCGGCGGGCTTCGGGACGACGACTCCCTGGAGAAGGCGCTGGACCTGGGCGTCGCGCGGGTCAACCTCGGAACCGCCGCACTGGAGAACCCGGAATGGACGGCACGGGCCATCGACCGCTTCGGTGACCGGATCGCCGTCGGCCTGGACGTCCGGGGAACCACCCTGGCCGGCCGCGGCTGGACCAAGGAAGGCGGGGACCTGTGGGACGTCCTGGGCCGCCTGGAAGAGGCCGGCTGCGCACGCTACGTCGTTACCGACGTGACCAAGGACGGCACGCTGCAGGGGCCGAACGTTGAACTGCTGCGGCAGATGGTGGAGAAGACCGGGAAACCCGTCGTGGCCTCCGGCGGGATTTCCAGCCTCGACGACCTGAAGGTGCTGCGCTCCCTGGTGCCGCTCGGCGTCGAAGGCGCCATCGTGGGCAAGGCCCTGTATGCCGGCGCCTTTACCCTGCCCGAGGCCCTCGACGTCGCTGGCCGCCGCTAAGGCATTGCCGTGACCGAGCAGCAGCGCAATTCCGCGGACGGCGGCGTACCTGGAACGGGCGTACCGGGCACGGGCGTGCCGCCGGCACGCCGGCTGCCCGGTCACATCGAGGCCGCCCTCGCCGGCGCAGGCGGCGCCACTGATTCGGCGGGCCAGCCCTGGGCCGGGCGCAGCCTCGCCGGCGATGACGCCAAGATCCACAATTTCGAGGACGACGACGGCACTGCCGACGCCGGCTACCTCACCGCACTCGCTGCCCTCGTTGCCGGGCATGGGGACGAAGCCGCGGTGGTTGCCTCGCTGGCCACCGCCCGCGTCTTTGTGCCCGTGGTGGCCCAGCTGGCGGAGGAAGCCGAGGGCGCGCACGGCGTGCACGCCGACAAGCAGGCGGACATGGCGCTGGTGACGCTCAAGGCGCCTGACGGCCGGCTCGCCATGCCGGTGTTCACGTCGGCAGCGGCCCTGACGGCGTGGCACGCTCAGGCGCGTCCGGTGGCCGTTTATGCCGCGAGGGCCGCGCTTTCCGCTGTTTCCGAGGGGGCCGAGCTGCTGGTCGTGGACCCCGGTTCGGAAATTACCTTTGTGGTCAGGCGCCCCGGGGTCTGGGCCCTCGCGCAGCAGCGGCCGTGGGTACCTGCTTACCTCGATGACGAGCTGGCCGCGGTGCTTCGGGCCGGTGCCGCAGACAGGCGCGCGGTCCGCGGACTCGAGATCCTTCCCGGCGGGGGAGTGGCCAGTGCCACAGCCGCCGGCGCCCGCGTCGAAGGCGGCGGAGCCGGCCCTGAACTGCGGGTGGTGCTCTACCTGGAGGACGGGCTCGACGCCGCCGCCGTCCAGGACCTTGTTGCCGGCCTCCAGGCCGAGTGGAGCCGGAATGTATTGTTTGGTGAGCGCGTTGATTCGATCGAAGTCAAACTAAGGCGCGCCGCGCAGTAACCGCCGACCGGTGGAGGTCCGTTCCGTTGCTGTCCGGCGGCTGAACCGAGGACCCATCTGTGAATTTCACCCTGTACCGGGAGCTGCTGGCCGTCCGGCCCATCCGACGGCTCCTGGCAGTCGGCATGATTGCCCGCATTCCCCATTCGGCGGCGGGCGTCCTGCTGACCCTGCACATCGTCCTGACCCTTGGCGAGGGCTACGCCGCCGCGGGAACGGCGGCGGCCGTAATGACCATCGGCATTGCGCTCGGCGCACCCTGGCGCGGCCGCCGGGTGGACACCGCGGGCCTGCGCACTGCGCTGATACCTTCGGTGATTTCGGAAACTGTTATCTGGTCCATCGTGCCGCACGTGTCCTACCAGTGGCTGCTGCCGCTCGTGTTCGTGGGCGGCCTGCTGACACTTCCCATTTTCAGCGTGGTGCGGCAGTCCCTGGGGGTGCTGGCGGACGGCGACCAGCGCAGGACCGCCTTCGCGCTGGATGCGGTCAGCACCGAACTGGTGTTCATGATCGGCCCGGCCGCAGGTGCTGTGGTGGCCACCAGCGGCCATTCCGTGCTGGGGCTTACCGCCGTCGGTGTCTCGACGTCGCTGGCCGGGCTCTTCCTGATGTGGTTCAACCCGCCCACCCGCAGCGCCGTCCGCTCCGAACCGTACGATGCGGATGAGCAGGAAGCAGCAGAGGTAGCCGTTGTGGCTGCCGCCCCCGCACACGTGCAGGAGGCAGCGGCTGAGCTCGGCCCGGCGTCTGCGGGCAGCCGGCGGCGGGCAGTCCTGAAGCGCAGGGTGGCCCACAGCTTCGCCTGGTTCACCGCCGGTGTGGCCGCGGTGTTCGCTGTGGCTGCCGGCGCCGGCATGGTGCTCAGTGGCACCGACGTGGGAATCGTGGCCGCGCTGGAGACCGGCGGCCGCCAGGGCGAGATCGGCGTCGTGTTCCTCTTCTGGTGCGCCGCGTCGGTGATCGGCGGCCTCGTGTACGGGGCCATGCACCGGCCTGTTTCCCCGATCCTTCTGCTGCTGGGCATGGCTGCCTTCACCATTCCCATGGGGTTTGCCACCGACACCCTGACCCTCAGCCTGCTGTCGCTGCTGCCGGGCCTCCTTTGCGCGCCGGTCCTGTCGGCAGCTTCCGAGAAGGTGGCCGAACTGGTGGACGAGGCAAGACGCGGCGAGGCCATGGGCTGGTACGGGTCGGCGCTGACCGCCGGTGTTGCCTTGGGGGCTCCGCTGGCCGGAATCTTCATCGACGGCATCGGGGCGGCGGGAGGCTTCGTGTCCGTCGGCGTGGCCGGGGTGCTGCTGTGCGTCGTCGGGCTTGTCCTGCAAGAGCGCCGACGCCGCGCTGCCGCCTCCTGACGCCGCCGCCGGACGGGCCGCCCGGGGCGGTCACCGGCGGTCTCCAGGACAAAAACGGCGGCGAGCCGGCCCCGAAGAGCCGGCCCGCCGCCGTCGAACGTTAATCCTTAGTTCACCGCACCGGTGAACTTCTCACCGGGACCCTTGCCCGGGGGATCCGGAATGATGGATTCTTCGCGGAAGGCAAGCTGCAGGGACCGCAGGCCATCACGCAACGGACCGGCGTGCTGTGAACCGATCTCCGGAGCGGCTGCCGTCACCAGGCCGGCGAGGGCGGTGATGAGCTTGCGGGCCTCGTCCAGGTCCTTCAGCTCAGCGGCGTTCTCCTCAGCGGCCAGGCCGAGCTTCACGGCGGAGGCACTCATGAGGTGCACGGCGGCCGTGGTGATGACCTCGATCGCGGGAACTTCCGAGATGTCGCGGATTTGCTGCGTGACGTCGTCCCCGGCGCCGGGTGCCTGGTAGACGTGTGAATTGCTGTCTGGAGTGCTCATACTGGTAAGCTTGTCACAGACCGACTGGATGTCGTTATTTTGCCGTGTATGAGACCCACTGCCGCAAATGTGCGGTAAGCGGGTATCTTTCTGTAGAATTGATACTCAGTTTGCAAGCGGAGTTCTCTCCCACCCGCGTCAGCCGTTTTCCCTGGAAGGTTCAGGGCAGCAAGGTTGCCGGGTAACGGTCGGGCGGTTCACCGGGCAGTAGTCCAGTGAAGCGCGTGCAGCCCCTGCGGGAGGTGCACATCCGATCTTTGAGGCCTTCGATTGCTCCGGCAATTGGGGGCCTTCTCTATTTTGCCGGTGGAACACCATTACAAACACAGGAGCTTTAACATTAGCGAGCCAAGAATCAATGAGCGTATCCGCGTCCCTGAGGTGCGGCTGGTCGGCCCTGCCGGCGAACAGGTAGGGATCGTCCGCATCGAGGATGCCCTGCGTCTGGCTGCCGAGTCCGACCTGGATCTCGTTGAAGTTGCACCGCAGGCCAAGCCTCCGGTGTGCAAGCTGATGGACTTCGGCAAGTACAAGTACGAAGCCGCAGTCAAGGCCCGTGAGGCCCGGAAGAACCAGACCAACACGGTTCTGAAGGAAATCCGGTTCCGCCTGAAGATCGACACCCACGACTACGAGACCAAGCGCGGCCACGCCCTGCGCTTCCTCGGAGCCGGGGACAAGGTCAAGGCCATGATCCAGTTCCGCGGCCGTGAGCAGCAGCGTCCCGAAATGGGCCTGCGCCTCCTCCAGCGTTTCGCTGAGGACGTGGCAGAAGTCGGTGTCGTGGAGTCAAGCCCGCGCATCGATGGCCGCAACATGGTCATGGTCATCGGCCCGCTGAAGAACAAGGCCGAAGCGAAGGCCGAAGCCCGCCGCGCGACCCAGCGCGCCGAGGCCAAGGCACAGAACGAAGCCAAGGCCGCCGGCCGTGTTGACACCTCAGGTGACGATCAGGCACCGCTGACGCAGTCGCTGGGTGACCTCCTCCCGGAGGGCTTCAAGGTTTCTGCTGACACCGCCGCCGAAGAGGCAACGGCAACGCAGGAAGCTCCGGCCCAGGCTGAGGCCACTCAGGCTCCGGCCGCTGACGCTGAGGCAGCTCCGGCTGCCGAAGCCCCGGCCGCAGCACCTGCCGAGGCTCCGGCACCTGCCGAAGCTCCCGCCGAGCCCAAGGCTGCTGCTCCGAAGGCTGCGGAGCCCAAGGCTGCTGCTCCGAAGGCTGCGGAGCCCAGGGCTGCTGCCCCGAAGGCTGCTGCACCTGCCGCCCCGGCGGCACCCGCTGCGCCGAAGGCCGCCGCCCAGGCACCTGCGCCCAAGGCTCCGCAGGCCGAAGCGCCTGCCCCGGCAGCGCCGAAGCCTGCAGCTGTGCCTGCCCCGCCGAAGCCGGTGGCCAGGCCCGCCGCGCCGAAGCCGGTGGCACGTCCTGCTGCACCCCGGCCCACGCCGAAGCCGGCAGGCAAGAAGACCAACTAGTTCGAAACTGCGGAAGGCATCCCCTTCAGGCAGCCAGCAACCAGCACGCCGTCCCCAGGGCCGGCTGCGCGAAAGACTGCAGACATGTCTGCGGATACGTTAGGAGATCGGTTCCCATGCCGAAGATGAAAACCCACAGTGGTGCCAAGAAGCGCTTCAAGCTGACCGGTACCGGCAAGCTGCGCCGCCAGCAGGCCAACCGCCGCCACTACCTTGAGCACAAGTCCAGCCGCCTGACCCGTCGCCTCGCCGGTGACAAGATCGTCTTCAAGGGCGACGCCAAGGTCATCCGGAAGATGCTCGGCATCTAGTTCCAAGCTCTCTGGCTGCCGCCGTCAGGCAGCAGCCACCCACCAATAAAGCCTTCTCAGGCCAGCCGGATCACCGGCGAAAGATGCTTGGGACAAGAATTCTGAAGGAGTACGCACGTGGCACGTGTGAAGCGGGCGGTAAACGCCCACAAGAAGCGCCGGGTTGTCCTCGAACGCGCCAAAGGTTACCGTGGACAGCGCTCACGCCTGTACCGCAAGGCCAAGGAACAGCTGCTGCACTCGTTTGTGTACAGCTACGGCGACCGCAAGAAGAAGAAGGGCGACTTCCGCCGCCTGTGGATCCAGCGCATCAACGCTGCATCCCGCGCCAACGGCCTGACCTACAACCGTCTGATCCAGGGCCTGAAGGCTGCTGAGGTTGAGGTTGACCGCCGGATGCTGGCCGAACTGGCCGTCTCTGACGCCAACGCCTTCGCTGCGCTGGTCCAGGTTGCCAAGGACTCCCTGCCGGCAGACACCTCCGCACCGGCCGCCAAGGCTGAGGCTGCACCGAAGGCCAAGGCCACCCGTGCACGCGCTGCGAAGAAGCCGGCCACTGCAGCTGCTGAGTAAGCAGACAGCTCCCAGTTCAAGGACCGGTGGCAACAGCCACTAAGGTTTCTTATATGAACGAAACCGGGCGCCCGCAAGACTTTCCACTCTCCAATCCCCGAGCAGATCGGGTGCGGGACGTGGCCAAGCTTGCAGGGCGCCCGGCCCGTTTAAAGCGCCGCCAGTTCCTCGCCGAAGGCCCCCAGGCAGTTCGTGAAGCCCTGGTGCTGCACGGCAAGCGGACCGCGGCCGGCCAGCCAGGGATCGTCCGTGAGGTGTACGCCAGCGAGGCCTGCCTCGACCGGTACCCCGAGTTCGAGGAACTGGCCGTGGGAACCAGTGCCCGGCTTGCGACGGACGACGTCCTCGCTGCCATGGCGGACACCGTCACCCCGCAGGGGATCGTTGCGGTGTGTGATTTCGTGGACGTCTCGCTGGCGGACGTGCTCGACGGCGGGCCACGGCTGATTGCCGTGCTGTGCCAGGTCCGGGACCCCGGGAATGCCGGGACGGTGCTTCGGGCCGCAGACGCTGCCGGCGCCGATGCCGTGGTCCTCACCGGTTCAAGCGTGGACATCTACAATCCCAAGGCCGTCCGGTCGACTGCCGGCTCCCTGTTTCACCTGCCCGTGGTCCTCGGCGCCGACGTCAATGAGCTGGTGGAGCTGTGCAAGGAACGGGGGATCGGCGTACTCGCCGCTGACGGCTACGGGCAACTGAACCTTGACCGGCTGCAGGACGAGAACGCCGCCCGCCGGCTGGGCGCATCGACCGCCGCCTCGGACTACGCACTGGAGAACCCCACTGCCTGGCTCTTCGGCAACGAAGCCCAGGGCCTCTCCGACGACGAACTCGCGCTGGCCGACCACCGTGTGGCGGTGCCAGTGTATGGTGCCGCCGAGAGCCTCAACCTGGGAACAGCGGCCACCGTCTGCCTGTACGCAAGTGCGAGGTCCCAGCAGCCTGCCTAAGCTCAGGAGTTTTTGTCCAGATATCGGCCGCTAAAGGCCCTCCAAGCCGCGATATCTGGACGAAAACTCCATCCGTGGACAGCGGCCGACATGCATGGCTGGCCGTCATACGGGAAGGAGCGGGGACCCACCGTGCTGGTGGGTCCCCGCTCCTGTCTGTTTTTGTCTGTTATGGCCTGGGCTTGCGCTTGTCTATGCGTTTGCGCTTGTCGAGGCCCAGTGCCTGTGATCCTGGCCTTTTTATGGTGCCCGGGTGGCCCGGTTACGGCCGGTGATGGCGCCGTAGATACCTGCGACTACGAGGCCGCCGATGATGGCGAGGATCCAAGTCCCGAGGTCGAAGAACGCCAAGTCACCCTTGCCGAAGAGAAGGCTGCCGATCCAGCCGCCAACGATGGCGCCAACGACGCCCAGAACGAGGCTGGTGACCCAGCCGCCGCCGACCCGGCCGGGCATGACGGCTTTAACAATTGCGCCTACGATCAGGCCGAGAATAATCCAAGCAAGAAAACCCATTGTCTGCTCCTTCATATTCGTCGGGATCGATTCTTATCAGTCCCGATATGGCTTCAAGCTAACACAGGGCGCGTTTCTTTGTCAGCAGGCTTAGTTTTGGCTTTTCGTGCCGCCAGGAGGCCATGTGCGCTGTCTGTTCCGGGCCGGACGGGTACGGTATTTACTAGACGGCGGATCCATCCCGCCCTGTCCCATCCGTTGAAATAACCACGTGAAGAGGTGAGCCTCCCTTGGCTGCAAATGGCGGTACCAAGGCGATTGTCGCGGCGCTGGCCGCCAACCTGACCATCGCCGTCCTGAAGTTCGTCGCGTTCCTGCTGACAAGCTCCTCATCGATGCTGGCTGAGGCCATCCACTCGGTCGCCGACTCGGGCAACCAGGTCCTGCTCCTGATCGGGGGGAAACGCGCCCAGCGGGCTGCCAGCCCGGAGCACCCGTTCGGCTACGGACGCGAACGGTACATTTATGCGTTCATCGTTTCCATCGTGCTCTTCAGCGTCGGCGGCCTGTTCGCGCTGTACGAGGCTTGGGAAAAGATCCAGCACCCGCACGCCATTGAAGGTGACTTCTGGTGGGTGCCCCTGGCTGTGCTGGTGGGTGCCATCGTGGCCGAAGGCTTCTCGTTCCGGACGGCCATCATCGAGGCCAACCATATCCGCGGCAGCCAGGGCTGGATCAGCTTCGTGCGCACCGCCAAGCAGCCCGAGCTTCCGGTGATCCTGCTCGAAGACTTCGGCGCCCTGCTGGGCCTGTTGTTTGCCCTGTTCGGCGTGGGACTGACCCTGCTGACAGGCGACGGCATCTGGGACGGGATCGGGACCGGCATGATTGGCGTGCTGCTCGTGGCGATTGCCGTGATCCTGGCGATGGAGACCAAGTCGCTGCTGCTGGGGGAGTCGGCCACGAAGGACGACGTCGGCCGCATCCGGCGCGCCATCGAGGCGGACGGCACTGCCATCATCCACCTCAAGACCCTGCACCTGGGCCCGGAGGAGCTGCTCGTGGCCGCCAAGATCAGTGTGGGGGCCGGCGATTCCGGGCTGGACATTGCCAAGGCCATCGACGACGCCGAGGCACGCATCCGCTCGGCAGTTCCGATTGCCCGGGTCATTTACCTGGAGCCCGACATCCGCCGTGCAGAGGTGGCCAGCGGGCCCGCCCTTGCCGGCGACTCCGGGGCGTAACCGCCTTTTTGGAAAGTTCAGCGGCCGGCCATACGCGTGTGAGCCGCTGGCCCTGTGCTTCTTGAGCCGCTGGCTCCGTGCTTTTTGTTACGGGGCCAGCGGCTTTTTGCGTTCCAGCAGGCCGCTGAGCAGGGCCACCATCAGGCCAAGAATGGCAAGGACGGCACCCACCAGGGCCGGTGCGACGTAGCCCCAGCCCCGCGCGATCACTGCGCCGCCCAGGAAGGCGCCCAGGGCGTTGGCGACGTTCAGCGCTGCGTGGTTGAGGGAGGACGCCAGCGACGGCGCGTCGGGGGACGCGTCCAGCAGCCGGGTCTGCAGGGCCGGGACGAGCATGGACCCGGCGCCGCCCACCACGAACACCATGAGGAAGGCCGACCACGGCCAGTGCACGGCCACGGCGTACACCACGAGGGCGACGGCGATTCCCGGCAGGACGCGGTAAATGGTCCCCATCACGGACTTGTCCGCGATCCGGCCGCCGACGATGTTGCCGGCCACCATTCCCAGGCCGTACAGGGCCACCACGAACGGCAGCAGGGCGGCGGGGATCCCGGCCACGGAGGTCATCGTGTGGGAGATGTAGGTGTAGGTAGCGAAGAAACCGCCGAAACCGACGATGCCGATGAGGATCGCCAGCCAGACCTGTGCCCGCTTAAGTGCGCCCAGTTCCCTGCGGATGCTGGCGTCTGCGTGCGCCTTCTGGAACGGAACGAACTTCCAGATGAGCGCCAGTGTCACCAACCCCAGTACTCCCACCAGGACAAAGAGCAGCCGCCAGCCAAAGGTCTGGCCGAGCCAGGTGGCGAACGGAACACCGACCACGTTCGCAACGGTGAGCCCCGCCATGACCATGGAAATGGCCCAGCCCCGCTTCGTCGGCGCCACCAGGGATGCGGCGATCACCGCGGCCACGCCAAAGAACGCACCGTGCGGCAGGCCGGCGGCGAACCGGGAGACGAGCATGCTCGCGTAGTCGGGAGCGATGAACGAGGAAAGATTGGCGACGCTGAAGAACAGCATGAGGCCCAGCGCGAGGTACTTGCGCGGCAGCTTCGCGCCGACGGCGGCGAGGACGGGAGCTCCCACGACGACGCCGAGGGCGTAGGCGGAGATGAGGTGGCCCGCCTCGGGAGTGCTGATCCGGAGTCCGGCCTCGACCTCGTTGAGCAGCCCCATCATGGCGAATTCGGTGACGCCGATCCCGAAGCCGCCCATGGCCAAGGCCAGGATGGCGGGACCGATGCGCGTGGCGGCCTTGGGCGTGCGGGGAGCCTGGACAGTGGAAGTCATGTGTGCCTGCTTTTCGAAGGGAATTACGGAGTAGGCCTCTTTGCCACTGATATGTCTGATTTTAACGAGCTTCGCTGCGGGATGGATATTCCGGCGGAAGGCCGAGACCTTGCCCTCATAGACTGGACCGGTGACTGAACTGATCAACGTCGTCGGCGGGGCCGTGCTGGACTCGCTCTCCGCTCCCGCCAGGCTCCTCGTGGCCCGCCGCACGGCGCCTCCGCAGTTTGCCGGCATGTGGGAGTTCCCGGGCGGGAAGGTCGAACCGGGCGAAGCCCCCGACAAGGCGCTGCACCGTGAGCTCCGCGAGGAACTCGGCATCGATGTCGTCCTCGGGGCGGAACTGGAAGCGCCGGGACCGGAAGGCTGGCCCCTTAACGCCAAGGCCGTGATGCGGGTGTGGTTCGCGGAAGTGGCCGACGGCGAACCCCGGCCGCTCGAAGACCACGATGAGCTCCGCTGGGTCAGCATCCGCGAGGGTGACGAAGCTCTCAGCCTGCCGTGGATCCCGGCCGACCTCCCGATTGTCCAGGCGCTGCTTGCCAGCGTTGCCGCCGCGGGCTGTGCCGGCTTCGTGCCCGGGAATTAGCAACAGGAAAGACCGCGCACGGGTGCAGGAGCGGTACGGCTGCCGACTCAGAACAGTGTGGGCTGGGACGTTCGTGCTTCGCTGCGGTGGCCATTCGGCCCTGACCGTTGCTGGCCTGACCTGTCGTGCCCCGTCCGGTCCTGCGGAATGCTTCCTTCGGGGTAGGCGGCTTCCTCACCCCGGGGATCGTCGGCAGGGTGCTCGTCGACGTCCCGGTGGCTGAACCCGTGCGAATTGGAGAAGCCGTGCCGGGCCTTGAAGAAACGGACCCTGCCGGCCAGCCAGATGCGGTATTCCTTTGAGGCATACGAGCCCGTGCCATAGAGCCTGCGGTAGCGGCCGACGAGTTCCGGATGCCGGGCAGCGATCCACTGCATGAACCACTCCCGGGTGCCCGGCTTCAAGTACAGCGCTCCGGCCGTGACGCCGGTGGCACCGGCGCCAGCCAGTGCGGCGAACAGGGAATCCAGGGCCTCGTCGCTGTCCGAGAGCCAGGGCAGGATGGGCATGGCCATCACGCCGCAGGGCAGTCCGGCCTCGCGGAGCCTGGACACGAGCCTGAGCCGCGCCCGCGGTCCGGGTGTGCCGGGCTCGATGGCCTCGGAGAGTTGCTCGTCCGTCATGGCCAGCGAGATGCCAATGCCCACCGGCACCTGTGACGCGGCATGCTTAAGGAGCGGAATGTCGCGCGCCAGCAAAGTGCCCTTGGTCAGGATGGACAGGGGGGTCCCGGAGTCGGCCAGCGCACCGATGATGCCGGGCATCAGCCGGTACCGGCCCTCCGCCCGCTGATAGGGGTCCGTGTTGGTGCCCAATGCCACCTGCTGCCGGTTCCAGGAGGGCTTGGCCAACTCCTTGCGCAGCACCTCGGCCGCGTTGATTTTCACGACCACCTGGCTGTCGAAATCGAGCCCGGCGTCGAAGTCCAGGTAGGTATGGCTCTTGCGGGCGAAGCAGTAGACGCACGCGTGGCTGCAGCCCCGGTACGGATTCACGGTCCACTCGAACGGCATCCGGGAACCGGCGGGCACCTTGTTGAGCACCGATTTGGCGGTGACCTCATGAAAGGTGACGCCGGCGAACTCGGGAGTGGACACGGACCGCACCAGCCCGGCCAGGGGCAGCAGCGGGGCGGCCCCGGGTATTTCGTCCTGTGCCGGCTTGAGTGCCTGCGCGTCCCATCTCATGACATCCATTCGAAGGTATGTTCGAAGTTAAGTCAAGGTTCGCCGTCGGCGTTTCCTCCTGTCCAGCGGCTACGCTGGGTCCATGATTCTGCTCACCGGCTTCGAACCTTTCGGCGGCCAGCCGATCAATCCGTCGTGGGCGGCTGCACTGTCCGCGCGGGACTTGCTCCGCGCCGAAGGCCAAGTCGTGGAGGCGGTGGAACTGCCCTGCATTTTCGGCGTGGCCGGGAATGTGCTGCGGAACGCCCTCGATGAGCTCGAGCCGGAGCTGGTGGTGTGCGTCGGGCAAGCCGGAGGCCGGGGGCGGGTATCGCTGGAAAGGGTTGCCATCAATTGCGATGACGCGCCCATTCCGGACAACGCGGGAAACCAGCCCGTGGACCGGCCGGTGGTGCCCGGCGGCCCGGCTGCGTATTTCACCTCGCTGCCAGTCAAGGCGGCCCTTCTTGCCGTGGAAGAGGCGGGTATTCCGGCCGAGGTTTCGCAGACGGCGGGAACGTACGTCTGCAATCACACCTTCTATGCGCTCATGCACGAGCTGGCATCCCGGTCGGCCGTCCGCGGCGGATTCGTCCATGTGCCGTTCGCGCCGGACCAAGTGGAGCGGGGGAGCGGTGCCCCCTCACTGACTGTGCATTTGATGGCGGAGGCGATAGCCGCCGTCGTCCGGACCTCGCTTAGCCACTTCTCCGGCGCAGCCCGGCCGTTTGACCTATCTCTGCCGGCCGACGTCGCGCTCGCCGCCGGCAGCCTCCACTAGCAACTCCCACTCCACGGTGACACTGGCGCTGACGCCGGACTCACCGGGTTCCACGGTCATGGAGTCCGTGGCGAAAGCCCGCTGCATCCCGCCCACCGGCACGGGCGCCGACGGAACAGGGTGCTGCCGTACGCAGACCACCTCACCCAGCTCGGCGCCCGCAAGTGCGGCGAACTGCGCTGCTGCCGCCCGCGCGTCGGCCCAGGCGGCGTCGCGGGCGAGCGCCATGCCCGCTGCGGCATCGGCAAAGCCGAGCTGCACGCCGTCCAGGCGCACGTCGTTGCCGCCTGCCTCGACCGCCGCGGCAATGGCCCCAGAACCGGCAGACAGATCCCGGAGCCGGACGCTGAGCATGCTGGATGCCACGTAGCCGGTGACCTGCTGGCCGCGGCCCTCCTGCCAGACGACGTCGGCCCGGACGTTAAGCCCCGACGTCCTGATGTCCCGGTTCTCCACGCCCCTGCTGCGCAGCGCGGCCGTCACGGCAGCGGACGCCCCTCCGGCGGCGGCATAGGCATCACCTGCGTCGTCGCGCCGGCATTCCACGCCAACGGACAGCGTCAGCAGGTCCGGTGCGGCCTCGGCGGTTCCGAACCCCGTGACGGTGACAGTCCGGACTTCGGCCCGGCCAGCGGGCTCACTCATGAGTGCCCCCGGCCAGAGCCGCGCCTTCTGTCGGGTCCGGGCCTCCTGTCACGGAGCCGACGGTCCACGTAGCCGCCCGCCGCCAGGCCCGCATGCCGCTCGAAGGGATTTCCCGACGCCGGATCGCCGTACCGCACAGCCGACCACGCAGCGGCCGCGAAGTAGAACAGCAGGAAGGGCAGCCCCAGGCACCACGCGTACTGGGTGCTGTGCCGTTCCTCATGGCCCAGGAGCGTGTGGCCCGTCAAAGCCGTGTCAGCGTCCGTTCGGAAGATGACAACGTTGCCCACCGTGAAGGCGCCGGCCACCGGCAGCGGCCACCGGTAACCGGTGGCGACAATCAGGCCGCGGGGACCCCGGAAAGTCCTGGTGCCGGCCAACCCGGCAAGCACCAGCCCCAGCGGCGTGGAGGCATTCAGCACGTTGGCGAGTTGCCTGAGGCGCTGTCGTCGCGTCAGTGGGCCTCCCGTTCTGCGGCCATGCGTCATGGGGCCATGGTAGCCGCGGGCGGCGGGGCAATACAGGCGCCCCCGGGCACCTGCTGTCATTTAGCCCGGTGCTGTCAATTAGACTGGGAACAGTGCCTGCCGGCCGTGCGCCGGCGAGCCTGCCCTTGTTCTTGGATGGCGTCTCTGGGCGGCGTCCTTGGATGACTTTCTGCAATGACGTGCCAGCGACGGACGCGCGGCCGGGGAACCGGCGCGGCTGCACCGGCCGCTGGCACCACCCGACTCGTAGCTAAGAACAGTAGATGACTGAAACTTTGCCGGGCGCCGCCGTCCCGAACCCTCTGGATGAAACCGCCATCAACGCCGCCGTGGACCAGGCCGTCGCCGCCATTGCCGGCGCGTCCACGCTCGATGAACTCAAGGCAGTGCGCCTGGCCCACACCGGTGAGAAGTCGCCGCTGAGCCTGGCCAACCGTGGGATCGGAAGCCTGCCCAAGGACCAGAAGGCCGCCGCCGGCAAGCTGATGGGTTCCTCGCGCGGCCGTGTTAACAAGGCGCTCGCGGACCGCACCGCCGAGCTCGAAGCGGAGAACGACGCCCGCATCCTGGTTGAGGAGACCGTGGATGTCACGGCAGCCCCGCGCCGCCGCCGGGCCGGAGCCCGCCACCCGCTGTCCACACTGCAGGACCGCGTCGCGGACATCTTCGTGGGCATGGGCTGGGAAATCGCCGAAGGCCCCGAAGTGGAATCCGAATGGTTCAACTTCGACGCGCTGAACTTCAAGCCGGACCACCCCGCCCGCGAAATGCAGGACACGTTCTTCGTGGAGCCGCCCGAAGCCCACCTGCTGATGCGCACCCACACCTCGCCGGTGCAGGTCCGTTCCATGCTGGAACGCGAAGTGCCGATCTACGTGCTGTGCCCGGGCAAGGTGTTCCGCACCGATGAGCTCGATGCCACCCACACCCCGGTGTTCCACCAGTTCGAGGGCCTGGCCATCGACAAGAAGCTCAGCATGGCTGACCTCCGGGGAACCCTGGAGCACTTCGCCCGCCAGATGTTCGGCGACGAAGCCCAGATCCGGCTGCGCCCCAACTACTTCCCGTTCACCGAGCCGTCCGCCGAGCTGGACATCTTCCACCCCGGCGCCAAGGGCGGGCCGCGCTGGATCGAGTGGGGCGGCTGCGGCATGGTCAACCCCAACGTCCTGCGGGCCGCAGGCATCGATCCGGACGTCTATTCGGGCTTTGCTTTCGGCATGGGCATCGAGCGGACGCTCATGTTCCGCAACGAGGTCGGCGACATGCGCGACATGATCGAAGGCGATGTACGTTTCAGCGAGCACTTCGGGATGGAGATCTAACAGTGCGTATCCCACTTTCCTGGCTGCGTGAATTCGCGCAGGTACCGGCCGGAGCCACGGCCGAAGACGTCATGGCGGACCTGGTCAAGGTCGGCTTTGAAGAGGAAGCGGTCCACCGCCCCACGGACGCCCTGCGCGGACCCGTCGTGGTGGGCCAGGTCCTGAGCCTGGTCAAGGAACCCCAGTCCAACGGCAAGACCATCAACTGGTGCCAGGTCCGCGTTGTCCCGGAGGGGCAGGAGCAGACTCTCACCGGCAAGGGCATCGATCCGTCCGGCGTCCAGGGCATCGTCTGCGGCGCCCACAACTTCGTCGAGGGCGACAAAGTGGTGGTCACCCTGCCGGGCGCCGTCCTGCCCGGCGACTTCCACATCTCGGCACGGAAGACCTACGGCCACATGTCCGCGGGCATGATCGCCTCCGTCCGCGAACTGGGCATCGGCGAGGACCACGACGGCATCCTGGTGCTTTCCCGGATCGGCCTGGATCCCGAGATCGGGACCGACGCCATGGAGCTGCTGGGCCTCTACGACCAGGCCGCCGAAATCAACGTGACCCCGGACCGCGGCTATGCCTTCTCGATCCGCGGCGTGGCGCGTGAATATGCCCATGCCACCGGCACGGTGTTCACCGATCCCGTGTCGAAGGTCAACGCCCCGGCCGTCCTGTCCGGCGGCTACGGGGTCAAGATCAACGACGACGCGCCGATCTACGGCAAGCCCGGCTGTGACCGCTTTGTGGCTCGCACCGTCCGCGGCGTGGACGCCACCAGGCCCACGCCTCCGTGGATGTCCTCCAGGCTTCGGTTGGCCGGCATCCGGTCCATCTCCCTGCCCGTGGACATCTCGAACTACGTGATGCTCGAACTCGGCCAGCCGCTTCATTTCTACGACCAGGACAAGCTGTCCGGCGATATCGTGGTGCGCCGGGCCGTGGCGGGGGAGAAGCTGACCACCCTCGACGGCAAGGAGCGCTCGCTTGACCCCGAGGACCTGCTGATCACCGACGCCTCCGGCCCCATCGGCGTCGCCGGCGTCATGGGCGGCGCGTCCACCGAGGTCTCCGACGCCACCACCGCCGTCCTGATCGAGGCGGCCCACTTCGAGGAAGTCTCCATTGCGCGCTCGCGCCGGCGCCACAAGCTCCCGTCCGAAGCCTCCAAGCGCTTTGAACGCGGCGTGGACTGGCAGGTCGCCAACATCGCGGCCCAGCGCGCCGTCGATCTTCTCGTGGAGCTGGCCGGCGGAACCGCCGACGAGGCGGGCACCGACGTCGGAACCGCCCCGGATCCGGTGACCATCGCGCTGCCGGCTGAGTTCCCCGCCGCCCGGATCGGCATCGACTTCACCGAGGAGCAGATCGTCACGTCCCTTGAGGACCTCGGTGCCGTTCTCGACAAGACCGGCGCCGGCTGGACCGTCACCGCGCCGAGCTGGCGGAACGACCTGGAAACCAAGGAGGACCTCTCCGAGGAAGTGGCCCGTCTGGTGGGCTACGACCAGATCCCCGCGACCCTGCCGGTAGCGCCTCCCGGCCGCGGTCTGACCCGGGTGCAGCAGCAGCGCCGCCGCCTGGTCCAGGCGCTGGCTGATGCAGGCCTGACCGAGGTCCTGGCCTACCCCTTCGTGTCGAAGGCCGCCAACGAGACGTTTGGTGTGGCCGAGGAGGGTGCGCCCCGGACTGCGCTCAAGCTCGCCAACCCCATCAGCGAGGAACACGGCTACCTGCGCACGTCGGTGCTGCCGGGCCTGCTGGAGGTCGCCAAGCGCAACCACTCCCGCGGCTTCCGGGACCTCGCCGTCTTCGAAGCCGGCCTGGTCTTCCTGCCCGGTGACACTTTGGGCACGCCGTCCATTCCTCCGCTGGGCGTCAAGCCAAGCGATGAGGTGCTGGATGCGCTGTACGACGGCGTTCCTGACCAGCCGCTGCACGTCGCCGCCGTCCTCACCGGCCATGATTCGCCGGCCGCTGCCGGCCACGCCCCGCGGCTGTGGGACTGGGCCGACGCCCTGGACATCGCCCGCCTGGCCGGTGACGTCCTTGGTGTGGAGCTCGTGGTCACCCAGGGCCGGCACCAGGCCTTCCACCCGGGCCGCGCCGCGCAGCTGTCGCTGCGCTCCGGCGAGGTGGTGGGCTATGCCGGCGAGCTGCACCCCAAGCTCCTGGCCGCGCACGACATGCCGGCACGGTCCGTCGCGCTGGAGCTCAACGCGGACGCCCTCTTCGAGGCGGCGGCCGACGTCGTGGTGGCCCGCCACATCTCCACCTTCCCGGTGGCGACGCAGGACGTGGCCCTCGTGGTGCCGCAGGACGTCCCCGCCGACGACGTGCTGGCAGCGCTGCGTGAAGGCGCCGGTGAGCTGCTCGAGGACGTCGCCCTGTTCGACGTCTACGCGGGGAAGGGGATCGAGGAGGGCAAGAAGTCCCTCGCCTTCGGCCTGCGGTTCCGCGCCACGGACCGGACACTGACGGCCGACGAGGCATCGGAGGCGCGGGAGCGCGCCGTCGCCACCGCCGCCGAGCGGTTCGGTGCCGTCCAGCGCTAGACCGGCCATAAAGAAAGACCACGCCGTTTGGCGTGGTCTTTCTTTATGCCCGAAACCACATGCCTGGAACGCAGTGCGGGACGCACTTTACGGCAGCGGCGGCAGGTCTTCCTCGTAGAGCCAGGGATGCAGCAGCGATTCCGTGTCCAGTCCCGTGGCGCGGTCGGCCGTGAGGATGAACTCCGGCGTCGACACGGACCTGTGGGCGTGTGTCCGGGTCCATTCCTGCAGCAGCGCGAAGAAGGCGAGGTCGCCGCAGCGCCGGCGCAGGGCGTGCAGCGCGAGCGCTCCGCGCTTATAGACCCTGTCGTCGAACATCAGCTCCGGTCCTGGATCACCCACCAGCAGGTCCTGCGCGCCGGCGTTGAGCCGCCGCCAGGCCGCACGCGCACGCTCTCCGGCGGGCATCACGCCGGCCTCCTCGGACCAGATCCATTCCGCGTAGCAGGCGAAGCCTTCGTGCAGCCAGATGTCGCTCCAAGTGCCGAGCGTCAGCGAGTTCCCGAACCACTGGTGGGCCAGTTCATGCGCGATCAGTCGTTGTGACTCCCACCCGGTATCCAGGTGGTTGCGGCCCAGGATGGACAGCGACTGGGCCTCGAGCGGAATTTCCAGTTCGTCGGCGGTGACCACCACCGTGTACTCCGGGAAAGGATACGGGCCGAAGCGGCTCACGAAGGTGCTCATCATTGCTTCCTGCCGGGCCAGGGCGGTCTCCGCCCGCGCCACCAGCTCCGCCGGTGCCGCAACGAACTGGGGCACACCGGCAGAGTCCGGCAGCCTCACCAGCCCGTACCGGCCGATCTGGATGGTCGCCAGGTACGTTGCCATCGGTTCACGCTGCTCATAAACCCAGGTCTGGCGGCTGGACCGCACGGCCTGCCCCACCAGGAGACCGTTGCAGACGGCACGGTAGCCGGCATCCGTGGTGACGGTGATGCGGTAGCTGGCCTTGTTCCGCGGGTGGTCGTTGCACGGGAACCAGGATGGCGCCCCGTCAGGCTGGCCGGCCACGAGGACGCCGTCGGTGAGCTCCTCCCAGCCCACCTCGCCCCACAGCCCCCGCCGCGGCTGCGGGTTGCCGTCATACCGGATGTCGAGGCTGAATTCGGAGCCCGCCTCGAGGGGCTGTTCGCAGTGCACCACGAGCTGTTCCGCCCGCTGCGTGAACCTCCGCACGCGGGCGCCGTTCAGCTGGATCTTCAGGGCGCGGAGGCCGGTCATATCCAGTACGACGGCGGACGTGCGGCGCTCCGCCACAGCGGCCAGTACGGCACGGCCGGACAACCGGTTGCTGGCCAGCCTGTAGTCCAGTTCGAGTTCATAGTGCAGGACGCGGTAGGCGTCCGTTCCGTGGCCCGGGACGTACGGGTCGCCGGTGGCCGTGGCGCCGGCGGAGAGGACGGCGGCCGGGCCGGGCGATTCTCCGGAGCTCATTCTGCGTGTGACTTCCTTAGCTGTGGTGGGGCTACTTAAGGCGGGGTGCCGGAACGGCGGGCCCGGTCCACGGGCTGACCGGATTCCCCATCCAGTACGTCCCGGCCGGAACGGTCTCGCCGCGCATCACCAGGGACGCCGGACCAACGGTCCCGCCCCTGCCGATCCTCGCCTGCGGCAGAATCACGCCATGCGGGCCCATCGTCGCCCCGTCTTCGAGACTAACAGTGTCGATGCTCATGACGCGGTCGTGGAAGAGGTGGGTCTGGACGACGCAGCCGCGGTTGACAGTGGAGCTGGCGCCGAGGGTCACGAGGTCCGCCTCAGGAAGCCAATAGCTCTCACACCATGTGCCCCGGCCGATCTTGGCGCCGAGGGCCCGCAGCCACCAGACAAGGGCCGGGGTGCCGCTGGCGGACCGGGCGAACCATGGGGCACTCACCATTTCGATGAAGCTGTCCACCACCTCGTTCCGCCAGATGAAGGAGCTCCACAGCGGGTGTTCGCCGGCCTTGATCCTGCCCACGAGCAACCACTTCGCCGCAACGGAGGAGGCCGCCGCCACCCCGCCCGCGACCAGCAGGACCACCCCTCCCAGTGCCGCTGCCGCACCGTAACCCAGGGCGGTGGCGAGCCAGTCGAAGACGAGCAGCACGCCAAGGGCCAGGCCCACCGTCAGGGCCACCGGCACAAACCGGCACAGCTCCCAGAGGCTCCTAGCCACCTTGAGCCTCGCCGGCGGCCGGAAGGTGCGGGTGCTGTCCGATGCCACCGCTGTGCGCCGCAGCCTGACGGGAGGGCTGCCCAGCCAGGACGTGCCTGACTTGGCCTTGCCCGGCGTCGCCGAGAGGACAGCCACCAGGGAGTTCTTTGGCACGCTGCGCCCGGCGGCGGTCATACCGGAGTTGCCAAGGAAGGATCGCTTGCCGATTTTGGCGGGCGCGATGTGCATCCAGCCTCCGCCGAGCTCGTACGATGCCACCATCGTGTCGTCGGCGAGGAACGCACCCTCGCCCACGGTGGTCATGCGCGGCAGCAGCAGGACGGTGGAGGCCTCAACATTCTTTCCGACCTTTGCCCCCAGGAGCCTCAGCCAGGTCGGCGTGAACAGGCTGGCGTAAATCGGGAACAGGAGGTCCCGTGCCATGTCCAGCACCCGCTCGGTGGCCCAGACCTGCCAGCCGACGCGGCTGCGGACCCGGTAGTAGCCCTCCTTCAGGCCGAGGCCCAGCAGCCTGGTGGTGACCAGGATCAGCAGCATGTTGGTGAGGAACCAGGTCAAGGCGGCCAGCGGCAGCGACGCCAGCACCTGTGGCACGGCACTGAGCAGTGAGTCGCTGCCCCTGATGAACAGGAAGACCACCAGGGCTGCGGCCACGGCTGAAGCGTAGGGAATCAGGGCCAGGACGGCGGACGCGGCAGCAAAGGCCGTGAACCAGAGACGCCCCAGGAGGGAGCCGACCGGCTGTCCGGCGGGCCAGTCCTGCTTCGCCTTGCCCCGCCGTCCTGCCGGGGAGCCGGCCACCACCTGGCCGGCCTTGACCTTGCCCAGCACGGCCGATCCCGGCTCCACCTGGCCGCCGGCGCCGATGCTGGCCCCGGGCATCAGGGTGCTGCGGGCTCCCACGGTGGCGTCCGCCCCGACATGGACGTGGCCGATGCGGACAATGTCGCCGTCGATCCACCAGCCGGACAGGTCCACCTCGGGTTCGATGTTGCAGCCGGGGCCCAGGGTGAGGAAGCCCGTCACCGGGGGAAGGGAGTGCAGGTGGATGTTGTTCCCGATCTTGGCGCCGAGGGCCCTTGCGTAGTACGGCACCCACGGTGCACTGGCGAGGCTGATGGCACCGGCCAGGTCCTGGATCTGTTCGGCGAGCCAAAGACGCAGGTGCACCTTGCCTGCCCGCGGGTAGTTCCCGGGCCGCACGTTGCGGAGCAGGATGCGGGCGGCGGCAACAGAAATGGCCATCCGTCCGGGCGGGCTAACGAAGACCAGCCAGGACGCCGCCACCCACCACCACGACACGGTGGGTGCAGCCGTGAACCCGGCAAACGCGAAGAGGACGTTGTTGGCGGCCATCAGGTAGGTCAGCCAGCGCATGCCCGCCAGAATATGCAGCGGAATACCCATGAGGGTCTGGAAGACCTGTGACTTCAGGGCAGTGGGCCGGACGGGCCGTTCCGGGGCCGGGCCGGCAGAGACGCCTCCGGGCAGGGACTGGCGGGCGACTTCGATCAGGGCGCCGACGCGCGGGGTGGCGTAGATGTCCGCCACGGTGATGGTGGGGTAGCGGCCCCGGAGGGCGGAGACGAGCTGGGCCGCGGCCAGCGAACCGCCGCCGTGGGCGAAGAAGTCCGCGTCCAGGCCGGCGACGCTGCTGCCCAGGACGGCCTCCCACTGGTCAACGACCCATTGGGCATCCTCCGGCAGGTTCAGCGGCGCGGCGTCCGCTGCCGCGGCGCCGGCCCCTGGCAGCGGCCAGGGCAGCGCATGGCGGTCGACTTTTCCGCTGGTCTTGGTGGGCAGGGTGTCGACGACGGTCAGCATCGGGATGAGCGGAGCGGGCAGCGTGGCGGAGAGCAGTTCACGGTATGCGGCCAGGTCCAAAGTTGGTTGGCCGGGCGCGGCGTCCGATCCGCCGGCGGGGGCCAGGTAACCGACGAGGACCTGGTTGCCGGCCGCCGTCGTGCGGACTGCGGCGGCGGCGCCTGCAATGCCCGGGAGTGACTGCAGGGCAGCGTCAATCTCACCGAGTTCGATACGGCGACCGCCGAGCTTGACCTGCTCGTCGGCGCGTCCCATGAAGATCAGACCGGCGCGCTCGAAGCGGACCAGGTCGCCGGAGCGGTACGCGCGGTCCCAGCCCAGCGAGGGCATGGCGGCGTACTTCTCCGCATCCTTCTGCGGGTCCAGGTAGCGGGCCAGCCCCACACCGCCGATGATGAGCTCGCCCACCTCGCCCTCGGCTACCGGGACGCCGTCGGAATCGACCACCGCCAGGTCCCAGCCGTCCAGGGGGAGCCCGATCCTGACCGGGCCGGTACCGCCCAGGGGAGCCGCGCAGGCCACGACCGTTGCCTCGGTGGGTCCGTAGGTGTTCCACACCTCACGGCCGTCAACCGCCAGGCGGTCGGCCAGTTCCGGCGGGCAGGCCTCGCCGCCGAAGATCAGCAGCCGCACGTTTTCGAGCGCCTCTGCCGGCCAGAGCGCCGCAAGCGTGGGAACGGTGGAAACCACAGTGATGCCGTGGTTGATCAGCCACGGGCCCAGGTCCATACCGGTGCGGACCAGGGCCCGCGGGGCAGGCACGAGGCAGGCGCCGTGGCGCCAGGCCAGCCACATCTCTTCGCACGACGCGTCGAAGGCCACCGACAGTCCCGCGAGCACGCGGTCCTGCGGCCCCACCGGTTCGTCCTGCAGGAAGATGCGTGCTTCCGCGTCCACGAACGCGGCCGACGAGCGGTGCTGCACCGCAACGCCCTTGGGCGTGCCAGTGGAACCGGACGTGAAAATGACCCAGGCGTCGTCGTCGGGCCCCGCCGGACGGGGCGCCGGGAAGGGGCGCGGCCGCTTGTGGTCCGTGACGATTTCGCCGTTGGCCCGCAGGATGCCGGCCACCCGTGCCTCACCGAACACGAGCTTGGCCCGTTCGTCCGGATCGTCCGCGTCCACGGGCACGTAGGCCGCCCCGATCAGCAGGATGGCAAGGATCGCGACGTAGAGCTCATTGGTGCCGGAAGGGATCCGCACCCCGATCTTGTCTCCTGCTCCGAGGCCGGCCTGGTGCAGCCGCCGGCCCTCGGCCTTAGCCTCGGCCAGGAGCTGGGCGTAACTCAGGGAGCGGCGGCCGTCGTCGAGCGCCGAGGCATCCGGGAAACGTGCGGCCGTGTCGGTGAGGATGTCCACCAGGGTCCGCTCGGGCGGGGCGGCGGCAGCGCCCGGCAGCTGGGCCGGGTACACCCGCACCGCCGCCGGCCCGCCGCCGGCGGCAGGAGGAGCGGTGGTGTCCAGGGTTTCCGGCAGAGGCTCAATCACGGCTGGATTCTCCCTCAGCAAGATGAACGGAAGATGACATCGTTTCCCCTCCGTTCATCCGGGGCTGCTTTGTTGCCCGGCCCGCCATGCGGCGGACCGTCGAAGCTTCGGGCCGGCGATGCCGTCCGGTGACCTGACCCGTTGTTAGGGGACCAGCAGAACCTTGCCGGTGGTGCGCCGGCCTTCGAGGTCCTCGTGTGCCCTGCGGGCCTCGGCCAGCGGGTAGGTTGCACCGACGCGGACCTTGAGGCTGCCATCGGCCGCGGCGCCGAAAATTTCCGTGGAACGCCAAAGGCGTTCCTGCGGGTTGCCGAGGAAGTGGGCGAGCGACGGCCGTGTCAGGGTCAGCGAACCGCCGGCATTGAGCCGCTGCGGGTCCACCGGCGGCACGGGCCCGGACGCCGCGCCGAAGAGCACCAGCGAACCGCGGGTACGCAGGCTGGCGAGCGAGCCGTCGAACGTGTCCTTCCCCACGCCGTCGTACACCACGTTCACGCCGGCGCCGTGGGTCAGGTCGCGGACGGCGTCGGCGAAACCGTCGTAGCGCAGCACCTCGTCTGCGCCGGCGCCCCGGGCCAGCGCCTCCTTTTCATCGGTGGAAACGGTGGTGATGACGCGGGCGCCGCGGGCCTTCAGAAGCTGGATCAGCAGCAGGCCAACCCCGCCTGCACCTGCGTGGACCAAGACGCTGTGCCCGGGCTCAACGCGGAACGAGGAGTTGATCAGGTAATGGGCCGTCATGCCCTGGAGGGGGAGCGCGGCGGCGGTGTGGTCGTCCACGCCGTCCGGCACTGGCAGGGCCTTCGCGGCGTCCAGCACGATATATTCGGCGTAGCAGGCGGTTCCCTCGGCCGTGGCCACCCGGCTTCCCACCGCGAAGTCCTCCACGCCCTCGCCGACTTCCTCGACGGTGCCGGCTGCTTCGGATCCCGGGGTGAAAGGGTAGGTCACCTTGTACGTGCCGCTGCGCTGGTAGGTCTCGATGAAGTTGACGCCCGTTGCCGCTACTTTCACCAGCAGCTGGCCGGGGCCGGGGACGGGGCGGTCGATCTCCGTGAAGTCCAGAACCTCCGGTCCACCCGGCTGCCGGGCGACGATGGCGTGCGTCATGGGATTTCTCCTTTTCCGGGCCGGGACCTCCGGCACCCTTCCTCACCTCATCCTAGGGACCGGGCCGGTGCAGGCGAAGTCGGGCGCTTGGTCAGTAGCGCCGGGAGACCGCCGCCATGGGGCATTCGAAGCGACGTCCGGCAGCGAGACCCACTTCATTGAGGTACCGGACGATGATCCCGAACGACGCCGCCAGTGTGCTCTCCGTGAAAGGAATCCCGTGTATTTCGCAGTGCCGGCGCACGATCGCCGTTGCCTTGTGCAGCTGGGGGCGGGCCATGTCGGGGAAGAGGTGGTGCTCAACCTGCCGGTTCAGGCCGCCGAGCAGGATATCCATGAACCGGCCGCCGGATATATTGCGTGAAGTCAGGACCTGGCGGCTGAGGAAGTCCACGCGGCTGTCTGCCGGGAGGACCGGCATTCCCTTGTGGTTAGGCGCAAAGGACGCACCCATGTAGAAACCGAAAACAGCGAGCTGCACGCCTATGAAGGCGGCAGCCATGCCAAGGGGCAGGAAGGAAAACGCCAGCGCAGGCAGGGCGCCCAGGCGGGCCAGCAGGATCGGCAGTTCCACCCAGCGGTGCGTGACCTTCGCGCGGCGGAAGACGAAGCGGACCGAATCTATCTGCAGGCCGAGGCCCACAAGGAACAGCAGGGGGACGAACAGCCAGCCCTGCTTGCGCGTCAGCACGGCCAGCCGGCCCTGCCGTTTGGCGGCGTCTTCGGTGTGGAACACGATGGCGCCGGGCGCGATGTCAGGGTCCTTGGATATGACGTTCGGGTGGTTGTGGTGTGCCCCGTGTTTCTGCTCCCACCACGAGTAGCTGACGCCGGCAACGGATGTGGCCAGAAGCCGCGCGGACCAGTCGTTGGCGCGCCGGGAGGCGAAAATCTGGCGGTGGCCCGCCTCGTGGGCCAGGAAGCTCAGCTGCGTGCAAATGATGCCGAGCCCTGCGGCGATGAGGAGCTGGAACCAGCTCTGGCCGATCAGGGCGAAACCGAACCAGACCGCTGTCATGAGTACAGCCAGTGTGGCGAAGACGGTGATGTAGAAGCCCCGGCGCCGCTCCAGGAGCCCGGCTGAGCGGACGGCCTTGAGCAGGTCGGAGTAACTCTGTGTGACCGGGTTGGCCTGGCGTATGCGGCTTGACTGGCGGATTCGGGGTTGCGGGCGCTCGGAAGTGATAGTGGGGGCCATAAGCCTGGGTGCCTCGTAACTGTTACGGGCAACGCTGCGGCCGACATTCGGCACGCGCGGTTCTGGATTACCCTGTGTCAATCATACGGCGGGCGGGAGTTGCGGCGGACCGGCGGGGGCATGGGCAGGCTATGCATAAATATCGGGACCTATGCATAGTCTTGCTGTATAGTCGTCTTCATGACTATTTCTGTTGCCGTTTCCGGCGCCAGCGGCTACGCCGGAGGCGAAGTCCTCCGCCTCCTGGCCGGCCATCCGGACGTGACCATCGGAGCCATCACGGCACACAGCAACGCCGGTTCCAGACTAGGCGAACTGCAGCCGCATCTCCATGGCCTGGCGAGCAGGATTCTCGAGGACACCAGCGTGGAGAACCTGTCCGGGCACGACGTCGTGTTCCTGGCCCTCCCTCACGGTGCGTCCGCCCAGATCGCGGCACAGCTCCCCGAGGGCACGGTGGTGATCGACGCCGGCGCGGACCACCGCCTGGAGTCCGCCACCGCGTGGGAAAAGTTCTACGGCTCGGACCACGCCGGGACGTGGCCTTACGGCCTGCCTGAGCTGCCGGGCCAGCGCGAGAAACTCAAGGGTGCCAACCGGATCGCCGTCCCGGGCTGCTACCCGACGTCGGCGCTGCTCGCCCTCACGCCCGGCTTCGCCGGCGGCCTGCTTGAGGGGAACGACGTCGTCATCGTCGCCGCCTCCGGCACCTCCGGGGCCGGCAAGGCGGCAAAGGTCAACCTCATCGGCTCCGAGGTCATGGGCTCCATGAGCCCGTATGGCGTGGGCGGCGGCCACCGGCACACGCCGGAAATCGAGCAGGGACTGTCCAACGCCTCCGGTGAGCCGGTGACGGTCTCCTTCACGCCCACCCTGGCCGCGATGAGCCGGGGCATCCTCACCACCGCCACGGCACGGGTCAAGCCCGGCGTCGCGGCCGAGGACCTTCGCCGCGCCTGGGCGGAAGCATACGACGACGAACCGTTCGTCCACCTGCTGCCCGAGGGCCAGTGGCCCACCACCAAGTCCGTGCAGGGTTCCAACCACGCCGCCATGCAGCTGGCGTTCGACCCGCACGTCGGGCGCGTCATTGTCACGTGCGCGATCGACAACCTGACCAAAGGCACCGCCGGTGGAGCGGTGCAGTCCATGAACATTGCCCTAGGCCTGCCGGAAACCGCCGGCCTCAACCTGCAGGGAGTTGCCCCGTGACCGTTACCGCACCCAAGGGATTCCGCGCTTCCGGCGTCACCGCCGGGCTCAAGGCCTCCGGAAACCCGGACCTCGCGCTCGTGGTCAACGACGGTCCGTCCAAGGCCGCAGCCGCCGTCTTCACCTCGAACCGGGTGGCCGCCGCGCCCGTCCACTGGTCACGCCAGGTGGTCTCGGACGGCCGCGTCGACGCCGTGATCCTCAACTCCGGCGGCGCCAACGCCTGCACTGGCCCGCAGGGCTTCCAGAACACGCACACGACGGCGGAAAAAACTGCGGAGGCGCTGGGCCTGTCCGCCACCGACGTCTTTGTCTGTTCCACCGGACTGATCGGCGAGCAGCTGCCCATGGACAAGATTGTCCCCGGCATCGACGCCGCGGCAGCCGCCCTGAGCGCCGACGGCGGAGCGGATGCCGCCACGGCGATCATGACCACCGACACGGTGCCCAAGCAGGCGGTCTTTACCGGCGCCGATGCCGAGGGAAATGAATTCACCATCGGCGGCATCGCCAAGGGCGCCGGCATGCTGGCGCCCGGGCTGGCCACCATGCTGGTGGTGCTTACCACGGATGCCGACGTCCAGCCGGAATTGCTCGACCTCGCCCTCCGCGACGCCACGCGTGTCACCTTTGACCGCGCCGACTCGGACGGGTGCATGTCCACCAACGACACCGTGGTGCTGCTGGCCTCAGGCGCCTCGAAGGCCGTCCCGTCCGACGGGACCTTCGGCCGGGGCCTTACCCAGGTCTGCGCCGAGCTGGCCCGCAAGCTGATCGGCGACGCCGAGGGCGCCAGCCACGACATCGCGATCAGGACCTTCAACGCCGCCACCGAACGCGACGCCGAAACCGTCAGCCGCGCCGTGGCCCGCTCCAACCTCTTCAAGGCCGCCATCTTCGGCAAGGACCCCAACTGGGGCCGCGTGCTCTCCGCCGTGGGCACCACCGACGCCGTGTTCGAGCCGGACCAGCTCAACGTGTCCATGAACGGCATCCAGATCTGCCAGAACGGCGGCATCGGCCAGGACCGCAAGCTGGTGGACCTGGAACCGCGCGAGGTGCTCGTGGAGATCGACCTGCAGGCCGGCGGGGCAGAGGCCACCATCTGGACCAACGACCTCACGCACGACTACGTCCACGAGAACAGTGCCTACTCAAGCTAACAGTGCCTGCTCAAGCTAGGTCTGCCCACCCACGCTAGATCCGCCAGCAACCCTGGAGAACCAGCCGCATGAACACCCAGACCCGCGAGTCAACGTCCATGAGTGATGCCCAAGACAAGGCGGGCACCCTCATCGAAGCCCTGCCGTGGATCCAGCGCTTCGCCGGAACCACCATGGTGATCAAGTACGGCGGCAACGCCATGGTCAACGACGAGCTGCGCCGCGCCTTCGCCGAGGACGTCGTGTTCCTCCACCACGTGGGCATCCATCCCGTGGTGGTGCACGGCGGCGGCCCGCAGATCAACTCGATGCTGGGCAGGCTGGGCATCGAGTCGGAGTTCAAGGGCGGCCTGCGCGTCACCACGCCGGAGGCGATGGACGTGGTGCGCATGGTCCTCACCGGCCAGGTGGGGCGTGAACTGGTGGGCCTGATCAACTCACACGGGCCCTACGCCGTCGGCATGTCCGGTGAAGACGGCGGCCTGCTGCGTGCCGTGCGCACCGGCACCGTCGTTGACGGCGAGGAGGTGGACCTCGGGCTCGTGGGCGAGGTGGTCGGCGTGGACCCCGCGGGCATCGTGGACATTCTCGACGCCGGCCGGATCCCCGTGATCTCCACGGTCGCCCCGGAGATCACCGACGCCGGCGACGGCGTGGCGGGAACCGCGCGCTTCCAGCCCACCGGCCAGGTCCTGAACGTCAACGCGGACACTGCAGCAGCGGCGGTTGCCTCCGCGCTGGGTGCCTCAAAGCTGGTCATCCTGACCGACGTCGAAGGCCTCTACGCCAACTGGCCGGACAAGTCCTCGCTGATCTCGTCCCTGACGGCCTCCGAGCTGCGGGACATGCTGCCGAGGCTCGAATCCGGCATGATTCCCAAGATGGCCGCCTGCCTCAAGGCCATCGACGAGGGGGTAGAGCGGGCGCACATCGTTGACGGCCGGCTGCCCCACTCAATGCTTCTGGAAACATTTACGACGGCGGGCATCGGCACCCAGGTTGTCCCGGACGAGGAGACGAACGCATGAGCAACTTTGAACAATCCGCAGTCGTTGAGCAATCCCCGGTGGTTGAGCTGGTCGAAACCAAGGGCCACTCCAGTGGCGCCGAGTGGCTGGCGCGGTATTCGTCGTCGCTGATGGGTGTCTTCGGCACACCCCAGCGGGTGCTGGTCCGCGGCGCAGGCTGCCTCGTCTGGGACGCCGACGGCAAGGAATACCTGGACCTTTTGGGCGGCATCGCCGTCAACGCGCTGGGCCACGCCCACCCGTTCGTGACTTCGGTGATCTCCAGCCAGCTGGCCACCCTGGGGCACGTCTCCAACTTCTTCACCAGCCCCACGCAGATCGCCCTGGCCGAAAAGCTGCTGGAACTCAGTAAAGCGCCGGCCGGTTCCAAGGTGTTCTTCACCAACTCCGGCACGGAAGCCAACGAGGCCGCCTTCAAGCTGGCCCGCCGGAACTCCGGCACTCCTGCCGGGGAGGCCGGGGAGGCGGGCGGCAAGCCCCGCACCCGGATCATCGCGCTCGAAGGCGCATTCCACGGCCGGACCATGGGCGCACTCGCGCTCACGGCCAAAGAGGCCTACCGGACCCCGTTCGAGCCCGTGCCCGGCGGTGTTGAGCACATTCCCTTCGGGGACATCGAGGCCCTGCGCAACGCCGTGGACGAGACCGTGGCTGCCGTGTTCCTGGAGCCGATCCAGGGCGAGGCAGGCGTCCGGCCCCTTCCCGCCGGCTACCTGAAGGCGGCCCGCGAGTTCACCGCCGAAGCCGGCGCCCTGCTCATCCTCGATGAGGTGCAGACCGGCATCGCCCGCACGGGCAAGTGGCTGGCCAGCGAGGACGCCGGGATCGTGCCCGACGCCATCAGCCTGGCCAAAGGCCTGGGCGGAGGGTTCCCGATCGGCGCGCTCGTCACGTTCGGCGAGAAGACATCGTCGCTGCTGACCGCAGGGCAGCACGGCACCACCTTCGGCGGCAACCCGGTGGCCACCGCCGCGGCCCTCGCTACGCTGCATGCCATCGAAAGCCAGCACGTGCTCGACAACGTCCGCGCCGTAGGTGCGCACGTGCGGGAGGCGCTGGCCGCCGTCGACGGTGTCACGGAGGCGCGCGGCGAGGGACTGCTGATCGGCTTCGACCTGGACGCCGACGTCGCCCCCGCCGCCGTGACCGCAGCCCTGGACGCCGGCTTCATCATCAACAGCCCCGGCCCCCGCACCATCCGCCTGGCCCCGCCGCTCATCCTGACCACAGAGCAGGCGGACCGTTTCCTGGCCGCCCTTCCGGCCATCCTGCAAACCGCAAAGGACGCACAGTGACCTCCACCGGCACCATCCGCCACTTCCTCAAGGACACGGACCTCAGCCCTGCAGAGCAGGCGGAAGTCCTGGACCTCGCGGGCCGCATGAAGGCGGCGCCGTACAGCGTCCAGCCGTTCGCCGCCGAAGGCAGCGGCCGCAAGACCGTTGCGGTGATCTTCGACAAGACCTCCACACGGACCCGGGTCTCCTTTGCCACCGGCGTGGCGGACATGGGCGGCAACGCCCTGATCATCAACCCGGGCGAGGCGCAGATCGGCCACAAGGAATCCGTCGAGGACACTGCCAAGGTCCTCGAGCGCATGGTTTCCACCATCGTGTGGCGGACGGGCGCGCACTCCGGCCTCGTTGCCATGGCCGAGAACTCGAAGGTTCCGGTCATCAACGCCCTGTGCGACGACTACCACCCCTGCCAGCTGCTGGCCGACCTCCTGACCGTCAAGGAACACAAGGGCGAACTCAAAGGCCTCACCATGGCCTACCTCGGCGACGCCGCCAACAACATGGCCAACTCCTATCTGCTGGCCGGCGTCACGGCCGGCATGCACGTGCGCATCGCCGGTCCCGAGGGCTACCTGCCCGCGGACGCCATCGTGGCCGCCGCCCAGGAACGCGCCGCGGAAACCGGCGGCTCGGTCCTCATCACCACGGACGCGGCGGAGGCACTCAAGGGAGCCGACGTCGTCGCCACCGACACCTGGGTCTCCATGGGCCAGGAAGCCGAAAAGGAAGCACGGATGCAGCTGTTCCGTGAATACTCCGTGGACGAGGCTGCGCTGGCGCAGGCCGCCGCGGACGCCGTGGTGCTGCACTGCCTTCCCGCCTACCGGGGCTACGAAATCTCGGCCGGCGTGATTGATGGCCCGCAGTCGGTCGTGTGGGACGAGGCCGAGAACCGCCTGCACGCGCAGAAGGGGCTCATGGCCTGGCTGATGCATAAGTCGGGGCTGGCCTTCGTCGACGGTCTTTCTCCCGTTGAGGGCACCGGGGAGAGCACGTTCTAGTGTCCACCAACCCGGCGGCCCCCGGCGCGAGCCCGGCCACCAAGACGGCGCGCCAGGCGCGGATCACCGCGATCCTGACCGGCGAATCGGTGCGGTCCCAGGCCGAGCTCGCGGCGTTGCTCGCGGACGACGGCGTGCAGGTCACCCAGGCGACGCTGTCGCGTGACCTCGTGGAGCTTGGCGCCGTCCGCGTGCGGGGCAAGGAGGGTGTGCTGGTGTACGCCGTTCCCGGCGAAGGCGGGGAGCGGGCGGCCAAGAGCGGGGTCAGCCAGGAAATCCTCGATGCCAGGCTGGCGCGGCTCTGCGGGGAGCTGCTGGTGACGGCCGAAGCATCGGCCAACCTCGTGGTGCTTCGGACCCCGCCGGGCGCGGCGAACTTCCTCGCACTGGCCATCGACCATTCCGTGATGCCTTCGATCCTGGGCACCATCGCCGGGGACGACACCGTGCTGCTCGTGGCCCGGGACCCGCTGGGCGGGCCGGAACTGGCTGCCCGGTTCCTGCAGCTCGCCGAGGAAGCCGGCCAGTAGGCCGGCCGCATTCATCCAAGACAAACAAAACAAAAACAAACAATTAAGGAGCATGTTCCGTGACTGAGCGTATTGTTCTGGCCTATTCAGGTGGCCTGGATACTTCCGTAGCCATCGGGTGGATCGGCGAAGCGACCGGCGCCGAGGTCATCGCCGTGGCGGTCGACGTCGGACAGGGCGGCGAATCGCTGGAGACCATCCGCCAGCGCGCCCTCGGCTGCGGCGCCGTCGAAGCCTACGTGGCTGACGCGTCTGACGAGTTCGCCAACGAATACTGCGTGCCCACGCTGAAGGCCAACGCCCTCTACCAGGGCCACTACCCGCTGGTCTCCGCCATTTCCCGCCCGGTCATCGTCAAGCACCTGGTCAAGGCCGCCCGCGAATTCGGCGCCACCACCGTGGCCCACGGCTGCACCGGCAAGGGCAACGACCAGGTCCGCTTCGAGGTGGGCATCCAGACCCTCGGACCCGACCTGAAGTGCATCGCGCCCGTCCGCGATCTCGCGCTGACCCGCGACAAGGCCATCGCCTTCGCCGAGGAAAAGGGCCTGCCGATCGAGACCACCAAGAAGAACCCGTACTCGATCGACCAGAACGTCTGGGGACGCGCCGTCGAAACCGGCTACCTCGAGGACATCTGGAACGCCCCCACCAAGGACATCTACGACTACACCGCCACGCCGGAATTCCCGCCGGCACCGGACGAGGTCACCATCTCCTTCGAAGCCGGCGTTCCGGTAGCGATCGACGGCGTGAAGGTCACCCCGCTGCAGGCCATCAAGGAACTGAACCGCCGTGCCGGCGCCCAGGGCGTGGGCCGCATCGACGTCGTCGAGGACCGCCTCGTTGGCATCAAGTCCCGCGAGATCTACGAAGCACCCGGTGCCATGGCGCTCATCACCGCCCACAAGCACCTTGAGGACGTCACCATCGAGCGCGAGCAGGCCCGCTTCAAGGCGACCGTTGGCCAGCGCTGGGCCGAACTGGTGTATGACGGCCAGTGGTTCTCCCCGCTGAAGCGCTCCCTGGACGCCTTCATCGAGGACACCCAGAAGTACGTCACGGGCGACATCCGCATGGTGCTGCACGGCGGCCAGGCGATCGTGAACGGACGCCGCTCCGAGACCTCGCTCTACGACTTCGACCTCGCCACCTACGACACCGGCGACACGTTCGACCAGTCCATGGCGCGCGGCTTCATCGAGCTGTGGGGCATGTCCGCGAAGGTTGCCTCCGGCCGCGACATCCGCGTCGCAGGAAAGTAGCCGCTGTGGCTGAGCAGGAAACCACCAAGTCGGAGGCTACGAACACCGGTGCGCTGTGGGGCGGCCGGTTCGCCGGCGGCCCCGCCGACGCCCTCGCGGCGCTGAGCAAATCGACCCACTTCGACTGGCGGCTGGCCCGCTATGACATTGCCGGCTCCAAGGCGCACGCCCGTGTGCTGCACAAGGCCGGGCTGCTGGATGCCGCCGAACTTGATGGCATGCTCGCGGCCCTGGATCAGCTGGATGCGGACGTAGCGTCTGGCGCCTACGTGCCGGCGGAATCCGATGAGGACGTGCACGGTTCGCTGGAGCGCGGCCTGATCGAGCGCGCGGGGACCCAGCTGGGCGGCAAGCTCCGGGCTGGGCGTTCACGCAACGACCAGGTGGCCACGCTCGGCCGCATGTTCCTGCGCGACCACGCCCGGATCATCGCCCGCGGCGTGCTGGCCACCATCGACGCGCTGGTGGAGCAGGCCAAGGCACACCCCGGCGTGGCCATGCCCGGCCGCACGCACCTGCAGCACGCGCAGCCCGTCCTGCTCAGCCACCACCTCCTGGCCCATGCCTGGGCGCTGCTGCGCGATGTGCAGCGGCTTCAGGACTGGGACAAGCGCGCCGGCGTTTCGCCGTACGGCTCGGGTGCCCTCGCGGGCTCGTCGCTGGGCCTTGACCCCGAGGCAGTTGCCGCGGACCTGGGCTTCTTCTCCGCCGTCCACAACTCGATCGACGGCACTGCGGCCCGCGATGTCTTCGCCGAGTTCGGCTGGGTGGCCGCGATGATCGGCGTCGACCTGTCCCGGATCTCGGAGGAAGTCATCTTCTGGGCCACCAAGGAGTTCTCCTTCGTCACGCTGCACGATTCCTATTCCACGGGGTCGTCCATCATGCCGCAGAAGAAGAACCCCGACGTGGCCGAGCTGGCCCGCGGCAAGGCCGGCCGGCTGATCGGCAACCTCACCGGCCTGCTGGCCACACTCAAGGGCCTGCCGCTCGCGTACAACCGCGACCTGCAGGAGGACAAGGAACCGGTGTTCGACGCCGCAGACACGCTGGAGCTGCTGCTGCCGGCTGTCTCGGGCATGATCGCCACGCTGAAGTTCAATGCCGAGCGGATGGAATCGCTGGCACCGCAGGGCTTTGCGCTGGCCACGGACATCGCCGAGTGGCTGGTCCGCCAGGGCGTGCCCTTCCGCGAGGCGCACGAACTGTCCGGTGCCGCCGTCAAGCAGGCCGAAAGCCGCAACGTGGAACTGTGGGACCTGACGGATGAGGAGTATGCCGCCATATCGGAGCACCTCACGCCGGAGGTCCGCAGCGTCCTCAGCACGGAAGGCTCGCTCAACAGCCGGAACTCGCAGGGCGGCACGGCACCGGCCGCCGTCGATCGCCAGCTCGCTGCGCTGGAAGCCGAGCTGAACGGTGTCCGGGAGTACGCGGGATAGCAGATCGCGGACCCAGATCCTGGGTCTCGACAAGCTCACCGGTGGTCGGGCTTGTCGAGACCCTCTTGCGTTTAGGATTGCGGCATGACCGCGATCACACCTGAAACTTTGCTCACCGAGCTCCACAAAGCGGCCGACGCCGTTTCCTCCCTGGCCGCCAAGCTCACCGATGCTGACGTCCCGGCTGAGTCGGCCCTGCCGGGCTGGACCCGCGGGCACGTCCTCGCGCACATCACCGGCATCTCCAACGCGATGGCACGGCAGCTCGAATACGCCGCGCGCGGCGAAACGGTGGAACTGTACGACGGCGGTTATGAGGGCCGGACGAAGGCCATCGAAATGAACGCCGGACATGCGCTGGAACAGCACCGCTCGGACGTCGACTTGGCGCTGCAGCGGGCGCTGCGTGCGTTCGATTCCCTGGCTGCCGCTGACGCGGCTGATGGCGACGCGGCTACTGGCGCCGGCGGCTGGCGCGCACCCATTTCCTACCGCGGGGGAGTGGTGCTGGACGGCGGCTTCGCGCTCTGGCGCGAACTGGTGATCCACGCGTCCGACCTCAACACCGGCCGCGGTCCGGAAACGTGGAGCAGGCAGTTCTGCGAGCACCTGTTCACCTTCCTTGCTGCGCGGGTTCCCGAGGACCAAAAGCTGGTGCTGCAGCCTCTGGGCCTGCCGCGCGTGACGATCGGGACCGGCGGCCGCTCCACGGTGGTCAGCGGAATGGTCACGGACATCGCTGCCTGGCTCGCCGGGCGGGAGCCGTCGCTGGGCAGCCTGCGGGCCTCGGCCGCGGCCGACGGCGTGGACCTGCCGGAACTCCTGCCCTGGCCGTCCGGGGTTCCGGCGAAGTAGCCCCTGGGCCCGGGGGCAGGAGCCAAACCGGGCGGCGGGTTCGGCTGCTGGTTCAGCCGGCGGCGAGGGCCTGCTTTTCGCGGGCCAGCAGGCTCTCCTTGATCCGCAGACCCCAGCGGAATCCGCCCATCGTGCCGTCCGTGCGGACTACGCGGTGGCACGGAACGAACAGGGCAGCGGCGTTGAACGCACACGCACTGGCGGCGGCCCGGACTGCTTTGGCGTTGCCGGACAGCTCCGCATATTCGGTATAGGTGACCGGCGCCCCCGGGCTGACGGTGCGCAGCACATCCCAGGCATGGGCGCGGAACGGACCTGATTTCTGCAGCACCGGCACGCTCATGGCCGGGGCCGGATCACCGGCGTAGAACGCGTCCACCGCCGCAGAAATCGGGCCGAGGTGCTCCACCGGTTCATAAGCGTCCGGCAGCAGCTCCGGATGGATCTGGCCGGTGAGGTCCTGGCGGTCGGCCGTCCAGCCTGAGGCGAGCACCACGCCGTCGCGGGCGATGATCGTGAACGGCCCGTCCGGCGTGGACATGGTCAGGAGCTGGGCTTTCATTGCGCGGCTTCTTTCATTGAATCGATGTGGTTGTCAGCGCCCCGCGGGGCAGGGGTTCTGGAGTTGTTCGCGGCCGCCCGCCAGAGGTGCATGGTGGCGTACGAACGCCACGGGCTGACTTCGCGGAAGTCCGAAGACAGAAGCTCCGATGACGGGATGTCCGACGACGGTGGGTCCGACGGCGTCGCGGTGCCACTTCCGCTGCTGCCGGATATTGGGCTGGCGCCGCCGGTCAGCGCCCGGATTCCGTTGCGCACCGCGGCGTCGTTGGCGAGGAAAACGTCCGGTGCACCGAGGACCCGCATGGCCACATAGCCCACGGTCCATGGCCCGACGCCGGGCAACGGCAGCAGCTTGGCGGAAAGGCCGGGCAGGTCGTCCCCGTAGCCAAAGTCCAACATCCCTTCGGCCATTGCCGTGGCGACGGCCAGCAGAGACTCTATCCTGCGTTGGGGGCCGCGGAGCAGCTCAGCTCCGGCGTCGGCGATCTGAGCGGGGGACGGGAACAGCCGGGAAAGGCCGTCGCCGGCGGCCGCGCTGGGACTGCCTGCCGCGGCCAGCTGCGTAAGGGCCGTGCGCGCGGCGGCCACCGTGATCTGCTGGCCGACCATGGCCCGGATGAGCAGTTCCTGCGGATCCAGGGCACCCGGCATGCGGATCCCCGGCGCTGCCTCCACGGATGCCGACAGCCGGGGATCGGCGCCGAGCGCGCCGTCGATGGCGACGGGATCGGCGTCGAGGTCAAAAAGCCGGCGGACCCTGCTCAGCAGTGCCGGCAGGTCGCGGAGGTCCACCGCGCTGATGGTGAGCACCAGCGGCCGCCGGCGCGGCCCGCCGTCGGACGCCAAAGTTCCGCCATCCAAACTTCCGCCCACGCTGCCGTTGCCTGCGCCGGTGTATTCCACGCTGAACCGCGCGTCCCCGTGCGGGAGCCGCAGTGTCCGCGCATAGGACGTTGGGGTTCCCGCCTCGATTCCCGGAATGGCGCGGACGGCCAGGAAGCTGAAAACACCGGGGCCGAACGGCTCGCGGTAGGGGAGAGCCAGCGTGAGCGACGTGCTGGCGGGAGCAGCCGGATGGTGCCGGGCGGTGCTGCGCAGCGCGGTCGGCGTCATGTCGAACACCTCGGCCACGGTCTCATTGAACTGCCGGACGCTGCTGAAACCCGCGGCGAAGGCGACGTCCGCAAGCTTCATCCCCGTGGATACCAGCAGCGTGCGGGCGGTCTGCGCCCTGCTGGCACGGGCCAAGGACAGGGGACCGGCGCCGAGCTCGTGGCTGAGGATCCGGTTCAGCTGGCGGGACGAATAGCCAAGCCGCGCGGCCAGCCCCTCGACGCCGTCGCGGTTGATCACGCCGTCGTTGATCAGTCGCATGGCCCGGCCGGCAATGTCCGAACGGAGGTTCCAGGCCGGTGTCCCCGGAACCGCCTCGGGCAGGCAGCGCTTGCAGGCGCGGTACCCGGCCTCGTGGGCGGCGGCGGAGGTCTCATAGAAGGTGACGTTTTCCGCCTTGGGTGTCCTCGCCGGGCACGATGGCCGGCAGTAGATGCCCGTGGTCCGCACCGCCGTGAAGAACTGCCCGTCGAACCGGGTGTCCCGTGCGTCGATGGCGCGGTAGCGCTGCCAGAAGTCCATGACTCCATCCTGCCAGCCGCCACGGGGCCGTGCTAGCGGAAATCGGACATGGCCGTAGAGGTGCTCCGCGGGGCCCCGGCGGGCGCCAGGCGCGGACAACAGGGGCTTGGGTAGAGTCGGGGCATGACCACCAGCGGCCCTGTGCGGCAGTTCCTCTCCGGCGATGCCCGCGAAATAGCCCCGCTGCTCCTTGGCGCCGTCCTGACGCACCACAGCGCGGAAGGTCCCGTGGCCGTCCGGATCACCGAACTCGAGGCCTACATGGGCCCGGTCGATTCACTGCACCCTGACCCCGGGTCGCACACCTACCGCGGCCCCACCCGCCGGAACGCCCCCATGTTCGGTCCCGCCGGCCACCTCTACGTCTACTTCACCTATGGCATGCACTACTGCGCCAACATCGTCTGCGGTCCGGCCGGCCATGCCTCGGCCGTCCTGCTGCGCGCCGGGGAAATCGTGGAGGGCCGGGAACTGGCCCTCGCCCGGCGGCCGACGTCGAAAGCCGCCAAGGATCTGGCCAGCGGCCCGGCCCGGCTGGCCACAGCACTCGGACTGACCACCGAGGACAGCGGGCGGGACGCCCTGGCGCCACCGTTTGGCCTGGTCCTGCCGCCGGCACCCGCCGCGCACGTCAGCAGCGGGCCACGGGTCGGCGTCGCCGGGCACGGCGGCACGCACGATTATCCATGGCGGTTCTGGCTTACCGGCGACCCCACCGTGTCGCGCTATAAGGCTGCGAAGGCGCGTGCACCACGGGCGTAGGCTTGACGGGTGAATCTGAGCGAACAAGCCCCTGCCCCCAGGCCCGTACCCGTGGACGAACTCATCACGGGCCTTTGCGCGACCGTTCCGGACTACCCCAAGCCCGGAATCACCTTCAAGGACCTGACCCCCGTCTTCGCCGACGGTCCCGCGTTCCGGGCAGTCGTCGATGCACTCGTGGAGCCGTTCAAGGGGCAGTTCGACGCCGTGGCCGGCGTTGAGGCGCGCGGCTTCTTGCTTGCCGCCGCCGCGGCCTACGCTACCGGCAAGGGCGTGGTGACCGTGCGAAAGGCCGGGAAGCTGCCGCGCGAGGTTTACTCCGAGGATTATGCCCTCGAGTACGGCAACGCCACGTTGGAACTTCACACCACCGACCTGGCCCGCGGCAGCCGGGTGCTGATTCTGGACGACGTCCTTGCCACCGGCGGCACGCTCGGCGCAGCCGCCCGCCTTTTCGAACGCTGCGGCGTGCACGTCTCGGGTGTGGGCGTGGTGATGGAACTCGGCGAGCTGCGCGGCCGCTCCGCCCTGGCCGGGCACCGCGTGCGGTCGCTGCTGCGCCTCTGACCAGCGGGCTTGTCGGTGAGCGCCGGGCTGCGCCGTCAGATAACCTGCTTTAAGCAGCTCAAACAGCCGCCACGGAAGCCGAAAAGGTTATAGAATGGACGGTCTGTCTTTTGCGATAGGGGAACGATGCACGACGCCGATTTGGCCCACGAACGGGACTATGTAGCCGGTCTGTATGCCCGGCTTGATGAACTGCGCGAGGAAAAGCGCGCCCAGCTGGCCCAGGTGCGCCGCGCGGGAGCAGTCGGCACCATGCAGAACGTCTCCGAACGTGACGCCTTCGCGGCCCTGTACGAGGACCGCCTCGCCCAGCTGGACGCCGTCGACGACCGGCTCGTGTTCGGCCGGCTGGACCTGGACTCCGGCGAGGCGCAGTACATCGGCCGCATCGGGCTCACCACCGAGGACCTCGTCCGGCTCATGGTCGACTGGCGCGCGCCGGAGGCCGGCCACTTCTACCAGGCCACCGCCTTTGACCGGCAGGGCGTGCGCCGGCGCCGGCACCTGATCCTGCAGGGCCGCGAGGTCAAGGCCATCGAGGACGACGTCCTGGACGCCGACATGCTTTCCGACGCCGACTCGCTGCAGGGCGAGGGTGCCCTGCTGGCAGCGCTGAACTCCAAACGCACCGGCCGCATGTCGGACATCGTGGGCACCATCCAGTCCGAGCAGGACCGCATCATCCGGTCCTCCATCTCCGGGGCCCTCGTGGTCCAGGGCGGGCCGGGCACCGGCAAGACCGCCGTGGCCCTGCACCGTGCCGCCTATCTGCTGTACACGCACCGCGACCGGCTAAAGTCCGCCGGCGTGCTGCTGGTGGGCCCGTCGTCGTCCTTCATGAAATATATCGAACGCGTCCTGCCGTCGCTGGGTGAAACCGGCGTGGTCATGGCCAGCCTCGGCCGGCTCATGCCTGGCATCAACGCGGTACCGGAACAGGAAGCGGATGTCGCCGCCATCAAGGGCAGGCTGGAGATGGCCGAGGTCATCGCCAACGCCGTGGCCAACCGGCAGCGCATTCCGGCCGAAAACCGGATCCTGGAGGTCGACGGCCGCAAGCTGACCCTCACGCCCCGCCAGGTCCGGCGTGCCCGCGAACGCGCGCGCTCCACCGGCAAGCCGCACAACGAGGCCCGCGTCACGTTCGTCAAGATCCTGCTCCGCGAGCTGACCGAGCAGATGACCGAACTGGTCGAGGCTGGCAACATCGGCAACAACGCCGACCGCTCGTACCTGGCCGAGGACGTGCGGACGGCCCGCGACGTGCGCGTCGCGCTCAATCTGTGCTGGATGCCGATGACGCCCGAGAAGCTGGTAAGCGAGCTCCTCAGTAAGCCCGCCCTCCTCGAAGCCTGCACCCCTGGCCTCACCGCCAGGGAACGCGAGCTGCTGCTGCGGGCCCCCGATGCCCCCTGGACCGAGGCCGACGTCCCCCTGCTCGACGAAGCAGCAGAGCTCCTGGGCGAACTGGACCCCGCGGCAGGCCGCGGCCTCGCCCAGCAGGAGCAGGACCGGGCCCGTGCCCTGGCCAACGCCCGGCAGACCCTGGTCAACATGGAGTCGGCCGGCGTCGATGTCCTGATGTCCGCCGAGGAACTCGTAGAACAGAACGAGGAACGCGAGGCCCGGCTGACGGCCGCAGAGCGCGCCACCAGCGACCGCACCTGGGCCTTCGGCCACATCGTCGTCGACGAGGCACAGGAACTGTCGCCCATGCAGTGGCGGCTCCTGGTCCGGCGGTGCCCGCTCAAGTCCTTCACCATCGTGGGTGACATCGCCCAGACCAGTTCCGTGGCGGGCGCCAAGTCCTGGCAGGGGGCACTCGCCCCGATGTTCGGCGACCGCTGGCAGCTGGAGGAGCTGACGGTGAACTACCGGACGCCGTCGCAGATTGCCGAAGCGGCGGCGCGCATGGCCAACGCCGCCGGCCTGGTGGTTTCCGCCCCGAAGGCCGTCCGGGAGGGTCGCTGGTCGCCAATCATCGACCGCGTGGAGCATGGCGGCCTGGTAGCCCGGCTGGTGGAGGTCCTTCCCGAGGAGCTCGAAGCGCTCGACGGCGGCCTGCTCGCCGTGATTGCCGACGGCGACCTGCTGCGGGAAGCCACGGTGGCGCTGCGTGCCGAGTACGGTTCCCGGCTGGGCACAGGTGCCGGCAGCTATGAACAGGACGTGGTGGTCATCAGTCCGCGGGAGGCGAAGGGACTTGAGTTCGACGGCGTCGTGGTCCTGGAGCCGAGCGTCATGCTGAACCACGAGCACGGCAGGGTGGGCGACTTGTACGTCGCCATGACCCGCCCCACCCAGCGGCTTCGGCTGATCGCGGCCGCGGACGTTCCGGCAGGCATCGAGCGTTAGGGTTTCCGTGCAGGCCCGGCCGATCGCGGCCCGGCCTGCTTCCTGCCCTTCACGGGGGTCGGCGTGGCCCTGATCCTGCTAACTTAGAAGGCGTGTCACAACTAAACGACCTCGAATCCCAGCAGAACGACCCCAGCTTCGCCAACATCTGGCAGGAGCTCAAATGGCGCGGCCTTGTCCACGTATCCACCGATGAGGTGGAACTGGAAAAGCTCCTCGCCGGGGAACCGGTCACGTATTACTGCGGATTCGACCCCACGGCGCCGAGCCTGCACCTGGGAAACCTGGTCCAGCTCCTTCTCATGAGGCGCCTCCAGCTGGCCGGCCACAAGCCGCTGGGCCTCGTGGGCGGTTCCACCGGGCTGATCGGCGACCCCCGTCCGACGGCGGAACGCACCCTGAACACGAAGGACACCGTTTCGGAGTGGGTCGGTTACCTGCAGGCACAGGTCCGCCGTTTCCTCAGCTTCGACGGCGCCAACGCCGCCCGGATGGTCAACAACCTCGACTGGACTGCGCCGTTGAGCGCGATCGACTTCCTCCGCGAGGTCGGCAAGCACTTCCGCGTGGGCACGATGCTGCGCAAGGACGCCGTCGCTTCCCGCCTCAGCTCGGAGGAAGGCATCAGCTACACGGAGTTCAGCTACCAGATCCTGCAGGGCATGGATTACCTCCAGCTCTACCGTGACTACGGCTGCATGCTGCAGACCGGCGGATCCGACCAGTGGGGCAACCTCACCAGCGGCACCGAGCTCATCCGCAAGGTGGAGGGTAAGACGGTCCATGCACTGGGCACTCCGCTCATCACCAACGCCGACGGCACCAAGTTCGGCAAGAGCGAGGGCAACGCCATCTGGCTGGATTCGGCCATGGTCAGCCCGTACACCTTCTACCAGTTCTGGCTGAACACCGCCGACGCGGATGTTGTGGACAGGCTGAAGGTGTTCACGTTCCTGACCCGGGCCGAGATCGAGGAGATTGCTGTGGCTGTGGCCGAGCGCCCGTTCGCCCGCGAAGGGCAGCGGAAGCTCGCCTACGAAGTGACGGCGCTGGTTCACGGAGCCGAAGCCACCGAAAAGGTCATTGCTGCTTCTGCGGCTGTTTTCGGCAACGGCGATCTTTCGGTGCTCGACGAGCAGACGCTCGCGGCGGCGACTGCCGAACTGCCGTCCGCTTCAGTGGACGGAACGGGCCTCGGCATCATCGACCTGCTGGTTGCCTCGGGGCTGTCGGACAGCAAGTCCGCCGCGCGCCGCGTGGTCGGCGAGGGCGGCGCCTACGTCAACAATGCCAAGGTCACGGACCCGGACGCTGTGATCTCTCCGTCCCAGCTGCTGCACGGCAAGTACCTGCTCCTCCGCCGCGGCAAGAAGAACCTGGCCACGGTTCAGGTATCCGGGGCCTAGCATTTGAACGCTTAGCACCGGAACAGGCAAAATGCACGCTCCTCCGCAGCCGATTTGCACGGCCGCGGGGGAGCGTGTAATGTCTTCTGAGTCGCCGCCGCTGAGTGGTGACAAACCCCCTTCACTAAGAAGCAATTCTTCAACTACGAACATGTTTGAAGAAAAGCTTTGCTTGGTGCTGGGCGGATTCATTCATTGTGTGAATACCGGGTGAATAACCCGGATTTGCAAAGTGAAAATGAATGAAATAAGCTAGAAACATCGCGGCGAAGAAATACGAAATGCGAATTCCAATTATTCAATTGGAAATTTCGAGAAGTATTCGAATGTGTCTGTTGTTTGAGAACTCAATAGTGTGCCAAGTTTGTTGATACCGATTTTTTATGAATTGGTTGAATTGCCGGGCCGCCCACCCCCGTGGT
>NZ_JBHUSE010000024.1:0-74989 GCF_042674585.1 Arthrobacter sp. NPDC057013
AGGCGATGTTCACAATGCCGAGGTCCCTCCCGACCGTGGATGTGTCTTTGAGTGTTGCTACTGCGAAGGCGATATAGATGCCGAAAAGGATGCCGGCGGCAAGACCAGCTCCCAGCGTCTGCCCAATGATGAACATCGTGGCGTCCTGTGCGAGAACGATCACGCCCATCCCGGTGGCCGTGAGGACAGCAGCGAGGACAAAGAGTGGTTTGCGCCGCCCGGTCTTGTCGCTGATCCAGCCGGCCAAGGGGGCAACGACTAGCGCGACGAGGCCGCTGAGCAGGAAGGTGACGAAGAGAGTCCCTGGCAGGTCAGCCTCGGCAATCTTGATCTGGTCCTGCAGGTAGTACACCGCGTATGTTGCCATGACGCCGAAGCCGAGATTGATTAGCAGGAATGCGAGCAGGAACCAGGCGAAGTCCGGGGATTTGCGCGGGTTGATATAAAAGCTGCCGGCGAACTCCTTGGGGGTTAACGGCGTACGTTCGCCTGCGGCCGGCTTGTCGTCCTTCATCAGGGCAACCAGGGCGAGCCCGAAGACGATCGCGATGGCTACCGGGAGCCCGATTTGCGCGAGGATGCTCGTGGGAAACGCCTGGATGAAAAAGATTCCCACCACGGTGGACGCGGCGGAGGCCGTGCCGGAGAGTGCCCCGACGAGGCCGTGCTGGGATTCGGGGATCCGGTCCGCAACGATGGCGAGCGTCGCTGCGATTGCGGCGTTGATAAAAGCCTGCATGAGAATCCATCCGAGGATCAACATCGGTATTGAGTCGCTCAGGCCGATAACCGCGGCTCCGACGGTTGTACCGGCGAGGCCGACTACGATCCACGGGCGACGGCGGCCGAACCTGCTCCTGGTGCGGTCACTGAGCCGGCCGAAGAAGGGATTGGCCAGTACCGCGACCAGCGTCCCAATGCCGGCGACCATGGAATACGTCGTGGTCTTGTTTGCGGGGTCAATCTCGCCGATTCGCAGCGCCACCGTCACGGTGGCCGGGAGGTTGATCGCCATCCAGATACCGAACATCGCCAGCGCATACACGCCGATGAACAGGGGCCCGACGCGCGGAAGCGGCTTAGGAGCGGCAAACGCCGCCCCCTGAAAGGTGGTCACGAGCGGAGATTCCGACTCGGGAGGGAGTGCAGTCATGGGAAGACATCCTTGGCTTGTCCTACTGAAACGTTACCGGTATCGTTACCGGAAGGGATGTTGCTAAGGTAAACCCTCAGTTCCCAAACTGTCAACGCTTGCTGCAGGAGGTGCCGGATGACGCGTAATAGGATCACGCTCGCGGACGTTTCAAAACGGGCTGGAGTCGGCGTAGCCACCGTCTCGCGGGCCCTGGCGGCAGAACCACACCGGGATGTTAGTCCCGCAACGCGGGAGCGTATCCGCAAGATCGCCGATGAACTGGGTTATCGGCCCTCCCTAGCAGCCCGCGCATTGCGATCCGGCGACTACCGGGCTCTAAGTGTCATCATTCCTGACTTCGAATGGGGCTGGTGGGAGCCGGTGGTGCGTAGTGCGTACAACGCCGCAGAAGAGCACGGCTACCACCTCCTTGTTCATCCGGTGGGCGAGCGGCGGGACGGCCCTGCAGGGACCATTTTGGCCCTCAGTAACGTGCCCACAGATGGAGTGATAGTCCTCGGATACGGCGCGAGCCGCGAGGTGCTGGAGGCCGCCTGGGCGCTTCGCCTTCCGGTCGTCTCCGTAGACGACACGGTGACTCAGCCGATTCTTCCAACCGTGTCGGTAGACAATCGAGCAGGTGGCCGAATGGCAACCGAACACCTGCTCTCCCAAGGCCTGCAAAGGGTCGCGTACGTCGGCAACACATGGAAGGCTGACTTCGTAGATCAACGAATTCAAGGTTACAGAGACGCCCATGAATCCGCGGGCATCGAAGTCGATGAACAACTGATCCTCAAGTGTGAGAACCCGGCAGGCGACCCGCCGTTCACCTTCAAGGAGCTCGACGACCTGCTCGCTGCCGGCGTGCGATTTGACGGGATGTTCTGCGAGTACGACCGGATGGCAGGTCCTGCCTTGCGGTCCCTGCGCAGGGCAGGGTTAACGGTGCCGGACGACGTGGCCGTGGTCGGCTACGACGATGAGGAATCGGCCAAGCTCACCGATCCTCCACTAACCACGATCCGGCAGCCCTACGAAGAACTGGGTGCTCTGGCCGTCTCGCTGGCGATCCAAGCTCAGAGCAGCCCCTTGGCTGCAGAGCGTCGAACAATCGTCCCCACTCTTCGTAAACGTCATTCTGCATAGATCGCCCAGCACCCTCACCCTAAAGGAACCATCTAATGAACAGGACCACCAAAGGGTGGCTGCTTCTGGCTGCCGCCATCCTGGCAGAAGTGACTGCAACACTGTCGCTCAAGGGTGCGCTCGAACATCCTGCCCTGTACGTCATCGTAGCCGCTGGCTACCTCGGGGCATTCGCCCTGCTTGCCGCAGTGCTCCGCGCCGGCATGGCGCTAGGTGTCGCCTACGGCATCTGGGGAGCAAGCGGCGTCGCACTGACCGCAATCGGCTCGCTCGCCATCTTCAATGAGCCGCTCACCCTCCTCATGGGTGTCGGCATCGTGGTCATCGTCGCCGGGGTCCTATGCGTCGAACTCGGAGTGCAAGCCGGACACAAGAAAGCCGAGTCTGCGTAATGGCCTACGTGTTCCTCGCCGGCGCAATCATCTTTGAAGTCGCCGGCACTGTTAGCCTTCGCCTCGCTGTCGACAATAGACGCTGGTATGGCGGGGTTGCCGCCGGCTACCTCGTCGCCTTCATGATGCTCACCCTCACCTTAGCTAATGGCCTTCCCCTGGGCGTGTCCTACGGTATCTGGGCAGCAGCAGGGGTCGCTCTCACAGCCATCATCTCCAAGTTCCTGTTCAACGAACCGCTCACCTGGCTAATGGGCCTTGGAATAATCCTCGTAATCGGTGGCGTCCTGCTCGTCGAACTCGGCGCAACCCACTAACAAGACCCCCGCACGCCATCCAGTAAGCAGTCAGGGATCGTCACGACACAACGGCCCTGAGACACTCGATACCGACGCCTCGCCTTGTTAAATACGCTAAGGCGACTACCGGAGGAGATACTCCGGCAGCCGCCATAGCTAACAGATTCGGCTGGGATTCGCAGCTTCCCTTTAGAACGCCCGGAGGATGTCCTCGACTCGTTGTTTGGCGTCGCCAAACAACATTTGGGAGTTGTCCCGGAAGAACAGGGGGTTTTGGACGCCGGCGTAGCCGGCGGCCATGGAGCGTTTGAACACGATGACGTTCTCGGCTTCCCAGACTTTGAGGACGGGCATCCCGGCGATGGGGCTGCCGGGGTCTTCGGCGGCGGCGGGGTTGACGGTGTCGTTGGCCCCGATGACCAGGACCACGGAGGTGTCCCCGAGGTCGTCGTTGATTTCGTCCATTTCCAGGACGATGTCGTACGGGACTTTGGCTTCGGCAAGGAGGACGTTCATGTGCCCTGGAAGGCGCCCGGCGACCGGGTGGATGCCGAACCGGACGTTCACACCCTTCTCACGGAGCTGGTGGGCGAGTTCGGCCACGGGGTACTGGGCTTGGGCGACGGCCATTCCGTAGCCGGGGGTGATGACAACGCTGGACGCGTTGGTGAGCATTTCCGCTGTCGCCTCGGCCGTGATCTCGCGGTGCTCGCCCTGGTCCGTTTCCCCTTTGCTGGCGGGGGCGGCGATGCCGAACCCGCCGGCGATCACGGAGATGAAGGACCGGTTCATGGCCTTGCACATGATGTACGACAGGTACGCGCCCGAGGAACCCACCAGGGCGCCGGTGATGATGAGCAGGTCGTTGTTCAGCAGGAAGCCCGCCGCGGCTGCGGCCCAACCTGAGTAGCTGTTGAGCATGGACACAACCACGGGCATGTCGCCGCCGCCGATGGAGGCCACCAGGTGCCAGCCCAGCCCCAGGGCAAGGACGGTGACGACGATGAGGAGCCAGAGCTGGGAGTCGTTGACGTACCAGACCGTCAGGGCGATGAACGCGGCGAGGGCGCCGAGGTTGATCGCGTTTTTGCCCGGCAGCATCAGCGGTGAGGATTTCATCCGTGCGGAGAGTTTCAGGAACGCGACGATCGAGCCGGTGAAGGTCACCGCGCCGATGAACACGCCGATGAAGACCTCTGCGTGGTGGATCGCCATCAGGTCCGAAGACAACGCAGGGGCTTCGAGGTGACCGTTCCACCCGACGAGCACGGCGGCGAGGCCAACGAAACTGTGAAGCAGGGCGATGAGCTCGGGCATGCCGGTCATTTCGACCACCCGGGCGCGCCAGAGTCCGATGGCCCCGCCGATGGCGACTGCGGCGACGAGCAGTCCCAGCCCGGTGAGGGCGTGGCCGGTGCCCCAGGCGTCCTGGAGTGTCAGCCAGATGGTGGCGGCGAGGGCGATGACCATGCCGGTGATGCCGTAGACGACCCCGGCGCGGGCTTTCTCGTGCTTGCTCAGCCCGGCAAGGCTGAGGATGAACAGCAGGGCCGCAACGATGTAGGCCGCCCCCGCGATGGAGTCGGCGGTCAACGGACCGGAGACGGTGTCAGTCACGGTAGAGCTCCTTGTAAGCGTTGCTGCTGCTGCGTGCGTGGCGGCGCTCATGAACGTGCCTTCCCGGCCGAGAACATGGCGAGCATGCGCCGGGTGACGCCGAAGCCGCCGAAAATGTTGATGCTGGCAAGCAGGACGGCGACAGCGGACAGGGCCTGCACGATGAGGCTTTCTGAAGTGATTTGCAGCAACGCACCGACGACGATAATTCCGGAAATTGCGTTGGTGACGGACATCAGCGGTGTGTGTAGGGCGTGGTGGACTTTGCCGATGACGTAGAATCCGACCACGATGGACAAAAGCAGCACCGTGAAGTGCTGCGGCAGCGGTGCCGGAGCAACAGCGTTGATGCCAAAGAGGACAGCGATTCCTGCGGCGATAAGACCGGCTTTGCCGCCAGCGCCCAGCCCCGCCTTCTTTTCCGCTTTGTCGGCGGAGCGCGCACCGGCGCGAGTGGCTTCCGCTTGCGCAACGGGTGCCGCCGAGACCTGGACGGGGGGCGGTGGCCAGGTTTTTTCTCCCTCGCGTACTACTGTCACTGATCGCTGCACAACGTCGTCGAAGTCGAGCCTCAGCTGACCGTCTTTGTCCTTTGTGAGCAGCTTGAGGAGGTTTAGCAGGTTGGTCCCGTACAGCTGCGAGGCCTGGGCCGGCAGCCGGGAAGGGAGATCGGTGTAGCCGAGTATGATCACGCCGTTTTCCGTGACGATACGTTCCCCGGCCACGGAGCCTTCAACGTTTCCGCCCTGCCCAGCGGCCATATCCACGATGACACTGCCCGGCTTCATCGCGGCGACGTCGTCGGCCGTGAGCAGTTTCGGTGCTGGCCGGCCGGGGATCAAGGCCGTGGTGATGATGATGTCGACATCACGCGCTTGCTCTGAGTAGATTTCGGCGGCGCGCCGGTTGTATGCCTCCGAGGTTGCTTTGGCGTACCCATCGGAAGACTTCATTTCCTCTTCTACCTCAACCTTGAGGTAGGTCCCGCCGATGGACTTCACCTGATCTGCGACCTCGGGCCGCGGATCCGTGGAACGAACAATGGCTCCTAGGCTGCTTGCTGCCCCGATGGCGGCCAACCCGGCGACGCCAGCTCCCGCCACGAGGACTTTCGCCGGCGGGACCTTGCCCGCCGCAGTGACCTGCCCGGTGAAAAACCTGCCGAATTCGTGCGCCGCCTCGATCACAGCCCGGTAGCCGGCAATGTTTGCCATCGAGCTCAGGACGTCCATTGACTGCGCCCGGGAGATACGCGGAACAGCATCGAGCGCCAGCGCGGTGATCGGACGCGCTGCCAAAGCCTCCACGAGATCCGGCCTGAGGCCAGGCGCGAGCATTCCAATCAGAGTTGCACCATCCGCCAACCGGGCGATCTCTTCCTCACTGGGCGGATTTATCCGCAGCACGATCGCACTGCCCCAGGCGTCGTCTGCGCCAACAATCAAGGCGCCAGCAGCAACGTATGCCTCATCAAGGAAAGACGCTGCTTCGCCGGCGCCCTTTTCGACGACGACTTCGTAGCCCAACTGAATTATTTGACTAACGGTTGCGGGCGTCGCCGCCACCCTCTTCTCATGACCCAACTCGGCCACGATGCCAATTCTTGTCACGTTTGCTCTCTCTCTTATTCATCACGCTGCGGCTTCCGCTGCGGTCACAACTGCATTTACTCTTTGTCCTGCGCGCCCGACAGCAAACACTGCCTAGCGCGGAATTCTCGACGACGTCGGCGTGAATCCGGCCAGAATTTGCTGATCGTCATTGATTCAAATGTGCCCGCCCCTGTTGAGTTCGGGGTTGCGGCGGCCTTCCTGCTCATTGATAGGCCGTCTTCCCGATACCTTTGGTCGACTGCGCTGCATTTCGGTTTTGTTTAACCCCAGAAATCGCGAATGTTTTGTAGAAAAGGATTCCTTGTATACATAACCAGTAAGGTCCACTGGGCTAGCAGTCCCTACGTTGTGGGTTGCCGCGGCACCCAGCTGCGAGAGTGGCGGCATTGGTGCTCCTGGAGTGGGGTCCCGGCACCCTCGATTTAGTTCATGTCGACATTGAGGTCATTGCTACTGCAGATGCAGTCATTTTTAAATACGTCCCCCGGCAGGTCGGCCCGCTCGATACCCAAGGGCCGCTCTGAGCGGTTAACTGCGCGTTCCACGCCCGGTGCCTGAATGAGCAACTAGGGTAAGAGGCATTTCCGCGGGGTTGAGGAGGTTGTTGGTGTCCTGGGTATCAACGAGGTGTTGAGCCTCTTCCTTTGTTTCCACATTGGGCATGGACCCGTTTAGTGGTTTCCTACTTGTTTCTTTGAGGAAAAAGACGGAAATTAGTCCCAGAACGGCAGCGCCCATCAGGTAGTAAGCGGGCACCATCTTGTTCCCTGTGACTCCGATAAGCGCCGCAACAACCAGTGGAGCTGTGCCGCCAAAGGCAGCATTTCCGACGTTGTATGCGAGCCCGAGGGCACTCGAACGCGACGGAGTCGGGAACTGCTCGGGCAGCGAAGAAGCGTAGCTTGACGAAAAGAGAGTCGCGCAGATCATGATGAAGAGTGTCCCGAGCTGTGCGCCCCAGACCTCGCCGGACCCCATCATCATGAACGCCGGAATCGGAAGCACGACGCCGAGGATGGCGCCGGTGTACAAGATCCGCTTCCTGCCTATCTTGTCCGAGAGCGAGGCAAAGAACTGGGTTGCAAAGGCTGCGAGGACGAACAGGGGAAAGATCACAAGAGTGCCGAGGGATCCTTGGAACCCGAGCGTCTGGTTCAGATACGTGGGAGTGAACGACGTCAGGGTGTAGGCAATGACGTTGCCGGCAGCTGCAACGCCCATTCCCGGCAGAATGAAGCGCCCGTGGGTCCGAATGACCTGCACGATACCCGGGTTTTTTGCCAACTCACCGGTTTTCCGGGATTCCTCAGCCCGCTCTTTCAAGACGGCACTGAAGGTAGGTGACTCTTCGATCCGATAGCGGAAATAAAGAGCTATGACGGCAAGCGGCCCAGCGATGAGAAACGGAATACGCCAGCCGAAGGACTGCATCGCGTCCTGACCAAGGCTCAGCTGTAGTACAGCTACCAAACCGGCTCCAAAGGCGAATCCGAGGTAACTGGAGCCCATGAATCCAACATAGAAACCTCGTCGCCTATCCGGGGCGTATTCGCTCAGGAAAGTCGCACCACCGGTGTATTCTCCGCTGGCCGAGAACCCTTGCAGCAGTTTCAGGAACACGAGGAGCGCCGGGGCCCATAGCCCGATGACGGCGTAGCCCGGGAGCAGGCCGGTAGCAAAGGTGGCGACGGACATCAGGAGCAACGTGAACGTGAGGACCTTCCGCCGCCCGATCCTGTCTCCCAGCCATCCGAAGAATACGCCGCCCAGGGGTCGGGCAACGAACGTAACTGCAAATGTCCCGTATAGGTACAGAGCCTGGACTGTAGGGTCGGCCTGCGGCAGGAAGACGGGGCCCATTACGGTTATGAGGTAGGCAAATACTCCGAACTCATACCATTCAATAATGTTTCCGACGACTGTTCCGGCGACAGCGCGCCTCAGGGCGGCCTTGTTGACAATGCGGATGTCGCTTACTTTCAGACGCCGCTTGCCAAGATGGACGCCAGTGGCGCTCCTAAATCCTTGGTCTCCAGTGGACATTGGTATCCTTCATTCCGATTCGCTGATGCTAGGTGAAATCGCGGTCGACCCTAAGGCCGCCGTCTTGCATCCCTAGTCACACTCAAGCAGTTATATTCAGGACGATCCATAAGACATTAGCCAGCGAAACACCTGCAAACTTGTATAGCCCCCAATCCTGGCCAGGGCGTCGAATGGATCTCATCCTTGTTTCCCCCTGAGGGGCGTAATGGCCACAAGTTTGGGCGTGGATGCCCCCAGCCACGAAGAGAATGCAAGTCCAGGGGGCCGGAGGCGGTGATGCCTTGTGTATCCGCTGAAAATGCTATACCTCTCGGATCAGTTCGGGTGGAACTGTCACCGTGAGATCGGGGACTTCACCCGACCAAGCTTCGACCTCGACGAGCGCGTGCTGTGCTGTCGTAGCCTGTGAAAGGCTTGAGGATGGTCTGTCTGCTGTGAGCACGTTGGGGTTCCCGTGCCGGCAGAAGGAAGGGTCATTCGGTGCAGGGTCGTACCAGGCCCCGGCTGAAAGCTGAACGACGCCCGGTCGTAGGGAAGCGCTGATCGCAAGGCCGGCCAAGCAACTTCCGCGGTCATTCCGCACCAGTACAACCTGTCCGTCTTCAAGGCTACGCGCGGCGGCATCATCAGGGTTCATCCGAATTGGTTCTCGTCCCTGGATTTTGGATTTCTGACTGGTGGCGCCGATGTCGAGTTGGCTGTGAAGTTTTGTCTTTGGCTGGTTAGCGATTAGGTGCAATGGGTAGGGGCCGGTCGAGCCGAGCCATTCGTCAGGTTCGATCCACACGGGGTGTCCTGGGCAATCGGCATAACCGAAGCCGGCTATAGTCGAGGAAAAGATTTCGATCTTGCCGCTAGGCGTGGCGAGCGGGTGCATCTCCGGATCGTGCCGGAAGTCAGAGAACAGAACCTGGCGCGGTTCAATGATCGGAATCTCAATCTTTTCTGCTTCCCAAAAGGTGTCGAAATCAACGACATCGACGCCCCGTTCGCCAAGCTTGGTTCTCCATCCCCCGTACAGGTGGCGGAGCCAGCCCATCGTGTCCCGGTTCTCCGTAAACGTTTCTGCCCGTCCGAGTTTGTCTGCTATGGCGGCGAAAATGTCGTAGTCGTCCCGTGCGCTGCCTGGAGGTGCCGTGAGTGCATGCATCGGAAAAAATGAGGGGTCGTTACGGCCGGCTCCATAATCATTCCGCTCGATTGACATTGTTGCTGGAAGCACTATGTCAGCGTGCCTTGCCGTGCTGGTCCAGAACTGTTCATTCACGATAACAGTTGCTGGTTGGGCCCAGGCCTCCCGGAATCGGGCCAAATCCTGATGATGGTGGAACGGGTTACCGCCGGCCCAGTAGATCAGCTCGATCTTCGGTAAGGTGATTCGCTGGCCGTTGAAGTCGATCTGGGTGCCTGGCTCGAGCAGCATGTCCGATATTCTTGCCACCGGAATATATGAAGTCTCAGGGTTGCGACCTTGCGGGAATGACGGCGCGCTGGAGACTCGCAAGGGCAGTCCTACATCTGCGGAAGAACCATAACCGTGCTGGAAACCTCCGCCAGGCAGTCCTATCTGGCCAAGCATCGCGGCGAGCGTGACCCCAAGCCAAATGGGCTGCTCACCGTGCTGCTGCCGCTGCATAGACCAACTGAGATTAATCATGGTCCGTGAGGCAGCCATTTCGCGCGCCAATTGGACAATTCGAGTCGCAGGGATGGTCGTGAGCTTCTCAGCCCATAGTGCGTCCTTTGGAACGCCGTCAACCTCACCCCGGAGGTACGGCAGGAACTTGTCCAGACCGACACAGTACCGAGAAAGGAAATCGCGGTCAGCAAGGTTTTCAGCATCCAGCACATACGCGAGTGCCAGCATTAGGGCCGCGTCGCTACCGGGCAGCGGCGCAATCCACTCTGCGTCCGCTTCTTTATACGTATCGTCCGCGATGGGCGTCACATCAATGAATCGACACCCTCGGGCCACTGCTTTCCGGATCCCGTCTCTGGCGACATGACGCCCAATTCCGCCAGGGCCAATTCCGCTGTTCTTCTCGGAAAGTCCACCGAAGGCGATGAAAAGCTCTGTTTTGTCGCTTACGACTTCCCACGACGTTGCACGCGCCATGACCTGATCGGGGGTGACTCCGATGATGTGTGGCAGAAGCACCCCAGAGGCGCCGTAGCTGTAGTCCGTTACGCCGGCAACATATCCTCCCAGAGAGTTGAGGAATCTGTGGATTTGACTTTGCGCATGGTGAAACCGGCCGGCACTGGCCCACCCATATGAACATCCGTAAACAGCCGAAGGGCCTTTTTCTGAGTAGACGCGTCCCAGTTCTGCACTGACCAGCTCAATTGCCCGGTCCCATGAAACCTCTACAAAGGGTTCATTTCCTCGGCCGGAGCCGGTTCCCGGCCCATGCTCCAACCACCCGGCACGAACTGCCGGGCGCAATACACGAGTCGGATGGTGTTGTGCAGAGGCTACGTTGTCCAAAAGGTCGCGCGGGTCTGGATCCTGGGACCAGGGCCTGACAGACCGCAAAGCCTTTCCGTCGCTCTCGGCTTCAAAGGCTCCCCAGTGTGTCAAATGCGTGCGCATGGTTCCGTTTCCTTGGGTGCTGTCCTAGTGACTGCCGCTGGTTGGCTGTTGCTCTAGCACGTCCGTGCCAGGAACGCTGATCAGGCGGTTCGGTAGATTTGCACCAACGTTAGGTCGTGGCCGTTGATGCAAGAATTGGAGAAGGGCCGATACCGCCATGCTGTGATCGTTGGAACTCCAAGAACTACCATCGGAGACTCCCGGGGAGGGGTGGAGGTAGTTCACTTCGCGCTTAAGAGTTTGTGGTTAAGTGCGGATGGAACGGGGGTGCGGGACATCTGCTGGTGGACATTGCACCGGTGTCGTAGTCCGTCACCGGTGTATTAACCATACTGACCTGGCTAGTTAATGGCATTCTTAGCGTGTGCGGGGTCCTTGCGGCAGCGGAACTCGCCACGCAAGTCACGGAATGTGCCTGCTCTCGTTGGCTTCGTCCGGACACGCGGGGTGCGCAGGTTGGCGCGCCGTACAGCGTGTTTTTCAACGCCTACCTCGCAATTTCTGGCAGGAGGCGAGGACAGATACCCAGCGTCTGGAGTAATTCTGGTATCGAGGGCATCAGTTGCAGGAGGGTTATATTCATGCAGGCGCTAGAAAAAACGCAAATCGAAAAGCCGGAAGGGCCAATGCTGGTCAGGGACGCCATGGTGACAATGCCCAAGACGCTCGGGCTTCGCACCACTGTCAGCCAGGTCCGATCCGAATTTGAGGACGACCACATTCACATGGCATTGGTCGTTGACGCAGAGCACCGCCTCGTCACAACGATCGAACGGGCGGATGTTCCGCTAACTGTTGATGGAGATACTCCCGCAAGCAAGTGCGGTACGCTCATCGGCCGGACCACCAAGCCAGATTCCCTTCTTAGCGCGGCAACAAGCCTATTGCAGTTGAAGGGGCGACGCCGGCTGGCCGTTACCGATGATCGGAACCGCCTGGTGGGACTGTTATGCCTTAAAAGAAGTGGCAATGGCTACTGTTCGGACGCGGGTGTGCTCGCCCGGGCAGAAGAACGTTCAAAAGTATCCCAGCGGTCGTGCGTTCCCGAACATCAGAGGACATCCAGACGGTCATTCGTGTACCTGCTGCTGGCTTGCGCTTGAACACCCAGGACGACTGGAAAGTATCCGAGACGGAAGTGGCAGCGCCGTGCATGTTCCAGTACTGGCATTGTGTCTCATCTCATAGGGTGAGTTCAGCTTGCCGATCTTAGAGCTCGGACTCCGGCCTAGGCCTTGCTACGTAAGCTCCCGACGCATTCCCCGGGAGCTCCAGCTGCCGTAGCACTTTGGCGCGCATCTTGAAAGGTAGTGGCTTATGGAGGACAACATGCACGAATTCGACTACGTCATCGTTGGGGGCGGAACAGCCGGATCGCTTATAGCACGCAAACTCGCCGACGACCCGGCCATCAGCGTCTGTGTGATTGAGGGAGGTCCAGCTTACGAAGACGACAAGAAAGTCCTGATGCTTAAGGAGTCGCTGGGCCTTGTCGGTGACCCCAAGTATGACTATGACTACCCAATCGTCAAACAGGAACGGGGCAATTCCCGGCTCCGCATGAGCCGGGCGAAGATGCTGGGCGGGTGCAGCGCACATAACGACTGCTGGGCCCTGCGTGCCCCCGACACGGACATGGATAGGTGGAGTGCCCTTGGGGCCACCGGGTGGGATAGCCAAAGCGTTGCACCGTACTTCGACCAGGTTTTCAAGGACATGCGTGTTCACGCTGTTACCAAGGAAGCCGAGCTTTCACAGGCATTCCTGGCTGCTGCCAATGAGCAGGGGCTGGAAACCATCGATAACACAAAAGGTGACTATCGTGAGGGAATTTCCTGGGTCCTCTTGAACGAGGACAATGGGGTTCGCGTTTCGACTGCTGTCGCCTATCTCTTTCCTCTCTCAGATCTGGCTTCCAATCTTCATCTGCAGCTTGAAACCATGGCTCACCGTATTGTTTTCGAAGGTGAGCGGGCCGTGGCTGTCCAGACGGACAAGGGCGTGTTCCGTGCGAAACGCGAGATTATAGTTTCTTCCGGCGCCATCGATACGCCAAAGCTGTTGATGCTTTCGGGCGTCGGCCCAGCTGAGCACCTCCGCGAACACGGGATCGAGGTGGTGAAAGACCTTCCTGCTGTTGGCTCCAACCTCGCCGACCACATCGAAACCCCGGTCATTTGGGAGTCGACGAAGGACCCTGGTCAGAGCATCAATGGACTGGATCTCGGGGTTTATGCGGACGTTTTCAACGAAGGTGATTACAGCCTTCAGGCTACCTTCGGGCACTTCACCTACTGGCTCCACACCGAACCTTTCGACGAGCTGCCCAAGCCCGAACGGGCGTTCTGTTTTGCACCCAATACCGCCCGGCCGGCGAGCAAGGGAACCGTCCGGTTGGCTTCTTCGGATCCAACGGATAAGCCGCTTGTGGACCCAAAGTACTTCACGGATCCGGACGGCAGGGACGAGAAGGTGCTGGTGGAAGGGGTTCGCCTGGGCCGCAGGATTGTGGAAAGCGAAGCCTTGAAGGGTTGGGTGGTTAAGGAGGTTGCCCCAGGCCCGGAAGTACAGTCCGACGAAGAAATAGGCGCCTATGTGCGCCGCTACTCAAACACGGTGTACCACCCGAGCGTTACCTGCAAAATGGGGGCCGCGGACGACCCGGAAGCTGTTGTAGACCCGCGCCTGCGTGTACGCGGACTCTCAGGCCTCCGGATTGCTGACGCGTCTGTCTTTCCCGAACTCGTGCGCGTTAACCCCAATATGACTGTAGTCATGGTTGGTGCCAAGGCTGCTGACCTTATAAAGGAAGACAACCAGCCGTAGCCTGGTTCATGTACCGACTTCAGATGGGCTCGGAAGAGCGCGTCAATTCCGACGCACCCTTCCATGCTCTCTGTATGCTTTCCGCGCAAGCCGTTGCTGGACAGTTGCTTGAGCGAGCACGAGTTGAGCCAATTGGCAGTACCCGGGGGCGCCGTCGCGTCTCGGCGCCTTCTCTGCTCTCTCCCTTGCATCGTGACGTGCGGTAGTTCTGCCCCTTGATTCGAAAGGCTGTGACGCGGCCAACATGTCTAAGGGCTCTTCGTCAGATGGCCAATACCGTGGGGGCTGCGGTGAGGGCACCGTAGTTATGCCGCTAAACCCGAGCGCCGGAAGGCAGCAGCAGCCGCGCCTGGAGAGCCAGGTCCAGACAGTCAGGCGCCGTAGCGTTGCGTTTCGCAACTGGCAGATTTGCGAGTCTCACTGCGGCCCAGGAACCGCCTTGAAGCGAACCACCAAGTTTAGGTTCCAGGCATTGGTGCGTCGGCGATCAGGCGGCGACGTGGCCGACTTGGCTGTTCTGGGGTGGCCATAGCCAACCGAAAATCCCACGGCTTGATTAGTAGGCACGGTCCTGCAGTTCTGTGCTTGACCGGGTCCGTTTGTTGCCAAAGGGATTGCGACGGCCGGGCTCAATCGCGAATCGTTTGTTCAAGAATTCGAGAAGGTTGCCACCCGTTTGGACCGCAAGAAGTTGCAGCAACGCGCCGCTGCCCGGACCCAAGAGCTCCCGGGAGCGGAACTAACACCCCTTTGGGGATGGCTGGGACGTGTATAGGTGCGCGTGAAGGTCTTCATGCTCCAGGCCGGAGTCCTCGGGGAACCGATCGTCATTCTCAAATCCGCCCCTTCTGACGGGCTGGCCTTGCGGACGGCGTACGAGGACATCACTCCGGGGTACCACACGAACAAAAAGCACCGGATCACTCTGCACCCGGATGGCGACCTCGACCCGCTGTTCGTAGACGACCTCGTCACCGAGTCCTATTTGCTGGTCGTGGAAAACCTGCCGAAGAACCAGCGGCCGGTCGACCCCGAAGCATTCGGGCAGCACGCGTGATCCTGTGCGGCCGCTGGTCCGGACAGGCGAAGGATGTAACCAGCATCGTCTCCTCCTACTAACCACGGCGGCCACCAAGACATTGAGAATCAGACGATGGCCGAATAATTCTGGCACTATACGTGGACGACTGGGCGCTTGAACATGTCTTGGAATTGCAGAGTTGCGCCAAAAAACGGCCGATGCCGCCCTGCCCAGGTACTGCCCCTAAAGTAGGCAGAATCCTAAATGACAGTGCACGTCTCGTGCTGCCTAAGAAGACTTGGGCAGTGCAGTGAAGAGGGCGTAACCGTCGTCGATATGAAACAGGCGCCTTTCCCCCGTCGAAGAGATGATCCAGAGGATATGCCCATCCTCCGTCAAGGCGTCGATGCTACCGGTGATGCGATGGTTGCCCTTCTCGAGGGTCACGACCTGTCCCGGTTCGAGGCTTACCCACGACGTACCTTCTATCGCGCTTTTTGTCCCACCTTTGGGCAGGGCTTCACGGGTTAGGACTTTCATGATCCCACCACAGCCTAGGCGCCCGCATTTCGCCAGTTAACCGGCGCAATGGACAGGAGGAGACGGGTTCCTGGGACGGCTCCGTACCGGACGGTGGTTCCTTTGGGCAGAACGATTAGCTCGTCTCGGTCGCCGATCAAAGACTCTTCGTTTTCACCATCGATGACGAGAAGGCGGGCCTGCCCTTCAATCACGTATATGGTTTCTTCGTACTGTACCGTCCAGGGGTCGCTGAACTCTGTCCCGTCGAAGATCATGAAGTAGGTACCTAGCTGCGTCAGCTGCGAGGCGGCTGTTCTGTGCTCGATTTTCGCAGGGCCGAAGTCTTTGACGTTGTTCGGGTCGAATGCTGGATTGTAGCTCAAAGTTACCGACACAGGGTCTCCTAGGTGTTGAATTGGCGGTGTGGTCTCGTGGTAAGAAGCTCTCCGTGGTGGAGAGACTAGGCGTGCTGGCTTTGGGGCAGGAACCCGGTGCGACCTTGCTGCGGATTGCCCTTCAAGGCAGCACGAAGCGCCAGGGCAACGGCTTCCGGCAGTTGTCGTGATCTCGCTTTCGTGGGATCGACGTTGACATATGTGAGTTCAACATCTGCTAGCTCCGTGTCGTCACGGCTAATTCGAACGTTCAGGACGAAGCTCGAGGTTCCGACCTTGTGGCATTCGACATCAATGTCGAGGGTTTCGTCGAAATAGGCGGGGGCCTTGAATGAAAGAACTGCATTGACTACGGACGGATCAGTGCCTTCGGCTACAAGCTTGGGGTACGGCCAGCCAATGCTGCGGAAGAACTCCGTCATCGCTACGTCAGCGACTTCAAGGTAGCGGCTATTGAACAAAAACCCCTGCGAATCAACTTCATGATTTCTGACACGGTGCTGATAAAGAGGCATTATGCTCCCATTTCCGCCTGAAGCTTCGCGTAGAGATCCAATCTGCGGAGTGCGAGGCCGGGAGCTTCTGGATTCGCCCTCGAGGCGAGCAGTAGGTCGTGATCAAGGTCAACAATCAGCACTTGTTCTTCAGCTGATTCCGTCGTTGCCAGGATCCCGTCGTTGATCCCCACAGTCCTGTCCACCGGTCCGGATACTAGTGCTTTACCCACCGCGTACATGGGCGAATCAGTCGGAAGTCCGCTGGTACCGAAAAGCGGGGACATTACGACGTACAGCTGGTTTTCTATAGCCCGTGCCTGGCATCCGGTGCGAACTCGGTGTACCCCTCGTCGGTTCCAGGTGAGGGACGGGCACAGGATCAGGTCTACCCCCTTATGGACGAGGTAGCGTGTTAGTTCGGGGAATTGGATGTCGGCGCAGATCAAGAGCCCCACAGTGAAGGGTCCGATCTTTGTTACGAGCAGTTCGTCGCCCCCTCTGGCGCCCAGGGAGTGCTCTTGGGGTGTCAGGTGGATCTTGTCTTGGGATTCGACCCGTCCATCTGGGTGTGCGATGAACGCGGTGTTCCTCAGCGATCCATCATCTGCGACGCGGTTATGGCTTCCGCCTGCAACGACAATGTTGTTCTCCCGGGCCATCCTGACTACGCCCGCAACGATGTCCTCTGTAAATAGCGGCAGGACTTTCCAATAATCGGAGGCGATGGAGGCAGTTGTGACCGCGTGATCGTCAATTGCAGCAAGAAGTCCAGTGCTGGCAAGCTCAGGGAAAAGCACAACTTCGGCGCCTTGTTCCGCGGCGTGCTTCACAAGTGTCTCCATGTGCTCCAAGTACTCGTGGAGGCTCTTCTCCTGTCGAAGTTCGAACTGAATGGTGGCTACCTTCAATGACGCCTTGGTCATAAGAAACTCCTGTCTAGAATCGGCCGCCTGGACGGCGATTCTTCTCCTCACTTGCGTCCTCACCGGTCACAGCGGGTGATGGCAATTGATGTTGCAGATGAACGATCAAGGTTGAACGTGGTTGGTGAGTCCGCTCCCTTGGTGGCCGGGCCGGCTTGTGACTCTGACGGTACTGGAGGGCCAGGGGGCTGAACATTGGGAGGATTCTCAAAAGCCTGGCCGGACTTTGGTTTCGACGCCAAAAGCCGGACTCCTCAGTCGTGGCGCACATTGGACGACTGTAGCCTAGCTAATCCAGCAGCGAGGGAGCTTTTCTGCAACGTGTGCTGCAAAGAGGGCCGGCGAACGCGATGCGATGCAGCAATGCCGGCAGGGGAGGACCCTCCTGGCCGGCTGACGTATGAAAAAGGGGACTAGGCATCGGTAGCGGCGGCGAGCGTGGGCCTGTTCAATTTCAGAGCGCTGGCGAAGCTGCTCGTTTCACCGGCGATGACCTCAGCCATCACCTGACCGCATATAGGGGCGCTCGCTATGCCCCAGGCGTGTCCAACGTTTATGTAGGCGCCGTCGGCGCGATCAACAATGGGCAGGTGGTCGGAGGTCTCACTCCCCAATCCGGCCCAGAGACCGGTTACTCCGTAATCGGCGAGTCCTTGATACCTGTCCAACGTCGTCGAGACCATGGCGTTTGTTGCATTGATGCTGATGTGCGGGTTGAGCGAGCCCCGACCGTCAAAGCTGTTGCCTATAAATATCGAACCGCCGCGATTCTGGGCGATGGAGTCGTCATAGCTAACGGTCGAAGCGACTGGGGGAGCAAAAATTGCAGCATCGTAAGTAGCAAGGTCCGTGAGTGCCCCACACCCGTAGACACCCCGGGGGCCACGCATGATCGCGTTTGCTTGTGAGTCTACGGGTTGGGTCAGTAACTGGCCCACTCGGGCGGTCTCGATGGGAACCTCTATACCCTCGGCCCGGAGGTTGGTAGACCAGGCGCCGGTTGCCCACACCACACCCGGGGCGTGGATTTCGCCTCTGACCGTGCGTACACCGATGACTGTTTCCCCTTGGCGGATGGTAGAAAGTACTGACGTATTTTCGAACATTCGGATGCCAGCCCGCACGCAGGCAGAGGCCAGGGAATTGACGAACTGAACACCGTCGATCTGTACGTCGTCTGCACAAAATGCAGCGCCCGCTGCACTGTCTGGAAGGATGGAGGAGTGTTTCAGCGCCTCGTCCCGGCTAATCATGTGTATGTCCAAGCCAGCCTCCCGCCGGTTTAGAACATAGTCCTCCAGGACTCTGCCTTGTTCGTCGGTTTCGAAGAAGAACAGCCCGCCCTGATTGCGATAGTCGAACACGTCACCGAGCTCGCCCAAAAATTCCTGATACTTTTCTTTACCCGCCTTGGCGAGTGCCAGCTCAGTACCGGTACGGCGAGTCTGCAGCCACAACGAGCCAGAGTTTCTCCCGGATGCGCCATATGTGGGGAATCGCTGTTCCACGACGACAACATCGAAGCCCCTCTTGCGCAGCTCCCACGCCGTGCACAGGCCTACCATTCCTGCTCCTACGACCACGATGTCACCGGTCGCGAGGGTGTCAGCGCCCATAGCACGTTCCTTCCTGCTGGCAGAGCTTCTTTAAGCCCTTCCTTAGTCTTCCAGATCGCCGGGGCCAAAAGCACGGACTCACCCGCATAATCCGGAGCGACCTGCTCCTTCTGACTGGGTTACAGCCCTTCAGGGCGGTAGGTTCCGTTTAGATTGCCCAATTGATCCAAATAATGTTCTGCACGTGACGTTAGAAGGCTATGGAGAGGGCTGTAATTGGCACTCCTCCAAACTTTCGCCATCGGGCTTAGAATTCCTCCAATGGTAGGGTTGCGTTCCTCGTTTAGTCTGGGCGAAAGCGACGGCAGGAGGGCGTCGTCCCTACCGCCCTTGTTCCGAGAGAGTTCCCCAATGAATAAAGATTCGACTTCCGTGCCGCTGGGAACGGTGCTAGCAGATTTGGGCGTGACCGCCGCGTTACTGACGGGCGATGATTCTCAACTGTCCAGGCAGGTGAGTGGCGCTACGGTCCTGCTGAAGCCAGAAGATCTTCCCGACGATACCGGCGTTGTCGTGGTTTGCCCTCGCCTGGAAAACTATGCCGATTTGAAGGAGTTCCTCGGTCAACTTAAAGGACCAGGACGTGTGCTCTTTGTATCTTCAACGGCCGCAGTCGCGGCGGAGGGTGTTCAAGCTGTTGCTGGCAGTCACCTTATTGTCGCCGTTGATGCCCGTTTGAACGTTGCCGACGTGATCGTCTCCATCGCACGATCGATGCAGGTACCGGAGGAATCAGTTTCAAGAAGACTGGCCTCGCTGCAGCGGGCACTCAGTCAGGCCATGACGGAGCCTGAGCCAATACCGGCGCTCTTAGCCCGACTTGCGCATGTGTGCAATGCCACGGCAGTCCTGGTAGATCGGTTCGGCCTTACGGTACATGCGACAGGACCAATCCCTATGTCCCTCCTGTTCGGCGAGATCGCCCGAACCGAAGCTGACTCCCAGATGGTGGACGTTGACGGGTGGCGCGGGGTGGCGGCGAGAATTTCCGCTCCCGGCCCAGATGAGTCTCATTTTGGTTGGCTGGTCGTGACGACGAGGCGGGAAAACTTTCCTGACATCTACTCAACGTCGGCCACTCACGTAGCAGCAACGCTCGTGGAAGCCAGTCAACGAATGGCCGTGGCTGCAAGACGGCAGGAGCGGGCTATACGGACAGCAGTACTTGAGGAGGCTCTTGCCTTACGCCGGGAGCCAAACAATCCTGAGCTGGCAGGGCGGATCTCCGCATTTGGCCTGTCCTTTGCTGAAGAGTTGCGAACGATAGTTTTTCGTCCCATTCGTTCTTCCGTTGCATCGCGGCCGCTGTCTCACATCGACGACGTTTCCGAGCTATTAGGCATGGCATTGGAATCGCAGTCAGTCGCGTATCTGATGACCACGAAGGATAAAGCCGTCATCGTGACCGCCCAGTGCGGCGTTCAAACCCTGCGTAGAATCGTGATTGCCGAAGGCAACAAACTTCCGAACGCCCATATTGGTATCGGGCGAAAAGTGCGTGCCCTTGGGGAGATTCTGGATTCTTACCAAGATGCCCAGCTAGCTGTCAGAACACTTCGCAGGAACTCCCGGGGCCCGAAAATCATGGCCTACGAGGACTTTAACTATGCAACGCGGCTCTTTGCGGATGTTGGCTTTGACAAAATGATCATGTGGGCCCAGGAGTTTATGAAACCACTGGAGGGGCGAGATCTGCTTATAGAAGGTCTTCAAACCTATTTTGAGCATGCCCAGAATATCAACGCGGCCGCAGAGTCGCTGGAAATCCACCACAATTCACTGCGCTACCGATTAGCAAAGGCTGAAGAGATTCTTGCGATCAACTTGAGAGAGCCGGGCGCGGTTTCTTCAGTCTTCCTGGCATTAACTGCTCTGGAGCTCGGTCGCCTCCAACAGGCGCGGCCAAAGTCCTCAGGTGAAACGGTGGGAAATCGTAAGGCGGCTGACGTCGAGGCTACGGATGTGCTGCCTTACGCCAGACCGCCGGCACAAAGAGGCGGGGTTGTAAAGCCCCCTGCCCGGTAATGAACTGGTCCCCGAAAGTTGGACTGGCCAAATAAGGTCCTAAGCCGCGAGGGCCTGGGCACGGTATTGCACCGGGCTCAGGCCCTTGAGCTTTGTCGAGATCCGGTCGGTGTTGTACCAGCTGATGTACTCAGGGAGCGCCGTTTCCAGTGCGTCAGTGCTAAGGAACCGGACGTGGTGGAAGAGTCCTTCTTTGAGGTGGCCGAAGAAGTTCTCCATCACCGCATTGTCGTAGCAGTTGCCCTTGCGGGACATTGATTGGACTGCGCCGGCGTTCTGGAGAAGGGTGCGCCAGGAGGAGTGGCGGTACTGGAACCCTGGCCTGAATGCACGAGCGGTTGCTGACCGGGCTGCAGATAGTTCAGGGCCTGGCGCAGTGAGGTGTTGGTCGGTTCCAGGTTCGGGGACGTGCCCACGGTGCGGGAGATGATCTGGCGGTCGAAGAGGTTCATAACGGGTGAGAAGTAGAGCTTCCGGTCGCCGACGTTGAATTCAGTCACGTCGGTCACCCACTTCTGGTTCGGGGCGGTGGCGTCGAACTCCCGGTTCAGCAGGTTCGGCGCAGCCGTACCTTGCTCGCCCTGGTAGGAGTTGTAGCGTTTCCTCCGCCGGACTTTGCAGAGCAGACCGAGTGACCGCATCAGCTTCAGCACGGATTTCTTCGCGACCACCCAGCGCTGCTTGAGCAGTTCCGTGTGGATGCGGCGGTGCCCGTACCGGCCATGGTTCGTGGTGAAGATGTCCGTGATGGCGGTCTTGAGTGTCTCTTGCGGGTCTGGAGCTTGCAGGCGGGTCTGGTGATAGAAGAATGTCGACCGGGCAAGACCTGAGACCTGCAGCAGGACCGGCAGCGAGAAGTCAGCCTTGAGGGCGATGAGGGCCTGGACCTTGACCGTTGTTTTTGAGCCCTCAAGGCCCGTATTTTTCCCAGATAGGCCACTTCTGCCCGCAACCGTTCGTTTTCCCGGCGCAATAGCTCCAGCTCGGATGTCTCCGCCGGTGGTGGGGCGTTGGGCTTCCGGGGCCTGCCTTTAAGGCTTCGGGCGCAAGGCCTCCGCGCCCTCGCGACGATACGCACGCACCCGCGTTTTCACTAACACAGGAGAAGACAGGTCAGCCTCTGCTGCAAGGTTAGGGGCAGTCTCGCCTGCGAGGAACCGTTCGACCAACGCGAGCTTGAACTAAAAGAGTACGACTGTTTTTCGGCTTGGTCACCAGCGCTCCTTGACCACGAATCCTCCACCGCCGATACAGATCCTTGACCGGCCACGGGCCACGCCCAACAGATTTGCTGTCGCCGTATCTGCAAGGCCTTTCTCAAACCACGCTACAGCTGCCTCACCCTGGACTTCAGACAATGAACTACTTGACCTCAAAAAACTACTCCCCGGGAGTCAGAACTGAATTTCTCAGTCCAACTTCCGGGGAGCAGTTCATAAGTACCTCGTGGGCTCTTAACTGCACGAGGGGCCGGTCCTCGTGAGGACCGGCCCCTCGCTTGATATGGCGGCGGGATGTAGCCACCGCCATGGTGCTGCTCCGTTTCGACCAGACCTAGAGCGGCAAAGACGCCCCTAATTTCACATCCAGGGCAGTTGAAACCCGTTGGGCAACATCGGAGACGTCGCCGATGCCTTCGACTTCGGTAAGGAGGCCGCGTTGGCCGTACAGCGCGGTCACGGAGGTTGTTTGTTCGAAATAGAGCGCCATTCGCTCTCGGATAACTTCGGCCGTATCGTCAGTGCGGTTTTCGCTGACGGCCCGCTTGAGCAGTCGGTGAACCAATTCCTCCGGGTCAACGACGATTTGCAGTACTACATCAAGTTGGTGACCCTTATCAGCCAGGATCTCATCCAGGAAGGCTACCTGCGCTGCGGTGCGAGGGTACCCGTCCAGCAAGAAACCGTCCCGCGCGTCCGACTGTTCCAGACGATCCCGGACCATGTCGTTCGTGATTTGATCCGGGACGAACTTACCTGCATTAATGTAAGACTCCGCGGCTTGACCCAAGGGAGTTCGGTTCTTCACGTTCTGCCGAAAGATGTCTCCGGTCGAGATGGCGACGATTCCGTGCTTTTCAGTGATGCGGCTAGCCTGGGTACCTTTTCCGGCCCCCGGGGGGCCGATCAGGAGCATTCTGATCATGGGGTGGTCCTTTCGAGATGAAGGGGGGCATGACGGACGTTTTGAGTCAACGGGGCCGCATCTCGGTTAGCCTGCCCCTGGTTATCGTCATTCCAGCTGTCGAAGAGCTCGGAAAGAGTCGGAAACCAAACGCCGTCGAAGGCAGTGATGTGGTCGAGAAACTTTTCAAGCATTAGGACGTTGTGCGCCCTTCCGATCGTCTGCGGGTGCAGAGTCCACGTCATCGCGCCGCCCGGGCAACGTTCATAGGCGAAGTTGAAACTGTCGATCCAACGCGCGAGCACCGCCTCATTGCTCTGCATCATTGGGCTGCCCTTGAAGGACTCCAACTCGGGGAAGTCGTCAAGAAACCAGGAAACCGGAAACTCGACGACGTTGCTTTCCCGTCCGAACCGGTTACCCTTTTCGAGGCTAACATCCACGACCATTCGGGGACGGTACGGTTCGAAATCCCGACCCATCAAAGATGAATCCCAATCAAAGCCGAACTCTTCCAGCAGCTCAAGTGTATTGTCTGTGACATCCAGGGCGGGGGAGCGATAGCCTCGCGGACGCTTTCCAATAAACTGTTCGTGCTGCTCGATTTGCAGTTCCAGCAGGCGCCGCTCCTCGTCCCGCTCCAATTTAGGCACGTACTCGTGATAAACACCGTGAGCACCGATTTCATGTCCAGACTCTACGACCGCCGCTACAGAGTCGGGAAACGTTTGCATCGTGTGTGTAGGTACACACCACGTCGTTGTAATCCCGTACCGGCGGAACACCTCTAAGAGCCGTGGAGCGCCAACGACAGCACCGAATTCACCACGTGACAGCTGGGTCTGAGAAGTAGAGCGAAACGTTCCCAACCAGACACTTTGGGCGTCAAAATCCGGGCTTAGGGAAACGGCGAGCCGTTTACCTTCTGGTAGTTGGAGTGGCACAACAATCAGCTTTCTTTGGGCTAAGTATGACGAGGTAGGTGATTAGACCGACTTTGGCCCTCTAGATTGGCCGGCGGGAAAGGAGGACGACCCAGTCTCCTTCCTGGCAGACAACTCCGTTCTGGTTAAGAATTCGAACCCGGGTCGTTACCACGCCGCGGTCCGGCTTGGTGCTGGAGGGTCGGATGTTAGTGACCTCTTCATCAACGGTGATAGTGTCACCAATGCGTATTGGGGCGGACATTCTCCAATTGTCGATCCCCAGGAACGCGATAGCGGACCCATTCTTCCATCCCAAGGCCATCTCGAGCCCGAATGCAAGGGACAGTGCTCCAGGGCCGTGGAAAAGCCGGGTCCCGAATTCAGTGGTTTTGGCATACTCTTCATTTGTATGCAGCGGATGCATGTCGCCCGACCACGTGCCGAAAGTCACCACGTCGTACTCGGTGACGGTGCGGCCGGCGGAGGTCCATTTATGACCGAGGTCAAGGTCGTCGAGATACAGCACGGCCGAGGAGTTGGCCGTGCCTAGGAGGTTGGCAGTCAAAGTGTTCCCCACTTCTAAAGTATTTTGTTGGATGCTGTGCATTTGAACTGGCAGGCTCAGTACCTGATGACCCCGTCGACCGGGGCGGCGAGGGACGGTCGGTAGAGTGACAGCTCGTCGAGGGAGAGGGTGGTCTGTTCGCCCGAAATTAGCTCGGCCACAAGGCGTCCTGTGATCGGTCCCGCGAGATTGCCATAAACATGGCCCGTGGCGAGGACCAGCCCAGGAAGCTCCTCCACTTCATCAACGATTGGGAGGGAATCAGCCGTTGCCGGGACCAGTCCAGCCCATGCGCTCTCGATTCCGAGAGTCCTGTAATTGGGGAAGGTGCGAAGCAATGAGTCGATTGCTAGCTTGAGACCGGCAGCGGGCATCCGGTCATCAAGCTGGTCCGGATAATCCATTGGGCAACCTATGAACAAGTTGCCGTCTTCCGTCTTGGCCACGCATTCCATATGTTCAAGTGCGTGGCTCTGATCCTCGGAAGGCGACGTGAAATACTCGTCCTTGTAGCTGGGCAGGTTGCGGATATGGGCATACTGTTTGGCCGCCAGCGGACCATTGAGGATCTTGTCGAGTTTCTCTTCAACGGGTGCGAGCAGCACAGCCCCGAGTCTGTGAGGCTTTATCGGTACGCTGACGCCTTCCGCTTCAAGCATCGTTGACCAAATGCCCCCAGCCCAGACGACTTTGTCCGCAGAGACGTCGCCTCCGACTGTCCTCACACCTACGACTTTCGAATTACGCCGCAGCAGCCCAACGACGGGCGTGTTTTCGTGGATGCGAACTCCAAGCCGGCGGCACTCCTGCGCCAGTGCACGAACAAACTTTGGCGTTCGAATCTGGCCGTCCTCAGGGCTGAAGGTCGCTCCAATGACGTCGGGGGGCAGGATGGGTGCAGCTTCGTGAGCAGCTTGGTCGTCGAGCAGCTCGGCCTTGAATCCGTCAGCAATGCGCGCTTCAACAAATTCCTTGTAGACCCGCCGCTGGTCGTCCGTGTAGAAAAACGTCATCGCGCCGTTGCTTCTGTATTCGAAGGTTGGCCCGAGGATGTCGGCGAAGTCATCATAAAGGGCCCTGCCGGCACGCGTCAGCTGCACAGCGTAGTCGCCGTGACGATTCTGCATGTGCAGGAATCCCAGGTTACGCCCAGAAGCTCCGTGGCCAAGTTCCCGCTGTTCGAGGAGCACAACCTTGTGGCCCTTAGTGGCCAGGTAATAGGCGGTTGTTACGCCCACAATCCCGCCGCCTACGACCACAACTCCGGCCTTGTCGAGGTTCATTTCGTCCTGTCCTAACTCGTTTTCTTTGGCAGCATGTCTGAGAGCGCTGCGCATAGTCTTGGTGGCGGGTGCAGTTCCGCCGTTATGAGCTGCTTTGGCTTGCTTCGGCCGACAAAAGCGCTGCCACGTCACGCCGGCTGACTTTTCCGGTTGTCAGATTTACTGGAAGGGCGTCGACCGCGATGAATTGGCTGGGGACCTTATAAGACGACAACCGCGCTGCGGTGAACGCCTTAAGCTCGTCGTCGTCAAGGGTCGAACCCACTTGGGGGACAATGGCAGCCACCACACGCTGGCCGTAGATGTCATCCGCGATGCCCACCACGGCAGCTTCAGCAACGGACGGGTGCTGCTGCAGGACCCGCTCGACTTCCGCAGGAGAGATATTTGTGCCGCCTCGGATAATGACATCCGATAGACGGCCAACCACGTAAACGAAGCCATCCTCGTCTACTCTCACAAGATCTTTGGTGCGGTACCAGCCATCTTCGGTTATAGCGGCTTGCGTTTGCTCCTCGTCACGCCAGTATCCGAGCATTAGTCCAGGGCCGGAGGAGTAGGCTTCCCCAATTTGGCCTGCCGGGACTTCATGCCCTTCGGCGTCCAAAACCTTCAGCTTCGAGCGTGGCACCAACTTGCCAGCGGAGCCCTGTCTGGGGGTTGGGGTGGAGATGGGGTCATACGTCACCAGTGGTAGACATTCAGAGGCGCAGTAGGCGTCCAGGACGGGCAGCCCGGTCTGTGCCTGCCAGCGGCTGAAAGCGGCCTCATTTCGGGGCTCTCCACCTGAAATGCAAAGTCGCAGTGAAGGGAAGGCAGGATGGCCGCTGTTGTTCTGTTCTGCGAATTGTGCCAGTTTCCCGAAGGTTGCAGTGACGCCAGCCAGGAACGTCGCACGGTGTTTCTCGATGGCTGGCGCGATCATCTCCGGACGGGCCCTGCGGACCACGACCACGGTCCCGCCGCGTAGCAGGACGGCCAATGAGGTGCTGGCGAGCCCGTACAGCCAGGCCATTGGTAGACAAATGATGGCTGTGTCTTCGGGGCCAAGGTGCCAAACCTCACCGTAGGTATCCGCGCAATTGTGGATGACGGTTGCTGAGAGCATAATCGCTTTCGGCCTGCTAGTGGTGCCCGACGAGAAGCAGATCATGGCGAGGGGTTCGCGAAGACCTTCGGGGTTGGGCGACGCGTTATGCCGTACCTCGGTAACCCGAAAGTCAGCAATATCGACAATGGGCGCGTTACGTGCTGCTGGAGTGACCAATGCGCGGTCGACGCTTTCCGAAGTAACGATCAGTGCCGGGTCACTCGTATCAATGGCGTACTCCAGATCACCGGACCCCGAAGAGGGGTAGACGGTCACAAGGACGCCGCCGCTACGCCATACAGCCAAAGCGGTTACCAGATAGTCGGCGGAGCTTTCAGCAATGAGGGCTACCCGGTAACCCGGTTTGAGCCCGGCTTTGAGCAGAATCCCGGCGCGGCGCTCGATGGACGCCTGCATATCCCCATAGCTGATGGTCCTATCGCCATCGATAATCGCCGTTTGGCCGGGGTTGCGGCCAGCGACTTTCTCGAAGGCGGATACACACCCCATTTGCTCGGTTGACGAGTTGTTCATATCCGCTCCACCTTGAATTTGATAGTTGAACACGCTGTAGGCCCGTTGAGCCTGCTGGCAGTCACTAAGACGGGTTGCCTGCCAGTCCTTGGGCCCAGCGATCGGCTAGTCAGACCCCGAGTCCTTTGAGGATCTTCTCAGCGTCCGAGGCCATGTTCTCCACGATCTGGCCGGCGGGAAGAATCTCGTGAACCAGCTGCATTGTCTGGCCGACGGGCATCATGCCGAAATCCATGTCACCGTCCTGGTACCCGGTCTCGACCCGGGTACCCGCGACCGCGTACTGGCCGGGGAAGCCTGCGGGCTTCTTATCGGCCGCCGTCCACTCCGACGTCCATTTGTTTTCGAAAGCGCGCATGCGCTTACCGCTGTAGGAGTAGGTGATGGTGCTGTCCTTGAAAGTGCCTTCGACTACGCGGTTCTTGAAGTTGTCATGGCCGTATGCCTCCGGGCTTGCGATGAATCGGGTACCAACCCAAACACCTGCTGCGCCCAAGGCGAGGGAAGCTGCCAGTCCTCGCCCGTCGGCGATGCCGCCGGCAGCCAGGACGGGCTGCTTTACAACATCCGCTACGGCTGGCACGAGGGTCATGGTTGATGCGTAGCCAGTGTGGCCCCCGGCCTCGGTGCCCTGGGCGACGATGAAGTCAACACCGGCATCGCTGGCTTCCTTCGCTTTGCCCACGGAACCGACAAGGGAAAAGACAGTTATCCCACGATCCTTGCATTCCTTGATGAACCAGTCAGGCGTGGCGAAGGTCAGGACAACGGCGGCAGGTGCTGCGTCCAGGACGATCTGGACTTGATCTGCCACGGCGCCAGGGGTTAGGAGAGCTTCCACGCCGGCCAATTTTTCCTGGTCGGCTCCGGACAGTGACTGCCACAGCTCGCGCACCGGTGCCCACTGGGCTTCATCCTCGGTGGTAAGGGAATCCGGAAGCAGCAGGTTGACCGCATAGGGTTTGTCGGTGCCAGCTTCGATCTTCTTGATTTCGGCCCGGAGGTTATCCGGCATGAAGCTGACGCCACCGAGGCAACCCAGGCCCCCGGCGTTGCTAACGGCGGTTACAAGCTCGGCCTGCGCCACCCGGGCCATGCCTGCGGAGCAGATGGGGTATTGGAGACCGAGGGCCTCGGTCAATGCTGTCCTGATCACTGATACACCTTTCACGTCCCGGATTTCAGCTTCTGCCTTGCTCCGGCTGTTTCATGTTGTCCCCACTTGGGGCCCTTGGTTGTTTGTTTGTTAGCCCGCCATACAGCCCGGCAGATTTAGGTGGCGTTCCAGCCGCCATCGACTTGAATGGTCTGACCGTTGACATAGCTGGCGGCATCGGAAGCGAGGAAGAGGACGACACTCGCGACTTCTGATGGTTCACCTGACCGTTTTGCAGGGATGAGGAAGTCCATGATCTCGGGCGATACTCCAATGCCGCGTTGCTGGGTTGAGACAAGGTCTCCCAGGATTTCCTCAGAGGTCGCACGGAGGTTGGTTTTGATGACGCCGGGAGCGACGACGTTTGCGGTCACACCATGTGGGGCAACATCAATGGCCAGCCGCCGGGTCAGGCCTTCCAGGCCAGCCTTGGAAGCGACATACGAGATTCCGTCGGCCGCACCCCGCTGGCCTGCAACTGACCCGATAGTGATGATGCGACCGGAGTTCTGCTTGGTCATTACCTGTGCCGCGGCGCGGGCTCCGTAGAAGGCCCCGGTCAGGTTGACCCCGATGATCTTGGCCCATAGCTCCGGGGTCGTTTCAAGCACGTCGGCGTATCCGTCGAATACCCCTGCGCTGTTGACGAAGACGTCCAGCTTCCCGGCCTTGTCCACGACCTCGTCTACGAGTGCGGATACCGACTGGTAGTCGCTGACATCTGCAACCCTTGTGTGCAGTGACTCCGGAGAACCGAGTTCGTTTCGAGTCTCTGCGAGGCGTTCCTCGGAGATATCGCTGGCGAAGACCTCATATCCTGCTTCGACAAATGCCTTGGCAATGCCTCGACCGATACCCGATCCGGACCCTGTGATTAATACGCTTTTGCTTCCCATGCCATTCAAATTACGGGGATAAATCCTGTGGCGAAACTGGCAACTTCACGGCATCGGGCCGTTCTCTTCGTGGAAGCTACAGGTAGTGTCGCAGAGGCTCCACACACTGCGATGATCTGCCCAGTCCCGTACCGGTAGGGCACGATAGGGTTTGTACCCCAGATCTAGGTGGAGAGTTGAGGCAGCAAAACAGGGGCCCTTGGAAAAGGACCAAAGTTCCGTTCTTTCTCTCGAAGAAATTATGGCGGCTGCTTCCCCTGAGACCACCCTACGATCTCAGAACAATATTCGATGGCGAAGGTAACACCTCGTCGACAGGGCAGAGCCGCCACCAGTCTTAGATAGGCCCGACAGGCCACCTTTACGGAAAGTTTCAGCACCATGAGCTCAGACATCACCGAAGCGCTTGTTCGTGATCTTAAAGACACTGGCATAGAGGTGGACAGCAGTAGTCGGCGACGGACCGAGTACTCGTTTGATGCCTCCAACTACCGTGTCCGGCCACTGGCGGTCGCCTTTCCCCGCAGCAGCCACGACGTCAGGTCGATTATTCAAATTTGCCGGCGCCACGGATGCCCCGTGACGAGCCGGGGTGGCGGGACCAGCATGGCCGGCAACGCCATCGGAAGCGGCCTCGTGCTGGATTTTTCCCGTTACATGAACCGCCTGCTGCAACTGGACCTGGAGTCGCAGACCGTCACGGTCGAGCCGGGGATCATCCTGACTACCCTGCAAAAGGAAATTCAAGCAGCAACAAGTGGTACGTATACCTTCGCTCCTGACCCTTCATCTATGGGGCGCGTCACTGTGGCGGGGGCGATAGGCAACGATGCCTGCGGCAACCACTCTGTCAGGGACGGCAGAACCGCCGACCATATCGTTTCAGTGGACCTGGTCACGGCATCGGGACACTTGGTGACTGCTGAAGCAGGCGGAGTCCGGGCAGTCGATCCCTCGGACGCGGAATCGACGGCGGAGGCCGCACGAATCCAGGAAGCACTAAAGCATCTTGCTGACTCCAACCTGGCCGTTTTCAGGACTGAGTTCGGTCGACTTGCACGGCAGGTTTCCGGATACCAGTTGGCGAACCTCCTTCCTGAGAACGGGTTCGATACGGCTAAGGCGCTGGCCGGCAGCGAAGGTACCTGCGCCGTCATCGTGTCTGCCACCGTCAAGTTGGCAAAGGTTGCACCTTCGGCGCTTCTGGTTTGTCTGGGTTATCCCGACGTCGTTGCCGCAGCGTCGGATGTGCCCGAGATCCTGCGGTTTAATCCTGCAGCCGTTGAAGGTATCGATGATGCAATCGTCCAGACAGTCCGCCATCGCCGGGGGGACGCGGCAGTCGGGGCTCTTCCAAAGGGCAATGCATACCTTTATGTCGACCTGGATGGTGAAAACCCTGAAGATGTTCGTCTGCAGGCGGACAATCTTCTGCAAAGCTTGGCTGAGCGCGGAAATCTCCTGGAAGGATTGGCCGTACCGGACCCGGTCGAACGCGCGAACCTCTGGCGTGTAAGGGAAGACGGGGCGGGTCTCTCATCCCGGCTGGCGGACGGGGAGCAGTCGTGGGCCGGATGGGAGGACGCAGCCGTTTCTCCGGAGAATCTTGCGGCTTATCTTTCGGACTTCATTGCCCTGCTGGAAAAACATCAACTTCGCGGCGTGATGTACGGGCACTTCGGGGCCGGCTGCACTCATGTACGAGTAACCTTTGACCCACGAAGCGAGTCGGGGCGTGAGATCATGCAACGCTTCCTCCAGGAGGCGGCTGCTCTCGTTAGCCGCCACGGCGGATCGCTTTCCGGTGAGCATGGGGATGGCAGGGCCCGTTCCGAACTCCTTCCGATTATGTATAGCCCTGCAGCCATCACAGCCTTCGCTCACTACAAGGCCATCTGGGATCCTCAGGAGCTCCTAAACCCCGGAATCATCACCAAGCCAGTCCCGGTCATGGCAGACCTCGCCCTCGCTGGCGCCCCTGCACGCGGTTTCCGGACTTCCTTTGCCCTCGAGCCGACGACGAAAGGCAGAGAAGGCTTTCCGGACGCCGTTCAATCCTGCATCGGTGTTGGACGATGCCGTACCACGGCTGGAGCGGGAGTTATGTGTCCAAGCTACCGGGCCACTCGGGACGAAAAAGACTCAACCAGGGCCCGTGCACGCGTCTTGCAGGAAATGGTCATGGGGTCCAGAACGGCGGAGGAGGGGTGGAAATCGAAAGACGTCCGAGAGTCCTTGGACCTTTGCCTTTCCTGCAAGGCATGTTCAAGTGACTGTCCTGCAGGAGTCGACATGGCTTCGTATAAATCCGAGTTCTTCCACCACTTCTACCAGAGGCGCCTGCGTCCTTTGTCGCATTACAGTCTGGGTTGGCTGCCAACGTGGCTGAAGGTCACCGGCCGCATAGCCCCATTGATCAACATGACCCTTCGCAGCCCTCTTGCTGGGGTAATCGCCCGTGCCGCAGGAATCACAGCGAAACGCAAGATGCCTGACTTCGCGTCGCGGAGACAGCTACAAAGAGAACTGGGGGACAGCAGGCCGGCTGAGGCCGACACTGTGCTATTCGTGGACAGTTTCACTCGCGGATTCCGGCCGGCAGTCGCGGGTGCAGCGAAACGGGTCCTGGAAGACGCCCAGAAATCTGTTGAGTGCAGCGCCGACCAATGCTGCGGTTTGACCTGGATCTCAACAGGACAATTGGATACAGCCCGGAAGCTCCTTGCAAAGACTGCCGCCGCCCTCGATGACGGGACAGACCGCCCAATTGTCGTCATCGAGCCCAGCTGTGCAGCAGCACTGAGAAAAGACCTGCCCGAGCTCGTGCCAACCGAATCCGCGCGCCGCGTCGCAAGTCGTATTCAGAACTTCGCGGGCGCGGTCTTGGAGCAAGCAAGCGCAGGCTGGCGTCCCCAAACCGTGCCCTCGGCAGTCACCGTCCAGACTCATTGCCACGAATACGCCACTTTTGGATCAGCGTCACAGACCTCTGCGCTGGCTGCTTTAGGAGTAACCACTATCACTCAGGCCACCGGCTGCTGCGGTGTTGCTGGGAACTTCGGCTTCGAACACCAGCACTTTGACGTCAGTATGGCAGTTGCTGAGCAGTCGCTGGCGCCTGCACTACGGGAAACGCTGGACGGGACGCCCATCCTGACGGACGGATTCAGTTGCCACATGCAGGTCCGGCAAATTCTGGAAAACCATACGGACCAGGCATCTCGCCATCTCGCTGAGATCATCGATCCGAGACTTGCCCGTGAACAGCAATAGGTCCCGCAGCTCCCAACTCGTCCAGTAATCGCAATCATCTGCGGCCCCAAGTACCCCGGGTCCTCCAGCTGCTATTTCAAGTTGGAGGACCCGGAACCACCGTGTTCAGTGGCCCACGGAGACCCGGGGGAGATGCCTATAGGAATCTTCAACCTGGGAAGCGGAATCTCGTTGAATCTCCAATGCCGGCGACGCCAATCCGGACCTACAGTTCTAGTGTCATGGGCAGGATGTCCGGCCCAAGTCCTAAAGCACTCGGTACCCCATCAGCCTTTTCAGACACTCATCAGTTCGGAGACTCCCATCGGAAGCGGAAATGAGGAGGAATCGCGGAAGTACTGGCGCACGCATCCAGCGGCACAAGCTAGGGCCACGCTAAACAGTGGATAGTCAAGTGATCCCGCAGACTATGCTTGCCTTCCCTCTCGAAGCATTTGGTGCCAGTGACGTACTCCAAATACGTACTCGAGATGTCCCGGTCCCAGGGTGGGGCCAAGTCCTCGTGAAAGTAGAAGCCTGCGGTGTTTGCGGCCAGGACATCATGAGAAGAAGCGGCAAGGTCGATCGGGTCCTGGGGCCGGTGATAGGACATGAGATAGCCGGCACTGTTGCCGGCACTGGTCCGGGCTTGTCGGAATTCCGGCTTGGAGACCGGGTTGCCTCCACACAGCGCACGTCCTGCCACACTTGCCGGCACTGCCTGGGTGGACGGGAAGTTCTCTGCACGCAGGGGGTCCTCTACGGAGAAGGCCTGGACGGAGGCTACGCCGAATACTGCGTTATCGATGAACTCAGCCTTGCGCATATTCCCGATGAAGTTTCCTTCGACGCTGCCGCCATTGCTGCGTGTGCCATTGGCACGGGATATCACGCGCTGATGCTCGCAGGTGTAAAGCCAGGCCAGCGCGTGCTGGTTACAGGGGCCAGCGGGGGCATCGGAATACATGCTCTCCAGTTGGCCCGAAGCATGGGGGCCGAGGTTGTAGGGGTTACTTCCAGTGCGCGAAAAGTCGATAAGCTGCGGCTGTATGCCGACGAGGTTGTCGTTGCTGAGGGAGGAGTGTTCGACAAGGAAGTCCGACAACGAAACCTCCAACCGGACATCGTCCTTGACATGACTGCATACGCGACCCTGGACAGCAGTCTCCGGTCGGTCCGACGTGGTGGCAGCGTCGCCGTCGTGGGGAACTTAGAAAACAAGACAGTCGCCATCTTGCCGGGAGCGTTAATCCAACGAGAGATACGACTTGTGGGTTCCAAAGCATGCAGCCGTGCTGAGCTGGAAGATTGCCTGCAGTTCCTACAACGCAATCTTGTTCGTGCCGAAATACAGGAGATCTTGCCTCTTCAGTCAGCTCCAGTCGCCCATGAACTCCTCGAGTCCGGGGCCGTGCAAGGCAGAGTTGTGCTGAGACCATGAGATCCATGCCGTCAATCTGCCAGAAGAGGGACAAGTGCCACGGGTACCTGCGGCACAGCCAGAAGCGTTAGTTGACCCGCGTCTTGCCGTTAGCGTCGTTCTGCTCCGGGATGCACCCGCAGGACTTGAAGTGTTCGTTCAGCACAGGGTCTCAACCATGGATTTTGCTGCCGGCGTCATTGCATTCCCAGGAGGGCGGGTTGACGAAATCGATTCCACGCACATGAACTTCGGTCAGCACCGTCTTCGTGTGGGTGCCGTTGCGGGAATTCCCGCTCCCACGCCCGGACACGTCGTGCTTTTCGTATCCGAGGTGTTCGTCGATTTCCGCTTCCAGATCGGTCTCCAGGACGCTCTTCGTGAAACCGGTTCAACAGCCCTTCCGGACCGACGAGGTCGATGCCCTGCTCCCTGGCCTGGGCCAGGAACTCTTGCTGATCCACATCAGTCGCCATGGGATCCATGGTTCCGCTCATGAGCAGTCCTCCCCGTCAGGCAACGCCCGGCCTGTCAGGCCAACCACGGATTCACCGGTATTCCCAGTGTCACGGTCAGGCAGGCCTGCCCCAGAGGGCGATGTAGGTAGGCCCCGTACGGTGAGGGTGTCAGCGCTGGCTGGCGCAGGGCCTTCCCAGTCAAGCAGGGAGTGAGTCCCCGGCTTCGTTGCGTATTCGTACGTCCCGTGACCGTACCGGAGTAGGCCGGCCCGCCCGGATCCCACAGCGGAAGGCGTTCTAAGCAATGATGCATCTGGCATCCTGAAACAAGCAGGAGTACCGTCGAGTAGTCGGCAGCGATCGGCCGCAGCGCGTTCCTATCGAACCAGACCAGGCCGGCATTGGCTTCTAAAGGGGGCATGGATGGCTGGGTGGAATGTTGACACTGCGGCCGGTGCATTGGGGGCCGGGACGGTCACACTGGTGGAGGGATCGTCCTTCTGTATTTCAGCGCCGAATGGAGACATACACGCCGAACTTCCGCATGGCGTCTTTGTTCACGACACCCGCGTCCTGTCCGGGTGGAGCCTGACGATTAACGGCAAGCCGCTGGAGTCACTGGCTGCTGAGACGAGGGAGCCGTACCGGGCACTGTTTGTCGGCCGCGTTCCGCAATCAGAGGGGTATGCGGACACGCCGCTGATCGTGCAGCGGCTGCGCGAGGTGGGGGTCGGCATCCAGGAGCAGATTACCGTTCGCAACCACTCCCTGAAGCCCGCCCAATGCGAAATGGCACTGAGCATTGAGGCGGATTTCGCGGACCTCTTCGAGGTCAAAGAAGCACGCATCCAGGGACGCTGGCACCAAACACGCCGGGCAGCCGGTGACACGCTGACCATCGGGGCAACCTGGCAAGAGGTCCGGAAGGGCGTCGTGATTCAGGCCCCCGGAGCCGTCGTCTCGCCCGAAGCTCTGACGTACGAGGTGTCCGTTCCGCCGCACGGGCAGTGGAGCACGGTTCTCACTGTCGTACCCGACACTGAGCGAGCCGGCACCGAGGGGGCCGCTCTCGCGGCGTTCGCCCATGCTGAGGGGGACGGAATGTCCCCAAGGGACCGGCGCAGGCAGGAATGGGTCGCGAAGATTCCGGTGCTGCAGATGGGAAACCGCTCCATCGAACGCACACTGCGGCGCAGTTATGACGATCTGGGCGCCCTCCGCATCGAGGACCCGAACCATCCAGAGCGCGTGGTCGTGGCCGCCGGGGCCCCGTGGTTCATGACTCTCTTCGGTCGCGACTCGCTATGGGCCTCAGAAATGGCGTTACCCGTGGACCCGTCCCTGGCCCTGGGGACGCTTCAGACGCTGGCAGACCGGCAAGGAACCGTAGTGGACCCAATAAGCGAGGAGGAGCCGGGCAAGATCCTGCACGAGGTCAGGCTTGATGTATCCAGCGGCTTGTCTCTCGGAGGCAAGTCCAACTACTACGGCAGCGTAGACGCCACTCCCCTGTTCGTCATGATCTTGGGATCGGTCAGCCGCTGGGGATTCGCCAAGGACACCATCGACGCCCTGTTGCCCCATGCGGACAGGGCTTTGGACTGGATCCGGGATTATGGGGACAAAGATGGTGACGGGTTTGTCGAATATCAACGCCTCAACCCCGCGGGCTTGATCAACCAGGGCTGGAAGGACTCGTGGGACGGCATCAACTTCGCCGACGGCACCTTGGCCGAACCGCCGATCGCACTCTGTGAGGTGCAGGCTTACGTCTACTCCGCTTACTCAGCCCGCGCCTGGATGGCCTACGACGCCGGGGATGCCACTCTCGGTGACGAGCTCGCCGGGCGGGCGAAGCAACTGAAAGAACAGTTCAATGAGCAGTTCTGGATTCCAGAACGCGGTTACTACGCCATCGCCCTCGATGGGGGGAAGCGGCAGGTTGATTCATGCGCCTCCAATATGGGCCACTGTCTGTGGCTCGGCATCGTGGATGACGATAAAGCCCCACAGGTAGCCGAACGTCTGATGTCCCCGGAGATGTTCACCGGCTGGGGAGTGAGGACTCTGGCCAGCGATATGGGGGCCTACAACCCCGTGAGCTACCACAACGGCTCCGTCTGGCCCCACGACAACGCGCTGATAGTAGCCGGGCTTCTTCGCTACGGTTTCATAGCAGAAGCCCAGCGAATCTCCACCGCGCTGCTCGAGGCGGCCGAGTACTCGGACGGCCGCCTGCCGGAGCTGTTCTGCGGTTTCAGCCGGGACGAGCTCGCCGCACCCGTGCCCTACCCCACAGCCTGCTCACCACAGGCCTGGGCCGCGACTACCCCAATCCTGTTGGTGACCAGCCTGATGCGGTATGACACTCACGTTTCCCGCGGAGGGTTCTGGCTGGATCCCGTACTTCCAAAGTCATACGGCGACCTGCACATCACCAACGCGCCCCTGGCCGACGGCCGAATCACCATCGACATTGCCGATTCCGTCCCGTCCGTCCAGGGACTGCCCGACGGCGTGGTGTTCCACCGCGGGCACCGGCCATGGATGACAGAACTCGTAGAACAGGCAAACATGCGCCGAAAGGCATAGGAAGGCCAACCCAACAGCCAGTTCATCTCGCCGCATATGTCGCCTGGTCGCCTTCCACTGCCGTTGACAAGCGGTGTACGGAATCAACACCTGGCCCCCATTTCGTCCCTTGCAGGGAAATACTCCAACCGGAGTGGCGGCAGGGAAATACTCCAACCGGAGTGGCGGCATGTGGCGTGCCGCCCACTCCTGCCGGGCGTTCAGGTTACCAGTGGACGGTTGCCCCAGGAATTACGGGATCAAGCTCGCGGTTCCAGCGAACCTCCGTCAGGTCAATCTCAGGTTCACTTCCCGTGAGGAGTTGGCTGATAAGTTTTCCGGTCATTGGCCCTGAGGAATTGCCGAACACATGTCCGGCCGCCATGATGAGGCCGGGCGTGATTTCATCAATCACCGGGACGAGATCTGATGTAAACGGCAGGACACCTGCCCATACTCGGTCTATGCCCACCTTCCTTAGACCTGGGAAATCTCCGATAATGTCATCGGCGATTGCTTTCAGCCCGTCAAGTGTCGGGAATAGATCTACTTCCGAAGGGTAGTCCATCGGACAACCAATCAGGATTTCCCCATTCGCCCGTTGTGCGGCGAGGGTGAGCATTTCATAGCCAGACTCTTCTTCGATCCTGCTGCGGAAAAGCTCATCGTCCCAGCTCGGTAGGTTGCGGAAGAGCCCGTATGATTTTGCTGCGGTGGGACCGTAGACGACCGGCTTGATCTGCATGGGCAGGGGTTTGGTAGCCATAACCTGGAGGCGTTCGCGCCCGATTGGGACTTCCAGGTTGCTCGCCCGCATCAGCTTTTCGGTCCATGCTCCGGATGCAACGACTACCTTGTCTGCGAAAAAGTTTCCTTCATTCGTTTCCACGCCGATGACACGTCCTCCGGAGAAGATGAGTTTGGAAACGGTTACGCCTTCGCGGAGGTCTGCCCCTTCGGCCCGTGCTCCCGCGGCCAGGGCCGCCACCACTGTGGCTGTATTGATCTGGGCGTCCTCGGCGCAATAGCTGGCGCCGACAACGTCTTCACGGATCGGCCCGACCAGGTCCCGAACTTCTTTGTTCTCCAGCAGCGACATATCGAGGCCGTCGGCCTGTCGTGCAGCAACGAACTCCTTGAAAATGGGCGCCTGGAGTTCGTCGTGGAAATAGATCAGACCGCCTTCAGCCCGGAATTCGAAGGGGATGGGCAGGTCGTTACGGAGTTCATCGTAGAGTGCACGGCCCTTCTTCGAGATGTCGAGTGCCCAACCAGGGTTGCGGCAATGGAGCCAAACGAATCCTGCGTTGCGGCTGGACGCGCCAAAACCGATTGTTTTCTGTTCGAGCAAGGTGACGTTCAAGCCTAGTCGTGCGGAAAAGTATGCGCTGGATGTACCGATGAGGCCACCGCCAATGATAAGAACTGAACTGGTCAAGATTAAATCCTTTCGGAGCAAGGGGGCGAAAGTGGGAAACTAATGTCACTTGTTTCGACATAGTCACGTCCCAAGGCTTTGGTATCGCGCGGACTGCACCATCAGATCCTTTGCCGGCCAGGCTTGGTTCAAGGCCAGGAGCCTCTCTTCTGGCCTGATGATGAAGAGCTTGGACTGAGAAACAGAAAGCCAGCTGATAGGCCAGCTCACACAGGGGTTGCTACTCTCTCTTCCATCCAGCCTTACTCCAATCGTTGTTGAAGTCCTTTGCTGTTAGGTCATATTCGGCCGTACCCTCAGGGACCGTGCGGATAGGCCGCTTTTGGCCCAATTCCTCGGAGACATGGGCGATAACGCCTGGAAGTGTAGACAGGATCGCGAGACCAGTAGTTTCTTCCGGCGAAAACCCCATCTCGACAAGCACCAGTGCCATCATCCCAATGTCATTCAGTACAATCGACTGTTTGCCGGGAAGGCTGGTGAATGCGCGGAAAATCTCCTCGAAGAACTCGGCCCTGGGTCCCCAGATGCCTGCGTCAACGGCGCGTTGGCGCAGCTTCTGCGCCCGAGGGTCAACGTACCGGAAAACGGGATGGCCCAGACCTGGAATCCGCTGCTTCCTTGCCCGTAGTTCCTCGACAATCTCAACAGCCAGAGCGTCGGAGGTCTTGTTGCTGGTCTGCAGGCGCGAATACATATCAATGCAGAACCGCGCCGTGTCCGCTGGGTCCATGGTGTTCTTCCCAACGCCAAGGATTCCGGTGGCCAGTGCAGCTGCCATGTTGGGATTGGCAGAGGCGACGTAGCGGGCTGCAACAGTTCCTGACTTTTGCAGTGAGTAGTCCATGATGGCCGACAGAACCGCGTCAAGCAGATCCGCTTCAGCTGGTGTAGGAAGTCGGCCCTGCAGCAACAAGAACGTCGAGGCCGCGAACGGGACATTGCCGATCATCTCTTCAAGATCATACCCACGGATATAGACCTTTGAATCCGTTACCCGGCTCACCGAAGTGGACCAATATCTCGGCACATCCACCTGCTGTGAAGGGTCGGCGGAAAGAGTGCTAGGTGCATTGGCTTCTGAGAAAGCCGCTGAATTTAAATGGTGCATGTAGGAAGACTAGGACGCCTACCTGACCGGCAAAATTGGTGGGAAATCCACCTTACGCCGATCTTTTCGTATTACCCACAAGCCGCAGAAGACAACTTGTTTCATTGATATGCCGCCGGACTCTACATCCGCCATACAGGCCGGACGAAAGAGGGTTAAAGCCGTGGTGGCCTTGTGGCACTGGAACTCACCTGGACCAGCCTGTAGTTCCATATGACTGCTTACGCAAAGCAGGGCACGGGTATCTCATCCAAGGCGCGGTCGTCAAGTTGCCCGGTGGATACCGCAGCCCATCGAGCAGGACGCTGGCTGGCGGTACTCCCCTTCTTCGGCATCCGCCCGTGGACGAGCGATAACATGTTTGCGTTCGTATGACGGCTTGGGGCAGTCCAGGCTTTCGACAAGGGGCTCCGTAACGCACCAACGGCATCTCCCGGTTGTTGCATCCCCATGACGACGCTTTGAGGTCTATGGGCCCCTCCAGGGCAGCACGAGTCTTTCATGCCCGACTGTCGATGAATTTAGATATGAGACGTTGAAAGACTCTGCCATGCTGCTGCAACGTTGCGGCTCAGCAGAGATTTCTTCTGGCTTAGGCCTCAGGATCCGGCGCTGGTCGAAAAGCCCTGCGCAAGCGGTAGAACTCTTCAATCTCGTCAGGACGAAGCTGCACAGCTTCAATGGTTCGACGCTTTTGGTGCATGTGCTCTGCTCCACCAGTTTCAAGGAGCTCATCCAGGATCGTCAGCGTCGGGGGCAGGAGCCTATGCAGGCCGGCGGCTTCCTGTTCCAGGAGTTGGCGGACGGACACCCAATGCGAGTGTGATGCCTCGGTCGTTACATGCCGCGGCTCAACGCCGGGCGCCAGCGCGCACACAAAGAAGTATGTATCAAAACGTTTCGGCATGCCCTTTGGGGTTATCCAGTTTGCCCAAGGCGTCAGGGCAAGGGGTTCCACGGAGATGCCGCATTCTTCTGCCACCTCGCGCACGGCTGCAGCAATGAGACGGCCAGCGTTATGGCAGGCATCGGCGGCTTCAGAGGAGGCCTCGGTACGCTCCCAAGCTGCAGCATGTGCTTCCAACAGGTCGACGCTCAATTGCCCATACGAGGAGTCGACAGCGTCGACTCGCCCTCCGGGGAAAGCGACCACACCAGCGGCAAAGTCCATTGTCGAAGCACGATGCTGAACAAACACCTCAAGCCCGTTTTGCGAGTCCCGAACCAGGACGACGCTGACAGCCAGCCGCGGCTCAGGATTTTTGAACGCATCCTCTTTTGGCGTGCTTATATGCCCCACCGTCGCCTCCTTTTGTACGCGTGATGGCGCTAATCGCATCAGTTCAGTCCGCTCAGGCGCTGCTGACATGTAGCTGCGAGGCGGGCTTGGGTGGTTCTTCAGGGGGTATGCACCGCGGACCGGTACAAAAGAACCACCCAGTGGCCCGCCTGACAGACTTCGCCGTGTTGGTTGAGTATCTCAACTTTGGTTTTCACGATTCCGCGATCGGTCTTGGTTGCGGAGGGCCTGACCTCCGCTACCTCTTCCCGTACCGAAATTGTGTCCCCTATCCTCACGGGCGCCATGAGTTTCCAGTCCTGGATGCCCAGGAATGCTATGGCGGAGTGTTCTTTCCAGCCGATTCCCATTTCCAGCCCGAAGGCGATCGCCAGTGCTCCGGGGCCGTGGAAGATTCGTCCGCCGAATTGGGTGCGCCGCGCATACTCCTCATTGGAATGCAATGGGTGCATGTCACCTGACCAGGTCCCGAACGTTACCACATCGGTCTCGGTTATAGTGCGTCCTTGCGAGAGCCATGAGTCACCGAGGTCGAGGTCCTCAAGGAATCGGTTTGCCGACGTCAGGCGACTGTCCGTTGGGGGTGTCATCTTTTGCTCCTTTTTCCGTTGAGTACCTGTCTGGTGGGATGTGCCAGCCGGCTCTGACTCGAGCAGCACCGGAGTGGGGGCAAGCCGTGCGGGCAATGCAGCTCCGGAGACATGTTCGTGATGACATCGAACTGTAGGATCGATTTTGACTTGCCGACATTGGATAATTACCGAAACTTCCCCCCTAACGGGGATAGATTCCAAGTCGCGCTGGGCGAGTTCTAGCGATCGTTGCAACACCTCCGACAATCCGGAGTTGCAACACCAATGGAAGCATCATCGAGAAAAGGTTCGTCCTTAAAGAAAAAGTCTCGTTCTACGGAGCGATCCGCGCCTTTGGCTATGGCTGTGGTGAAGCGCCATCAGCAGTCCCATAGCCGGGCTCAACGACAGGATTTTCTTTCCGCCCTGGCGCGTCTGGGAACCGTCGCCGAGGCGGCCAAGGAACTCGGACTGAACAGGAGCACGTGCCAGAAGTGGGCCAACGCTGCCGGGATTAGGCGCAAGCGCCAGTACACCCAGGCCGAGAAGGAGCAGTTCTATGCCCTCCTTGATCGGACCGGCAGCATCGTGGCCACGGCCAAGGAATTGGGGCTGAATATCGGCACCGCGCACACCTGGGCCGGCCGAATCAAACCGGCGGCCAGGAAGCCAGGGACCACCCGGTCAGTAAAGACCGGACCGCCGCAGCGCTACTCACCGGCGATGGTTGAAGAGTTCCTCAGCGTGCTCCGCGAAATCGGCAGCGTGAGTGCAGCAGCGGCGCAGTTGGGCCTGAACCGCTCCACCTGCTCGAACTGGGCTATCGGTGCCGGCATCGCCTCTACTTGCCTGCGACGGCCATCAGAGAAACAGACCCAGTACCTGCGCTTGCGTCAAGAAGGAGCCAGCCGGAGGGACGCCGCTCTCACCGTTGGGGCCAGCAAACAGAGCTCCTACGTTTGGGATCGACAACTGGCCCCAAGGGACACGGCCACTGCCGAAGGCCCTGGCGTGGATCCGCCGTATAAACAGGAAGTGACAACTACTCTTGCGGAACCCTCAGCCCCGGTAGCGGCACCTGAACGGCCGGCAAAGGTAGAACCAGTACCCGCTCTGGTGGCGCTGGAAGCCCTGGAACAGCCCGTCAGCGCCCGCTACCTGTCCCTGCAGGAGCGGGAGAGGATCGCGGACCTGCGCTCCAACGGGACGTCAATGCAGGCGATCGGCAGAGAACTGGGCCGGTCCGTGGGAACCATCAGCCGGGAAATCAAACGCAACAGCCACCCGATACTCGGTTACCTGCCCTATGGCGCCCATCGGGCCGCCACCGCTGCCCGGGCCCGGCCCAAGCCCAGTAAGCTGGCAGAACCCGGAGAACTGCACGACTACGTCAAGAACAAGCTGCTCACACGGTGGTCACCGCAACAGATTTCGAAGCTTCTGATCAAGGAATTCCCCGATGACGAGCAGATGCGCGTGAGCCCCGAAACGATCTACCAGGCCCTCTACTTCCAAGCCCGCGGCGGACTCAAACGCGAGGTCAAAGAGGCCCTGCGCACCGGCCGAACACGCCGCAAACAGCACAGGAATCCAGAGGAACGCATCAGTCGTTTCCGGGACCCGATGATCAACATTTCCGAACGACCCGCGGAGATCGAAGACCGCGCCGTCCCGGGCCATTGGGAGGGGGACCTGATAACCGGAGCCTACAACCAGTCGGCAATCGCAACGCTGGTCGAACGCACCACCCGCTACGTGATGCTGGTGCATCTGCCGGTGGACCACACCGCCGAATCGGTCCGTGACGGGCTGATCAAAACCATGGCGACCCTGCCGGCGCACCTGCGCGGATCTCTCACCTGGGACCAGGGCGCTGAAATGGCCAAGCACCAGGCCTTCAGCATCGCCACCGACATGGACGTCTACTTCTGCGACCCCGCCAGCCCTTGGCAACGAGGATCCAACGAGAACACCAATGGGCTGCTGCGCCAATACTTCCCCAAAGGCACCGACCTGAACGCTTACAGTCCCGAGGACCTCGAACACGTCGCCCAGGAACTCAACGGACGACCACGCAAAACACTGGGCTGGCACACCCCAGCCGAGCGTCTTCGTGATTTACTGATAGCCAGCTAAGCACGGGTGTTGCAACGACCCCTGGAATTCAAGCTGCAGTAATTCTGATGACCGGCATTCGCCGGCTGAAGCCGGGCCCTCCAGCGCAGAGAGCAGCTGGAGGGCCCGGGGTCTAAGGGCTACACGTATGGTGCTGCCAGGCATTAACGGGTAGTTTCGTTTTGGGCGGCCCTATCTGGCGCTTTGAGAAGCGTTGCGAGGATCGAGTATTTCAGCGAGGTGCTTCGACGCCTGATCGGAATGACTATCCAAAATCTTTCGAACCTGCATGTGGCAACTGAATCTCGCCACGCGCCCTCCTCACGGGGCTAAACGTGTGTCGAATTCTAACCGCGACTTGTGGATGCTGAAGGTGCGGACAACCAAGCCCCGGGCAGCAGCCACCGCTCCTTGGTACAGGCGAGAAAACACGGTCGATGGTGAATCTCCCTGAATGGCAGACCCTGGCACTTCACTCCGCCCATTTCGGCAAAACATCCAGGGCTGCTAACTCTTCGGGTCAGCGGGCGAGCTGCATTTGTGGCTTCCAAGCATGGCAAAGGGGACCCACCAAGGGAAGTGGGTCCCCCAACAGTCCTCTTCGCCTTTTATGCGTTCAGGTCAGGCTTGACCATTACGTGCTTTACCTGGGAGTACTCGTCTATTCCGTGAGCGGTGAGTTCGTAGCCCATGCCGGACTCTCCGAAGCCGCCGAAGGGCATCTCGGAGGCGTTGTATTCGTGTTGGTTGACCCAGACGGTGCCGAACTGCAGTTCCCGTGAAAAGCGCAATGTCCGACTCAGATTTGTGGTCCATACGCTCGCTGACAACCCAAAATTGACATCGTTCGCGAGCTGGAGCATCTCGTCGTCGTCTTTAGCCGATTGGATGGTCACGACGGGTCCGAAGACTTCGTTCTGGACAATTTCGTCCGTCTGCTTCACCTCTGTCACGACGGTGGGCTCAACGAACCACCCTGGCCGGTCGATCCGGTTTCCGCCGACGGGAATCTTCGCGCCCGCCTCCCGTGCACGTTCAATGAAACCGAGCACCTGATTCATGTGGTGCTCCGAAATCAAAGGCCCCATCCCTGTTTCGGGGTCCGCTGGATCACCGACGACCAATGATTTCACCTCGGCGCAATAGGCCTCGACGAATTCATCGTAGATCGATTCCTCCACGATGACTCGGCACGGTGCAGTACACGACTGGCCGCTGTTCGAGAACCCGAACTCTACAAGGTCCCGTGCAGTCTGACGGACGGGGCTATCCGCGAAGACCAGTACAGGTGCCTTGCCACCAAGCTCCAGACCGAGCCGTTTCAGTGTCTTTGAGGCAGTCGCGGCAACAAACTTGCCGGTAGACGTCGCTCCAGTGAGCGAAATCTTCCGAATGCTTGGATGCTCCACCATGGCCGTCCCACTCTCCCGGTCCCCAATAATGAGGTTGAGAACCCCCTCGGGCAGGAAACGGTTGGCGACCTCGACCAACTTGATCGTCGTCGCCGGCGTCAACGAGGCCGGCTTCAGCAGTACGGTATTCCCAGCGGCAAGAGCCGGGGCTATCTTCCAAATCGCCATCAAGAGCGGATAGTTCCAGGGAGTGATCAGCCCGACAACTCCCAGCGGCTCGCGACGAACCCAGGACGTGCTTCCGTTCGCGTATTCACCGGCCGCGGGCACCGAAGAAACTCGAGCAGCTCCGGCAAAGAAGCGCATTACATCCCACATCCACGGCATGTCGCCGCGTGCATGGGTGATGGGTTTGCCCACGTCCTCGCTCTCAAGCCGCGCGAACTCCTCGGCCTCTTCCTCGATGGCGTCAGCAATTTTGAGCAGCGCCTCAGCGCGTTCAACCGGGGGAGTGGCGCCCCACACCTTGAATGCAGCTTCAGCCCGCTTAACGGCCGAATCAACGTCTTCACGGGTGGCGCGGCGGTAACGGGCAGAGACCTGCCCTGTCGCCGGATTGATCACCTCGGAGACGTTCTGGTCATCGGGTCCCGCCGCAAGGGTTGCAGCAAGACCACCTTGATTCTTTTGAACTACGGTCGTCGTCAAGGAAGACTCCTCACATCATGTTTGTTCGGGCTCGGCAACGCTCTCGAGGACCACAGCTAGCATCCCACCCGGATTAATTGGCAAGACCATCTTCTGGCAACCTGCACCGCAGAAGAACTGTGAAACTAACGAAAGGATCGGACTTCTGTTCATGAACTTACAACGCCGCCTCCATCTTGTCGGCCTATGCCTAGGGCGTCTCCCTGTCACCACCGATGTCGGTGTCATCGTCATCGGTGGTAAACGCCGGGATGGAACACGGCCATGCCGTTGGCTAGGGGACCTTCGTGATATGCAGGTCGCCGAATAACGTCAGGAAGACAGGCAAGACTGAAGCCGGTGCCTCGTCCCCATAGGGAAAAGACACCGGCTTCACGGTCCTGCTGTTGTTTCTCAGTTTATATCTGGCCTGCACTCCGCTACAGAGAGCATGCGGCGACGGCTATTCCTAGAGGGTTGCCTCACTCAGGCGCATCCATTCACCTTGTCGCGGGCGGTAGAACGGGGCTATATTCGATTTCCTGGGCGGCGGCGCGTCGCTCTAGGGGACCTTGACCTTGACTGCTCGGTAGAAGTCAACCTGCTCAGGAGCCAGCGTTTCCTTTCCCAGGATAAGGTCGGCCGCCTTCTCGGCGATCATCATCACAGGGGCATACAGGTTGGCGTTCGGAATTGATGGCATCACGGATGCATCAACAACGCGGAGGCCCTCAGTGCCGTGCACTCGCAGCGTTGTAGGATCTACCACTGACTCCTCGTCGGTGCCCATCTTGGCGGTCCCGCAGGGATGGTAAGTTGTTTCGGCATCTTTGGCCACCCAGTCGAGAATCTCCTTGTCCGTCTTTACGGCAGGTCCTGGGGAGAGTTCGCCGCCGTTGAATGGAGCAAAGGACGGCTGATTCATAAGCTCCCGCGTAAGGCGAACTCCATCAATCCAATCCTGTCGATCCCGTTCAGTTGAGAGGTAGTTGAATGTAAGTACAGGATCTTGGAAGGGATCGCTCGATCGAAGCTTGACATGCCCCCGTGATTCTGGCTGCTGGGGGCCCAGGTTGATCTGATAAGCGTGAGGCGTGGGAGCGGGAGTACCATCGTTCCTTACCCCCAGGGAAAGCATCGTGAGCATGAGGTTGGGCATAGGGTCATCTGGCTGTGAACGTATGAAGCCGCCTGCTTCGAAGTGATTTGTTGATGCGGGGCCACTGCGTCCGGTGAGCCATTTCAGCCCGGTGCTGGGGTACGTACGTTTCCGCAGGATCCCGGCGTTTGATACGGGTTGGGTGCATGAGTACATGACAAATGCTTCAAGGTGGTCCTGCAGGTTCTCACCCACGCCTGGGAGATTTTCCACTACGTCGATGCCGAGCTTGGTCAGTTCATCTGCGTTGCCTACTCCGGAGAGCTGCAGCAGTTGGGGAGAATTGAAGGCGCCGCCGCAGAGAATGACCTCAGCTCCTCTGACCTCGTTGCGACCGCCCCTCCGAGAACCGTATTCCACACCGACCGCCCTATTGCCTTCGAAGATGATGCGGGTGGCTTGGGCTCCAGTGATGACGTCGAGATTTTTCCGGTCCCGGACCGGCGCATAGTATGTTCGCGCAGCGTCGTAACGCTCGCCGTTCTCAATGTTGGAGTCGAAGGGCGCGAACCCTTCTTGCCGGTAGCCGTTGACGTTGTCGAGGATCTCGTAGCCGGCTTCCCTGGCAGCACCGAAAAGGGCGTTGAAGAGGGGGTTCTTCACATCGTGCTGGTGAACGGGTATGGGGCCGTTGTAGCCTCGATACTTTTGATCGGGGTCCGAACCGGTGAACCTCTCAAGTCGCTTGAAGTAGGGCAGCACGTGTGCGTAGTCCCATTCGTCGCTGCCCGATTCGGCAGCCCATTTCTCAAAGCTGAGGGGGTTGGCCCGCTGGAAGAACATTCCATTGATCGAGCTGGAGCCGCCCATGATCTTTCCCCGGTACTGTTCGATCCTCCGACCAGCAAGCATGGGGTCTGGCTCGGACTTGAAACGCCAGTCATAGAGGGGATGGCCCATCAGGAAGAGAAAGGCTGCCGGCACCCGTACGGGGTAGTCGAACCGAGAGTGGCGACGTCCTGCCTCAAGCACGAGGACGCGGGTTCGATCGTCAGCAGACAATCGATTCGCTAAGACACATCCCGCAGACCCTCCACCGACGATGATGTAGTCATAGGTTCTATCCTTCAATGCTCTTCTCCTGTCGCTGAAGCACTACCACGAGCACACCTATGCGGATTTTATTCCGCGTGGCTCTGAACATGCATCAAACTTCCTACGGACAGGCCCCATCCTGCACTAGGAAGGTTTACGAAGGTCTCGTAAGGATCTTGGCGGCTGCATAAGACAGAACACATGCTCCGTCTACGACACAAGCAGCGACGTACAGGCTGGTCGCTTCGTTGGCTTGGGGGAGCCTGATCTCCACTTGTGCAACTCCGGTACCTAGCCCCTCGGCCACCCTGGATCGTCGGGCATGAGTACAGGATTGCCTTGTGCACGGTTCCCGAATGTATCCGATCTTTCTCGCAGTAAGGCAAAACGCCGCTGCGAACTGCTCACTGCGCAGCGGAACCATCGCGTTGAGCAGCAGAACAATCGACGTGCGGTGCTGGCCACGATTTCGTGACTCCGACAAATGAACACCGAATCACTGGAATTCTCCCAGTGTCTTGACTCACATCGAAGCTCTTCACTGGTGGTGAGATAGGTGACTTCCAGGATCGCCTTCCCCATCGAAAGTCTAGGAGGCAACATGATCAAGATTTCTTTTTTGGCGAGTAAGCGGTGGCCGATGGCTGTCGCTGCGGGGCTCTGCACGATTGGACTCGTAAGCGGCTGCACGCCACAAGAAGCAGCTGGACCCGGATCGGCAGCGGTCGATTCCGCAGTCGCATCCGCGCTGAAGGAAGAAGGCGAAGTACAGTTCGCAACACTGGGGGATCTAGAACAGGACGTACAGGCCAATCTGATGGCCGCGGTGGTGAACGAGCTGGGCGGCAAAGCGAAGGTTCTCCAGGGTAACGCAACCGAGACCATGGCAGCAGCTGCAAAAGGACAACCAGTAGCAGGAATGGCGTTCTGGAAATGGCAACAACCTGAACTGTGGGACAAGTACGTCAATGAAAAGGCCATCGTTGAAGTAGGAAAGGCTAAGTACCCTGGAGAAGAGGGATGGTACGTACCTACGTATGTGATCAAGGGTGACGAGAAGCGAGGCATCAAGCCAGCGTGCCCCGAGCTGCCTAACTGGGAAGCGTTGAACAAGTGCGTTGCAACCTTCGCAACGGCGAAGACGGGATCCAAGGGCCAGTTCATGTCGGGCGCGGAGTCCTGGGCCTTCGCTTACGGTGACCCCCAGCGCATTGAAAATCTCAAGCTCAATTATGAGATCGTATTCGCCGGATCCGAAGCGGCTCTTTACGCAGACCTCACCAGAGCCTACGAACAGGGCAAGCCTTGGCTTGGCTTGATGTGGCGACCGAACTACATGACCCAGAAGTATGACCTTACTCGAGTCGAATTCCCGCCCAACACGAAGGAATGCTGGGGGAAAACCTACGCTTGTCAGTGGCCAGAAACTGTCATCTACAAGTGGGCCTCCTCCTCAATCGAGAAGAACCACCCGACACTCATGAAGATCCTCAAGAACTACGACTTGAACAATGATCAATTGCAGCAAATGCAGGAACAGGTCATTAACGACGGAAAGTCGCCTCAAGAAGCGGTGAAAAACTGGATGCAGCAAAACCGCGACGTCTGGACCAAATGGGCGTGAATAACGATCTCAGAACCATTGCTGACCGACACGGCCGGCATGGATTAATGTCTCCCCATACCCTCCAACGGGATCTGGATTCAACCCTCATTATCCATGCCCATCCACATTCCGTTAGCCACCAGGGGGACAGTAATGTCGCTCCGGAGTAGTTCCGAAAAGGGGGGCAGCCGTACCTCCTATGCTTTCCTCGCGTTGATCGGACTGGTGGCAGTTGTCGTTATGATTTGGGGGCCCCAGCGCTTTCCCGAGGCACTCCGCATACCCGTGGGCGATACTTTCGAGAAGGCGTTCAAGGCTTTTGCCCATAGTTCCCCTTGGGCTTATGAGCCATTCGCTACCTTCCTGGAACGGTCGTTTGAGAGCCTGCACGACACCCTGAGTTCCATATCGCCGGCCATTCTCGTCGCGGCCATAGTGCTTGCCGTTGGTTACTTTCGGGGACTCAAGCTTGCTGGACTCACGGTGCTTCTGTTCACATGGGTCGTCCTGACCGGGCTATGGGATTCCACCGTGGAAACGATGGCGTTCATGCTTGTTGCTGTCGCAGCAACGTTTGTTTTGGGCACTCTCGTCGGATTGGTAGGTTCGTTAGGTCCTCGGACAAGCGCGGTTGTGCGACTGCTGCTTGATGCAATGCAGGCATTCCCGGCGTTCGCCTACTTGGTGCCTGTCATCGCACTCTTCGGGACGGGCAATGCTGCCGCACTGGTTGTAACGGTAATCTGGGCTCTCCCCCCGCTTGCAAGAATGACAAGCGTCGGCCTCCGCGATGTCTCACCTGAAGTCCTTGAGGCGGCAGCCTCCCTCGGAACAAACCGAGTGCAACTCCTTTTTGGAGTGAAGCTACCGATGGCCGAACCCAGTATCCGGGCGGGCAGCAACCAGATGATCATGTACGCCATTGCGATGGCTACCATGGCGTCGATGGTCGGCGCGGCCGGACTAGGAGCACCCGTTTGGAGCGGGCTGAATCGGCTTGCCTTCGGAGACGCGTTGCAGGCAGGAATTGCTCTGGTTCTGCTGGCGGTGATCATCGATCGGGCGAGCTCTCCCCGCCCGGCCAAGCGGGATCTCAGTTCTACCAGCTGGCGGCAACGACTTCGCGGTTTCTTCCGCGCCCCTTACGGTTCTGCCCAGATCTGCCTCTTCCTCTTCATCTTGGTGGTTGTCGCCTCCCAGGTTTTCCGCGGCCGGTGGCAGTACTTCTCGGATCCTCCTTGGGGCACCCCCGTACGGCTACGAGAACCCGTGGAGGCAGCAATTCTATGGGCGACAACCACGTGGGGGCCCTTGCTGGATTCATTTAGTAGTTTCATTCAAATATACGGTTTGAATCTGATCGGCAGACTCTTTGCTGCCACCCCCTGGGTAGTGGTTGTCGCAGCCACGGCGGCAATCGGCATCTTGATAACAGGCAAGGTGCAGGGCTTGTTTCTGGGGCTTGGAGTAGTACTCATCGGCTGCTTGGGCATGTGGGAATCGACGGTCCTGACGATGTCCGTTGTGACCGTGGCACTGGCACTTGTCATCGCGATTGGCTTCCCCCTGGGCGTGCTCATGGCGATGAATGACAGGGCGGCAGCCATCATACGACCCGTGCTCGATGTCATGCAGACGTTGCCGATATATCTGCTGGTTATCCCTGCTGTCATGCTCCTCGGAGTAGGCGAGGTCGCCGCGGTACTGGCTACCTTCATCGCTGCAGTACCACCGATGATTAGGTTTACCAACGCGGGCCTCCGGGGAGCCGACCATGAGGTGATCGAGGCGGCGCAGATTTTTGGGGCGAGGCCCGGCCAAATTCTCCGCCAAATCCGTATTCCCATGGGACTTCAGACGATGATGGTGGGTCTCAACCAGTCCTTGCTCCTGGCTCTCGCGATGGCCGTCGTAAGTTCCATGATCGGGGCACCTGGTCTCGGCGCCAACATCCTGACGGCAGTTAACCGCGCCTTGTTGGGCACCGGGATGGAGGCGGGTGGCGCAATGTTCTTGCTGGGCGTGGTTCTGGACCGTCTTTTTAGCGGAGGCGCACAATTCGTCGCGTCCGCTCAGCACGCATCAATGACCAAAGTAGCTAGGAAGTCAAATGACGAAACAACTTCTGTCCCCGCGAATGCAGCTTCGCACTGAGCAGGCAGGCAACCCTGAAAACGATCCTTCCAACACCGGTTCGGCGATTGAGGTGGAGGACCTTTGGAAGATCTACGGTCCCAACCCCAAACGTGCGCTGCAGGAATACCGCGACGGCGCGACGTACGTCCCGGGTCACATGTCGGCGGTACGCGGCGTTTCATTTCAGGTGCGTCCTTGTGAGACATTCGTTGTGATGGGGCTCTCGGGCAGCGGTAAATCCACCCTTATTCGCTGTCTCACCAGGCTCATTGAGCCGACGGCGGGCCGAGTCGACATCGACGGCAGTCATGTACTGACGCTGTCGAATTCCCAGCTGTCGGAGCAGCGGAGGCGCGATTGGGCCATGGTGTTCCAGCATTTCGGGTTGCTCCCTCACCGCCGAGTACTCCAGAACGTCGCTTATGGGCTGGAAATCTCAGGGGTTCCCCGCCGGGAGCGGGAAGAACGGGCGCAGCGAATGGTCGAGCTGGTCGGCCTGTCGGGGACAGAACACAAGTACCCCAGTGAGCTAAGTGGCGGTATGCGTCAGCGTGTGGGCCTTGCCCGCGCCCTTGTCCAAAACCCCCGGCTTCTGCTGCTGGACGAACCATTCAGCGCACTTGATCCGCTAATACGTGCCGACCTGCAGGACGAACTGCTGCGGCTTGCTCGTGGGGGCAGCCAGACGTCGGTATTTATTACGCATGATCTGACTGAGGCGCTCAAAGTAGGTGATCGCATCGCTATCATGCGTGACGGTGTTTTAGTCCAGGTAGGGACGCCGGAGGAAATTGTGTTGAATCCTGCTGATGACTACGTCCGCCGCTTTGCGGTGGAGGCTCCGCGCGCCAAGGTGGTTCGTGCTGCGACCATCGCACAAGCTCTCCCTGAAATGTCCGCGGAATTAGCAGCTGATGCTGCCCTTGTGGCCCTTGCTCAGAATGGAGGAGGCCCAGCCCTGGTCCGTCCCGATGCGCGCGCCCCCTTCGTCGTTACCGCGCAGGACCTCCTCAAATTGGATGAGTCAGGCCGAACGCTGGGTTCCTTGCAGTTCCGGACTTCCACCGTGACCGGGGACGAGCTTCTGGCAGTTGTGATGCAAAAGCTCATCGACAGTGGGCGCCCTGTGCTGGTCGAGTCCTCTTCCGGTGGGTTCACGGGAGTCATAGATAATGCCATGGCTGTGCGGGCCCTGTCGGTTCCAAGCTCCTCTTAGCCACGTTGGCAGGTAATTGCGAGAGCATACGCGTGGTTCAGTGCATCGCCCTTACCTGCGATTCGTTATACCCGCACCATATTTGACCCGGCCCGTCCCGCCCGTGCAGACAACACGGCGGGACGGGCCGAGCGTTGGGCAGGCGAGGGCGCGAGCTCCGCTGATGAGACTGCCTGCCGGCTGGTAGTGAGTAACCCCCGGCAATGACGGCACGGTTCCATGGACCCTAGGGAGGGGCTGTGGCGTCCATGAGTGGCATCTTGCGACGGCTCGGGCGCGCAGACTATACCAGCCCGGTCCTCCCGGTCGGGTTGGGGTGGCCGTATTTCAAATGGCCCCGTTACACGCGCAGGTACATTGACTGCTCGAAATAGTAAAAGCTTTGAGTTGAAGTTTCGTTGGATACTGCTTAAATCGCCGAAACATTTAATCGACCCGTAACTGCAACTCATTGACCCGTGGCACACGTGAGCGCTCCAGTTCCGCGCGGTTCATTACCCTCGCGAGTGCCGCAAATATTTTATTGGATGCCAATAAGAATGACATATCGTCCATCAGAAAAAATCAAATACAAAAGCGCTACTTCTGAACCTTTCCAATGGTCAAAATTACTGTTCCCAGGATACCGTCCGAGGGCTAGCCCAAGCAGGGCAGAAAACAGGAAGGCGAGCATTATTGTGGATCCGGCCATTCAAGTAATAGACGTTGAGAAACGCTTCGGCGACCAGGTTGTCCTGAAGAAGGTTTCCATGGAAGTTCAGGAGGGCCAGGTCGCTGCGCTGATCGGCCCAAGCGGTGCCGGTAAGAGTACGTTACTCAGGTGCATCAATCTCCTTGAAAGACCTACCTCGGGACTGATCAACGTCGAAGGCGTAGCCATCGATGCAGAACGGGAGATTACGGGCAAAGAACTTTCGGATCTGCGTTCACGCGTTGGAATGGTGTTCCAGTCGTTCAATCTGTTCCCGCATATGACCATTCTCAAGAACGTAGCGCTTCCTCAGCAACGCGTGTTGGGCCGAGGCAAGGAAGAGGCTGAGGAACGTGCCCATGAACTGCTGAAGCGTGTGGGACTCGCAGACAAAGCCAGCCAGTATCCCGCTAGATGTTCTGGAGGTCAGCAGCAGAGGGCGGCGATTGCTCGGGCTCTTGCCCTTGATCCCAAAGTCATGCTCTTCGATGAACCAACTTCCGCACTCGACCCCGAGGTCGGCCTGGAGGTCCTGAAAGTCATGCGTGAACTCGCAGACGGGGGCATGACGATGGCGATAGTGACTCATGAGATGCAGTTCGCACGTGATGTGAGTGACCAACTCTTCGTCATGGGCGATGGCGGAATCATCGAATCCGGCGATCCTGCCGAGATCTTCACATGCCCCGAGAATGAACGCACCCGGCAGTTCCTGCGAGCGGTATTGGAACGCCAGTGAATGCAGATATCTGGATCGGAGTAGCTGCTGGCATCAGTACAACGCTGCAGATGACCGCTATTGGATTCATTGGTGGTGCAATTCTTGGTATTCCGCTTGTCTTTATGCGTTTGAGCAATATACACGTGATTCGCTGGGGCACCAGGGCATTCATCGAGCTCGTACGGGGGATTCCGATGCTCGTCTGGCTCTTCCTCGTGTTCAACGGACCGACTCAGTTTGATCCCTCCTTGGGACGGGTTTTCACCTCCTTTAACTCAGCTGTCATTGTGCTCTGCGTAGTCTCAGGCGTCTACATGGCAGAGGTGTACCGGGGCGCTGTACGCGCCATTAGCAAGAATCAATGGGAAGCCTCAGACGCTCTGGGGCTGAGGACTTTTGACAAGTTGCGATTCGTCATCGGCCCGCAGGTAGGAAGGGTGGCGATCCCTTCTGCCGCCAATTATGCAATCGGCTTGGTCAAAGACTCGTCGCTTATTTCGACGATCGGGGTGTTCGAGATTACCTACTACGCCACAAATCTCTACGGGACGCTCAGCTCGCCGGTGCCGTTCTATGTCGCTGGAATATACTACTTGATGATCACCGTGCCCTCGGCCTGGCTCGCCAGAACAATGGACCAACGGCTTCGGAGCAAGGTGGCAGCCTAAAATGGGTATCCTAAATGATCTATTCGAGTATTGGCCTCGTCTCGTAGAAGGCCTATGTATCTCAATTCAATTGGCGTTGCTCGCCTATGTGATTGGTATTCCGGGCGGTCTGGTTTTTGCCGTCGCGACTATGGCCCGGTCAAAACTGATTCGCACAACAGCCGTGGTTCTCGTAGAGATTGGTCGTGGAGTTCCCGCGCTAGTCGTTCTCCAGATCATCTACTTCGGTCTTCCTATCAACCTCGGAGGATTCCTGGCCGCCGGAATCGCATTTGGCCTAACAACATCCGCCTACACGAGTGAAATCATCCGGGGCGGGCTGCAGGCTGTTCCGAAAGGGGAACTTGAGGCCGCGCAAGCACTGGGCATGAAGTACGCAACAACACTGCGGGACGTGATCGTCCCTCAGGGCATGCGCATCGCGCTCCCAGCGCTTGTCAGCTTCTGCGTCCTCATGTTCCAAGCCACAACCCTGGCGTTCACAATCGCTGTTCCTGAACTCATGGCCATAACACGCTCGATCTCCAGCCAGACATTCCAGTTCTTCAACATGTTCGTCATCGCAGGCCTGATGTATGGAGTCATCACTATTAGTGCCTCTCTCGCCGTTGAACGTCTTGAACGCCGTTTGGCTAAGCACGTCTAAGCTCGCACCTCGAAAGCAAAGGAAAATTTCAATGTCGATAAATCTCAAGAACCGCGCACTTCAGGCCTGTGCAGCTGCGACTGCGATAGTGAGCGGTTTCGCTCTCTCTGGCTGTAGCGCTGCCGATGAACACGCCGTTGGGGCTGATGGGTGCACCCCCCGTCACCCGGGGATCGAAACGATGGCGCCTGGAGCGTTGAAGGTTGCGGCAAGCAACTACCCTCCCTTCGTCATCCTTCAAGGACAAGAAATCAAAGGTCTGGACGGGGAGGTGCTCACAGCGGCGGCCAAGATGGAATGTCTGCAGCTCGAGCCGATGCCGCTCGACTTCGCCTCTGCCATTCCTTCAGTACAGAACGGGCGCGCCGACATCTCGCTTGGGAATTGGGACTGCACTGTTCAGCGGTCCAAGATCGTGGGCCTCGTCCACGTCTACAAGAACCAGATGGCGATTGTGTCGCCTGACGGAACCAGCTCACTTGAAGCGCTCAAGGGCAGGACTGTCGGCTCCGTCGACGGGTTCCACTGGGACGAGGCTTTAAAGAGCATCTACGGATCTCAGCTGAAGTTGTATCCAAGCTCCACTGCCATGTTCCAGGACTACAAGGCTGGCCGCGTTGATGCCCTCATCGATGGATACGGTTCAGCGGCGTACACCAATAAGCAGAACGGCGGCCAGTGGAAAATCGCGGTCGTCGAACCCGACCAGCGCGTTCCTGTCAGTGTTCAACCGGCTCAGGTTTGCTTCATCGCCGGCCTTGAGAACAAAACGCTCCGGGACGCACTTCAGGAGAACGTTGAAACTCTCCGCAAGGACGGCACGCTCAAAAAAATGGTCATTGACGCCGGTATTGAGCCTTCCGCTGCTGACATCGACCAACTGCAACTTGTCGAGTAAATCGACTCGACCCATGGGCTCATCGCCTCGGTGAATCGGCTGCTCCCTATGAGAATTCATCTGCCTCGAGCAGGCGTCCAACTTCTCACTGATGTCCTCTGCGCCGGAAGCCAGATCCGGAACTTAGGAGCAGGCGGGTCCTCCATGGGGCATCAATCTCATCTTAGGAGGTGTCCCGTTGGCTTGGCGGCCTCCGCGAGGGCATCCCCCTGCAGGAACCTCGCGGACCAGGTGCTCGCAGTCAGGCACCGGCTAACTTTTGTGACTCCCACAAAGAGTCGCCGGTTCGCTGGAATTTTCCCAGTGTTCGGGACGCACATCATGGCTATTCACTAGTGGTGAGAAAGGTGACTTCCCGGATCGCCTTCTTCATTGAAAGTCTAGGAGGCAACATGACAAAGATTTTCCTTCTTGGCAACAAGGGAAGTCACTGGCCACCGCTGGACTCTGCACTTACTGCAACTTGTTGAGTTCACTCGACTCGACCCATCTACTCATCACCTTGGTGTGTAGGCAACTCCGTAGAAGATGTCAGCTCTCTCGATCAGCTGAACTACGGCCGAAAAATGAACGAAAGGAACAGAATTAATGAGCCAGCTTGAGGGCAAAGTAGCGGTGGTAACTGGTGCCGGACGCGGAATTGGGCGTGGCATCGCCGAGGAGCTTTTGAAGGCTGGAGCGAAGGTAGTCATCGCCCAACGGGCGGAAAGCGCACTTCGGGAGGTCGAGAAGGAACTAAGTGCACTGGGCTCTGTCTCGGCATATGCCTGCGACGTGTCACAGCGCGAAGAAGTCCAGGCTTTGTGTGACCATGCCGTTTCGACTTTCGGTAGTCTCGACATTCTTGTCGCCAATGCTGGAACCTCCAGCTACAGCCCCTTCCTGGAGATGACCGAAGAAGATTGGGACCGAGTGCTTGGGGTCAATCTTAAGGGCGTCTACTTCAGTGGTCAGGCGGCGGCGCAGCGTATGGCCGCGGCGGGTAACGGCGGCAGCATCATTCTGATCTCATCGATCTGCGCGTCTGCCGCTGAGCCGAGCAGCGCCCCGTACACCGTAAGTAAAGGCGGCGTCTCGGCCCTGGCAAAGGCAATGGCGGTAGACCTTGCTGACCATGGCATTACCGTCAACGCTATTGCTCCTGGGTGGATCCATTCCACATCGACTTCAACGATCGCGCCTGAGTCTTTGGTTTCGGGTGAGGAGCCATTCCCATTGAACCCTCTCAAGGTCATCGGCAAGCCTCAGCATATCGGCAGCACGGTGGTCTGGTTGGCTAGCCCCGGCGCCGGCTTCACGACTGGCTCTGTCGTCACGGTTGACGGTGGTCAAATGGCCGCCCTGCAAACCGTGAATCGCCGCGCACTGGGGGAACTGTGAGGGGCATCGGACACGATGGCCGAGTTAGAAACAAAGCACACACAAAGAGGAATTAAGCAACATGACGCGTACTTATGTAGTAACGGGCTCCGCTTCGGGAATCGGTAAGGCCACGGCAGAAAAACTGCGTTCGGATGGACACCGCGTAATTGGTGTCGATCTTCGAGACGCCGAAATCGAGGTGGACCTTAGCACGGAAAAGGGCCGCGCTGAGCTTGTAAGTAAGGCTACTGAGCTGAGCGGCGGAGTGCTTGACGGTGTACTGGCGATTGCAGGAGTTCTGGCCTCATCGTCGCCCTCAGTGGCAGTCAATCACTTTGGTGCAGTGGCGACCCTTGAAGGATTGCGGCCTCTCCTCGCCGCTGCCGAGCAGCCGCGCGCAGCTGTAGTGGCCTCGCGAGCGATCATCGACGAGTTCGATAAGACTCTCCTTGATCTCATCGAGGCGGGTGATGAAGGGGCTGCACGGGCACATGCCGATTCCCTCGCGGAAGCAAAGGATATCGCGGGTGCCAGTACCGTTTACACAACGACTAAGCTCTCTCTTGCCCGTTGGGTGCGGCGCAATGCTCCTTCGGCTTCTTGGGCTAAGGAGGGTATCGCTCTCAACGCTGTGGCTCCTGGGGTGATCCTTTCGCCCATGACCATTTCAGTTCTTGAAACTGAAGAAGGCCGTGCTTCTCTAAATGAGCTGGCACCAGCACCTTTCGGAGGGCCGGCCGCGGACCCTTCCGCAGTGGCTAACCTCCTTGCATGGCTTACAAGTACGGACAACAGCTTTGTGACCGGGCAAGTTATTTTCATCGATGGCGGTGCGGAGAGCTTGCGCCGACCCGAGCTAGTGTAAGGCTGAACCACCAGGCAAGGGCCTGGTCCTGGAACACCAGGACCAGGCCCTTGCCGCAACCGGCCGAGGCCCATGAGGATCGCTAGACCGTACCAAGCAGCCCTCCGGTCGTCAACTTCTTGAGACACTTGTCGGCGGTGGTTGTACAGCCCTCGATTACTCCATTTACGCCCGTCCGCGCCTCGAGCCGGGAGCCCACGCGTTCGTGGTGTAAGAACTCGGTTTGAAGTGTGAGAAGAAGTTTTCGGCGAATGCGTTGATGCTCCTATTGTTGTCAACCCGAGATTACGCCGGCCGCCTGGGTGGGCTTGAGTAGGTGGTAGACCTCGCGGATGATGTAGCGCTTGAGATAGCAGATGATGTCGCGCTTGGATTTCCCTTCGGCGGTTCTGCGGGCGACGTAGGTAATGGTAGGTTCGTGGAAATTCATCCTCGCATCGCTGTGCGGTAGATGGCTGCGCGTTAAGTTGCCGGTGTCCGCTGCGGTTTAGACGAAGGCGGCCGGAGGTCATGCCGGAGCCGGTGGGGATCGGGCTGATGCCAGCGAGTTTGGCGAAGGCTGCCTCGAGTGGATGCGCTCGGGGTTGTCTCCTGCGACGATCAGGATCTCGGCAGCAGTGTCGGGCCCGATTCCGTAGGCGTCCAGCAGTTGGGGCGCGGTTCGGGTGACTAGGTTCTCGATCATGCCCGCCAGTTCCTAGGCCTCGGCATCCAGGTTCTGCCAACGCCGGCCGATCGAGCGCAGGGCGTGACGAATGGAGTCCTCGGGGGTGTCCATGGCCCGGGGACGCATGGCGCCCAGATAGCGGGCGAGCATGACCTGTGTTTTCTCTGCCGTGTCCTTTCGCATCTGTTCCGGGCATGGATGAGCATAGCTTTGAGTGTGACCAGGGCCGCGAAGCGGTCCTTCACGGCCGGTGTCGTGGGCGATCTTGAGTTCGCGGATCATTTCCACGGTCCCGTCAGCGGTTGTCGGGACAGCGGTCCCGAATCCGGCGAGCACTGCGCGGGCGGCGTTCTTCGCGTCGTGGGCGTCAGATTTCCCGGCGAGCCTGCGCATGCGCCGGTCGGCGGGGTTCACTTCGACCACCTTGTGACCTTGCCTGCGGATGAACGAGGTCAGTCCGGCGCCGTAGGAGCCGGTTCCTTCGACGCCGAACGCGATGATTTTGCCAAACGAAACAGCCCACCCGAGCAACTGGCCGAAACCGGCTGAATCAGTGGTAACTGTCAGGGTGTCGAGGATGCCGCCGATCGGATCCATGACCGCGGCGACATGCACGTGTTTGTGCGTGTCGACGCCAATGACCATGTGTCCTGAGCGGGCGGGTACGAGGGTGTCTGTTGCCAAGGTGTGTGTTGCCTCCTGCCGGATAACGTGGATATCGCGCTGCCGCCGGCGGGTGGACAGGACTCTCATGGGAACGCTGTCGAATGCTGGCTCCAGGCCCCTATCAAGTCACGCCCGGCCCGGCGGCAGTGTTTGTAGCTGCCCGGTCGCCGGGGTTGACAGATCAACACAAAGACACCCGAGGGTCTATCCCAAGGGTCAAGCCGTGACGACCAGGACTTCCGAATCTACGGCTGATAATTCGACAAAACAGTCTGACAGTCCCAGCAGACCCGACCCTGCCCATGGACTGCGTGACCCCGTTAATGCTGCACTATTTTTGAAATTCGTTGGAAGTGTATTGGGAGCCCCGGACGGAGTGGAAGACCATGGATCGCTGGTCGAACCGGCCGTGGTTCCTATCCCCGGGGCAGCGATGCAGAGGACAGCGTGCATGTTAGCCATGGCCCGGCCGATTACCATGCCGGAAAACAAATCGATGAAAGTGGCCAGATAGAGCCAGCCTTCACCGGTGCGCAGGTAGGTGAAGGTGACCTCACCGACCAGACGGGTCCCTGCCAAGGTGGAGGTGAAGTCGTGCTTGCCCTGCTCATCGAGCAGGTGGTTCTCGACGCGGTCGGTCCTGGCCTGTGATCTGTTTCCAGGTCTGGGTGGGGACGGCACTGAGGCCGTTGTCGCGCGAGATCGCCCCGACGGTTGGGCCGAGACCCTGGTCGCTCTGGCGTTTCAACAGCAGGGTTAGCCCGTCCCGGTAGGAACACGATGACTACTGCACATGGGGGCCGGTGACCGCGGTAGCCAGCTCTTCGTGCCGGTAGAACGAGGCCCGGGAGACCGTCAATGCCCGGTACAGGCACACAGGATGGTTGGCCTCCTCCGCTTGGATGAACCCCCTACTTTCGACTTCGATACAGGGTGCCTTATTGATCTCTCAAAAAGCGGGTGGGTAGGCCGGCGATGATCCTTCCTTGGCATCCTTCATGGATGCGAAAGCTGCCGCGGTGCGCCCATGGTCCATCCACCGATCAGCAGGGTTGTTTACTATTAGTCATCGCGCATGGGAAGGGAGAAGTACTGGAGTCGGCGGGCGTCAGCTGCTCCGCCTAAAGGCCAACCTAGCGTTGCCAGAACGGGCACTGGTGAAAGTAGCGCCATTTTTCGTCTGAGGACGAGATGGCCGGCTTAGTTTCTATCGCCAAGTACCAGTCGATTGAGTACGGCACTGCAGCGGTAGCGGGTATGTCATTTTTCCTCCCCAAATATGCAGCTGTCCGGCTCATTCTCCTGCTTTAACGACCGGTTCCGCTTCTTCGGCTCTCGCATCTCGGCCGCTGCGGTCGCGGGACCGAGTTCGGTTTCCCTACGCTCGGCCATGGCAATCCAGCACTTCAACGTCGTGACGGAGAGCCCGAAATCCCTACAGCCTGCGCCAGGGGCGCCTCGCCTTTGCGGGCCGGATCAATAACATCCTGGCGGTACTCCGCCCCATAAGCTGAGGGCATGGTCAACATCCTTTTACGAGCACAAGCTCTATAGGTCAAGGAGTCAACAAAACCGGGAGCAGTCCCAAAAATCACGTTGCATCATCGGCCGGGAGCTAGACCGACATCCTCAGAATTTCCTGCTGCTGGGCGACTAGGTGGCCGCCCGGTTGTTTCTCCGTTGGTTAGTGTTGCCCGTTCTTCCCCTTCCCAGCGAAGCCCACTGCCACCTCACTACCTCGCGACGGGATGGATCGAGAATGTCCTTCGGTATGAGTCCTTAACTCAAGGGGCCGGGGCTCACTGACTCTTCCGTCAATGAGCCCCGGCCCATTCGTCTAGATTCAGCCCTACGGCGTGACGACGATCTTGCCTACGTGGGCCCTCTTGATCATCTGTGTTTGTGCCTGCGGCAGGTCCTGGAGCTTGTAGGTTGCCTCCAGAAGGGGCTTGAGTTGACCGCTCTGAATCAGTCCCACCAAGCGTGCAAACGTGGACGCTGTGGGGTTTGTGATGCCGTGCATTTCAAGGTCCTTGTAGATCAGTTCCCGCAGATCGATGCGGGTGATTGGTCCGCCAATGGCGCCCGCCGTGGTGTAGCGCCCTGCTGGCTTGAGTACCTTCATGAGAACGCCAAACATGTCACCCCCGACGACGTCGGCAGCAACGTGGGCGCCCCGCTCGCCGATGAGACGTTCCACCTCGGCCTTTAGATCCTGGCTTTCGCGGGCAACAAATTCGTGTGCCCCGAGAGCGCGAAGCCGTTCTTCCTTGGATCCACCAGCGATGGCTACTACGCGTGCTCCACGGATTCGTGCAAGCTGGATAAGCGCAGTGCCGACGCCTCCAGCTGCCCCTGTGATTACCACCGTCTCTCCCTCAGACAGACCTGCGCGCTCAAGCATTTCTTCGGCCGTGTCGTAGGAGCAGGGGAAGGTGGCCAGCTGGGCATCAGTCAGGTCCGATTGGATGGCGTGAGCGTTTACCGCCGGGACTGCGACCAACTCAGCGTATCCGCCATCCCGTTCGCTGCCGAGATACCCGCTCATCTGAGCACGGGCCGGCAACGATTCGTCACGGATGGATGGGTCTACGATTACACGTTCACCGATCCGTGCGGTGTCCACACCGGGACCCACGGCAGTGATTTGACCTACGACCGCGGCTCCCTGCACCCTGGGAAACGGGATGGAGGCACCTGTCCACGACAGCCCAGCGTCGTCATCACGGCCTTTCAGGCCAAGATCCTCCGAGAGATTGGTTTCGACCACCCTGTCGTACCAGCCGGTGCGTGTGTTGATGTCGGTGTTGTTAAGACCGCATGCGCCGACCGTGATTAGCACCTCGTCCTGCTGGGGTGCTGGGGCGGGATAATCCGTGCGGAATTCCAGTTTGTCGATGCCGCCATGGCCCGTGAGAACGGTCGCTTTCATAACTGCCGTAGACCCTCCTGCTGCTGTTTCAGAGATCGTCGCTGACGTAGTCTTCATCTTGAACTTCACTTTCCTCCGGGCGTCCAGGCCCAGCTCCGGTCTTGAGCGGCCACTCCTTCTCTGAAGTGCCGCTGAAATAAGGTGGGGTGCCGCAAGACTCCCGAAACCCGGGCCCCGCGCGGTGTTCTAACCGTCCACAAATCATCTCCGGCGGCAACCAGGCCGGAAACAGGAAATCCGACAACAAAATTCACGAAAAGGTGGGCAATTTCCAAGAACAGCGGTGCCCGCTGGGTGTTGATCCCTGATTAGGGGCCCTTGGAGATTCACCTCTGCCTGCTTTTGGGAGTGGGTGGCGCTCCGGGAGGAGCTAGGTGCCGGCTGCATCGCCGGGTCGGCTGCGTCTGCGCATGGTTTCAGAAGACCCTGCCGAAGTTAACTCGCGTCAACACGCGTTGCTGCCGTCCACGGTCCGGATGGACCTGTGAAGTTCCACTACCCCCGTACCTGTTTACTTGGGTTGGGGAACAATATCCCCTGCATCATCCCGACCGATTCGGGCGTATACATCGGGCCGGCGCTTCTTGTACACCGCTGCGGTGATCATGCCCGTCCCAATGATGCCGAGAATAACGGCAAGGATCAGCCACGTGAGGATGCCCTCTGTGCCGATTATCAGCTCGAAGTTTGTCGTGGCCAGAACAAGTGCGATGACAAGGAACACGGTGGAGATTCCGGTAGCTACGGCCTGCCAAAGGGCTCTCCGTCCTCCTGTCAGGTCTTTCGCGAGGAAGACTGTGATCGCCAGGGCGGCGACAGCCATCAGGATGGCGAAGGCGTAGGCATAAATACCTGCCAACCGAGCGTAAGCGAGTCCTCCTTCCATGCCAGCAAAAAGGAAAATACCGACTGCGACGAAGGCGCTGACAGCCATGGAAGCCTTGTGTGGGGATGCGTGGCGGCTGTGGACGTGAGAGAGGGATTTGAAGATGACACGGTCGGTGCTGAGGTTGAATACATACCGCGAGACAATGTTGTGGCTTGCCAAGGAGAGGGCGAAATTGCTCGTAATCAGAAGTGCGGTGGCCGCGTAGTAAGCGAAGCTGCCCGTGAAGTGCTGGACGCTTTCGAATGATGAAGCTGCTGCATTGGAACTTAGCACCCCCATGATGGCTTGGGGGCCGTAGGAGTTGATGAAAGACCAGGCAGTAAATGCGTACAGGATCGTGAGCACGATAACCACCGTGTAGGTCGCACGCGGAACGGTCTTTTCCGGCCGCTTCACCTCGTCGCGGAAAATGACGCTGGCTTCGAATCCGCCGTACATACCCATGCCGAGGAGAAACGCGATGCCTATAGAGCCGCTGAAAATATTTTCCGGCTGAAAGCTATCCAGCCCTAATCCTTGGGCCCCCCCTTGCGTCACCACAGAAAAGTTGTACGCAAGCATGAGGAGAAGCTCAAGCGCCAAGAAGAAGGTGAGTACCCTTGCGGAAAAATCGATGTTCATATAGCCGAGGAACGACGTGACAACAAACATTCCAAGGCCGTACACCCACCATGGAAGGGTGGGGCCACCGATGTCATGCACAAAGGTTTCGGCCGCCATGCCGCCGAGGGCGTAAGCGCCGAGATTGGCCGCGAAGTAGCAAACCATCGCTGTGTAACCCGCTCCCAGGCCGACCACTTTGCCCAGTCCAGCTGAAGCAATCGAGTAGAAGCCGCCTGGTTTGGGAAGTCGTAGCCCCATTGCAACGAGGCCGGAAGTAAAAAGTACGGCAACGATGCCGCACACCATGATCATAGCGGGCGTGCCGACGCCGTTGCCCAGCAGAATGACGATGGGGATAAACCCAAGGAACACCACCATGGGCCCGTTGTAGGCGAGAATGGTGAAGACGAGATTAAGGAAGCCAATATTGCCATGCAGTTGGCCCTGTCCGGCAGCCCTCGCGGCTTGAGGAGGAGAGGTTTCAGTGATCGGCATAGCCGGTACTCCTGTCGTGTGTGGAAACTCGAAGTGCAGCGATACGGGCATTTGCCGCGAACCGGACACGTTCGCTTCTGGTCCCGCAAATCTTTATGGATTGAAGGTATGCGGGTGTTACCTCACCAACCACTGGAGATAGACCGAATGGCAGATGTGGCATTCGGTATGTGACCGAAATCTCAACGGAGTGATTTCCGCGGGCTGCTGCGGAAATGATGTCCCGCCAAAATCGGCCATACTGTTTTCGCGGACCCGGGGCCGGCCTGTCTAAAGTGCGTCACCGTCGCGGGGGTTGCCTCGATACGGACTCGATCTGAGGACGATCATCACATGAAACGCGCGCGGAAGGATGAGTTCACTTCCGGGGGCACAGTTCTAAGCGTTGGAGGCCGGTGTTGGTTTCGTTGGTCACGGCCACTGCCACGGCCAAGGTCAGGGGTTGGGCGCGGCCCGCTGCGTGACCACGTCCGCCGGCTGGTCGGACGGCGACGGTTAGCGACATGGACTTGGCATACGATCGGGGGCCCTGGCAGACCCGAAGCTATCAGGAGCATGCGCCTTCTGGGTATTGACCGTGTGCTCGCACTTCCGGTCGCAAGTCGTCGCTTGCGAACGCATGTGTCTGGGTTGCGCTTACATTTAGGCTGACTGTCAGCGCCTCACAGACGGCCGCCCATAAATCGATGCCCAAGCTAAGCAGTCTACGGCCTGGCTGAAGTAGCTTTCAGGCCAAGGCGCGTTGGGTTGGACCTGGGCGGTCAAGAGAGATGAGCAGGACAGCTCCGGGCCCGTGAGCGGTTCCGGCAGTGCCGTATCCAGGCCGGCTGAACATGGTTGAACCGGCCACATGAAGGTGACCCAGAACCTGTACGTTGCACTGCGTCAACTCCGAGAAGCGTTCAGGGCGAGCTTGTGCATCCGGTACTTTTCCTCCTTCTGCTGATTGAGACCGGGGCCGCCGGCTATCTCGATTTCGCCGCCGCACGTTCCTAGCCCAAACGTTCCGTTTCCCACTTGGGAGAGGACACTGCCCCTGACAACGAACGCCTTGGGTCTTGACATCCCAGTGGGATACCTAGACATCAACCCCACATAGCCGATTGTTGGAGACGGAGCGGGGGATCAGCGGATCGCGTAGGTAGACGTCGTGGGTTCGTTCAATTTCAGAGCTGTATTGGTCGTTGGGCGCTTTCTTGCCATTTTGTTGCGCGCCTTCCGGGGCATGGATCGCCGAATTCTCTAGGGCTTCCCTCCGACCGACGGCCGCTCGATGCAATGGGCCTTGTAAGAAACACAAACAACAGCCCTGAAGTTGTGAATACCAACAATCAGTGCGTGAGCCGCTTCACAGATAGGTTTTGTTCAATCGTAATCGGTCTGTCCGGTGCGTCGAACATGGAGGTGTTTCGCATGGATCACAACTTTCAAAAGCCGTCCACATCAGGGCTCGTTAGTCCACTTAAGCTCGAGACGTCACGGCGACAGCTGCTGGCGGTCGGCGGAATCAGCCTGGGCGCCCTCTTGCTTGCTGCTTGCACCAATTCGCCGAGCGGCGGCACCGGCTCCGAGCAGTCCGGAGGGACGCCCAAGAAGGGCGGCACCCTCCGCATTTCGGTCGGCGACGGTAACAGTTCGGATACCCTCGACCCAGGTACCATCCTCACGGCGAACGCAACCTTGGCCGTGAAATCTATTTACGACCCGCTTGCTGTCACCGACACGAATTTTAAGGCCCAGCCGGCACTGGCGAAATCGTGGAAAGCCAATGCCGACGCGACACAGTGGACGATCCACCTTCGAGAAGGGGTTAAGTGGCACGACGGAAGCGATTTCACGTCAAGGGACGTGTTCTACACCATTAGCCGTTGGCTCGATCCCAAGACGGGGAGTGCGATCAACGGATTCCTGTCGCCGTACCTCGACTTGGGCGGGGTCTCGACCCCGGATGCCTCGACAATTGTGCTCAAACTTAAGAAGCCCAACAGCGTCCTCATGGAGACCCTTGGTGCTAACCCGGCAAGTCACGTGATTAAGGATGGCGTGACAGACTTCAGCGGCAAGAACTTGGTGGGAACAGGACCGTTCAAGCTGACGGCATGGAGCCCCGGCACGGGGTGGAAGGCCGTCCGGAACGACTCCTATTGGGGTGACGCGGTGTACCTGGATGGAATCGAGGCAACGGTTACCCCGGATCAGGGCGCCAAGCTCCAGGCAGCACTATCAGGAGCAGCTGATGTCACGGACATGATCCCGGTCTCGCTGTGGCCGGGAATCCAGGGCCGAAACGACATGGCACTCGAAACAATCAAGAACAGGCAGAGCTGGATCTTCGCGTTTGATCAGCGCGTTGCACCGTTCAACGACAACCGCGTGCTCGATGCCATCAAGCTTGCAACAGACCGCGACAAGATGGTCGAGACCGCGCTGCTTGGCCATGGGACGACCACGGCAGATGTGCCGATTGCCCCCGATTCTTCCTGGTATCCGGCTGCTCTCAAGCCGGAGTACGACCCGGACAAGGCGAAGAAGCTGTTGGCGGAGGCGGGTTTCCCGGACGGACTGGATATCAAGCTGAGCGTGACAGATTCGGTGCCCGGCATGCTGGACGCTGCCCAAGCCTGGCAGCAAGTTGTCAAGAGCGCCGGGATCAACGTGACCATTGACCAGATGGCGCCGGATACTTACTGGTCGAAGGGGTATATGGCCACCCCTGCTTTCATGAGCTACTGGACCGCATTCTTTCCCCCTGTCGGGTTTGACGCGTTCTACCGGAAGACCGCGGCCTGGCCCTACACCCGCTTCGCAGACCCAGCTGTGGACAAGCTAGTCGATGAACTCTATGCAACTACAGATCATAGCCGGCAAGTTGAGCTGACCCAGGAGGCATACCTGCAGGCCCGAAAATCCTATGGCCTTCTAATTCCCGTTTTCTCGGACGCTGCCTACGCACGGTCTTCCAAAGTCAACGGCCTCTTCATGAATTTGGACACGGTCGATTTCCGGAAGACGTGGTTGGCCTGAAAACCCGGACGCGGGCACTGATGTTGGATGATTTGCAGGTGAGAAAGGGTATGAAATGACTATCCTGGCCCCGGAACCGGTCGCGGAGGCGGTGGTCGCGCCCAGGAAGAATATGACTCGCGTCTGGGCCTTGGCCCGTCAGCTTTTGATGTCGGTTCTGACGCTCCTGCTGATCTCATTTATAGCGTTCGTAGCAATGAACCGTTCAGCTGAACAGATCGCGCGCAATGCACTCGGTATCGGCGTTACCGACGAACAGCTGCAATCTTTCATCGCGGAACGAGGACTAGATCGTCCGCTGTTCGTTCGATACTTCGACTGGCTCGTTCGCTACCTTCAAGGTGACTGGGGCACGACGCTGACCTCGAACGTGCCAATCAAACCTCTCGTACTTCCTGCTTTCGCCCACACAGCTGAGCTCGCCCTGGCTTCCCTGATTTGGTCCCTTCCTGTGGCCGTCGTCCTCGGGGTGTTCATGGCCCGAAAAGGAGGAATCTTTGATCGGGCTGCATTCGTGGTGATGACTGTGCTGGCCGCACTACCGGAATTCGTCATTGGATTGGGCTTAATGATTCTGCTGGCAGTTCAGCTTCGCTGGCTGCCAGTTGCCTCGTCAGCTGTGTCGGGGGAGGTCAGTGCCGCCTGGGTCCAGGCCTTCATCCTCCCTGCGTTGACTCTCGGACTGATTGTCGTGCCCTACGTCTCGCGCATTGCACGTGCGTCCGTATCAGATGCCTTGAATTCTCCCTTCACAAGAAATGCCGTGTTGCGAGGGTTGCCTCGCCGCGTGGTCGTGTGGGGACATGCCACCCGATCGGCGGCCGTCCCGCTCGTGCACGCCGTCGCCCTCGTCATTATTTACCTGCTTGGAGGTGCCATCATCGTGGAGAACGTGTTCGCATTCCCAGGGCTAGGACGGCTCCTGATACAAGCCATCACCCAGGGCGACACCAACTCTGCTCTTGCGATCACGGTGCTGTTGGGTGCGATGTTTATTGCTCTCAGCTTCGTCGCAGACATCTTTGTCACCTACCTCAACCCACGATTGAAGGCAGCCCGATGAGCGCCGATTCTACAGCCCAGGTGGCAGTTCTTAATAGCCGACCCGCACGTAAACTGCGTCCCCTCCGACCGATCACCCACACCTGGTCAGGGCGCTGCGGACTCGTTATTATCTGCGCCGTCCTGCTCGTCCTTATTCTTGGTCCGGCACTGGCTCCTCATCCGTTTGATCAGCTTGCTGTGGGGCGGCCCCTCTCACCCCCCACAAGCGATCTGCCGTTAGGAGCGGACAACCTGGGACGGGATGTCTTCAGCCGATTCCTCGTGGGCGGTCAGATGGTGTTGCTGATTCCACTTGCGGCCGTTGCATTGGCTACGGTAACCGGTGGACTGCTAGGAATGGTTGCTGCCTACACCGGGGGACTGTTCGATAAGGTGGTCTCCCGAGTCTTCGACACTCTGCTGACTCTCCCGCCCCTGCTCATCGCGCTCTCCGTTATCGCTGGCTTCGGTTCGTCAACAACAGTCCTTTTAACGACGGTGGCCGTGATCTTCGCGCCTAGCATCGGAAAAGTGGCCCGGGGAGCAACCCTTGGGGTTGTCACATCAGACTACATACAAGCAGCACGGGCACGAGGTGAGCGGCCCGTGTCCATCGTCGTGCGGGAGATCGCGCCGAACATCGTCGGTCCGGTGGTGTCAGATCTCGCCCTCCGGGTCACCTACGGAGTACTCTTCGTTGCTGCCCTCAACTTCCTTGGCCTCGGGGCTAAGCCTCCCTCACCTGACTGGGCCCTCTCCATTGCGAGCAGCTTGGGGTATGTGCAGATTCAGCCCTGGGCTGCCCTGGCACCGGTAGCCGGGATCGCGGCTCTGTCGGTTGGCCTCAACCTGATGGCGGATTCGATCATCTCCTACGTCAACAAAGACACTTCAAAGGACTTCATGCTATGACTACCTCGGTCGCACTAGAAGTGCGGGGGCTCTCAGTAGGTTACGGCCAGCGGAACAGTGACTTGAAGACCGTGGTCAGCGACGTCGATTTCGTGCTGGAGCGAGGAAAGATTCTCGGAATGGCAGGCGAATCCGGCTGCGGTAAGAGCACGACGGCGTTGGCGGCGATCGGATACAGGCCCGGTGCGATGCAAGTGCCCGCTGGCCAGTCAAAGCTCGGGGACATTGATCTGCTGAAGATCCCCCTTCCACAACTTCGACGCATATGGGGCAGCAGGGTCGTATATATGCCCCAAGCATCATCAAACGCATTGACCCCAGCTTTGACAATCGGGCGTCAGATGGCAGAGCCGATGGAGGTCCACCTTGGGCTCAAGGGACGAGCCAACTACGACAGGCAGATCGAACTTTTGGAGGAGGTCGGCGTTCCTAATCCGGAGGCCGCCCTTCGACGCTATCCGCATGAGTTCAGCGGCGGCCAACAACAACGGATTAACCTCGCGATCGCGCTGTCGTGCAACCCCGAGGTGCTGATCCTCGACGAGCCGACAACTGGATTGGACGTCACAACACAAGCAAGGATTGTCAAACTCCTCAAGCGTGCGATTGAGAAACACCAGACCGCTGCCCTGTTCGTCAGTCATGACCTGCCCCTCCTCGCGGAGGTTGCCGACCGGATCGCAATAATGTACGCGGGCCAGGTGGTCGAGTCAGGTCCGGCGATGGAACTGATGTCAAGCCCGGAGCACCCATACACGAGGGCGCTACTGGCCGCCGTTCCGGATGCGACTGGTACTCGTGCATTGTCAGGGATCCCAGGTGCGCCGCCGTCGGGGGTTGTCGATGGAGCCTGTCCTTTCGTGCCGCGATGCCCGTTCAGCATCAAGAGTTGTTCGGAGTCCAACCCGAGCCTGTTGCCATTAAGACCTTCCCACGACGTCCGGTGCATCCGCGCCGGCAACTACGAAATTCATTCGGTCAGTGACCGGCCTCCAGTTCTCGGAGTCATCGAGGATTCGACCTCGCTCCTGACGCTGGACGACGTGTGGTGCGAGTACGGCTCGCGTGGTCATTCGACGACGGTGGTCAAGGGGGTCACCTTCAGCGTCGCTCCCGGCGAGACGCTTGCAGTAGTCGGTGAATCGGGCAGCGGAAAGTCGACTCTGCTGCGAGCCATTGCAGGCTTGCACCCGCGCAGCAGCGGAGAGATCCAGTTCGAGGGCGTAACACTGGCTCCTAACGTGGGAAAGAGGTCACGTTCGGTGCGGCGTGATGTGCAAATAGTCTTCCAAAACCCGGATCTGTCTCTAAACCCCCGCCACGATGTAATGGGCCTTGTCTCGCGGCCTCTGCAGCTCTTCGAACCCTCGTTGTCCAAGGGCGACAGAGAAGAACGTGTGCGTAAAATTTTGGCGGACGTAAATCTTCCGGAGTCAATGGTTCACCGGTACCCCGGTGAACTGTCTGGCGGACAGAAGCAACGCGTCGCAATCGCCCGCGCATTCGTATCGAACCCGCGGCTGATCCTTGCCGATGAGATCACTTCAGCACTCGATGTGTCCGTGCAGGCCGCCATACTCGACCTGTTGGCAAAGTTGTCGGCCGAGCACGGAACTGCCGTTGTGTTCATCACCCATGACCTTGCGGTGGTCCGGGCAGTCGCCCATAGTGCCCTTGTCTTGCAGAAGGGCGTTGTCAGAGAGATCGGCAAGGTTGCCCAGCTATTCGAGTCGCCCACAGACGATTACACGCGCGAACTGGTGAATGCCATTCCCATGTACAACCCGGCTGCCAATCCTGACGCCCCTGCATCGTCGCTATTCCTGACAGAGACTGTTCCACAAGCCGCCAGGCGAAACATGCACCCACTGTCCTGACGTGGAAACACGGTAGGAACGAAGGCTAGCAGGGCAGGGCTTCTCGGTGGATGTGAACAATTTGAGAGGCATCAGATGGCTAGTGTGACAATCGAATACGACATACCAGTTCCTATGCGAGACGGAGCTGCTTCGACGATATGTAAGTAATTCGCCTGTTCCCTGACGCTCTCCTACTGACAATGATTGACCCCGTAACAGCATGGCTTTGCTAGTTAAATGAAAACACGCCGCGGCTTAGCGGCAGTTTGATACTGAGGTTTGTTTCTATCTGAACAAGCAGGACCTTCCATACAGAAGGATCTTTGCCACCGATTGACGTAATAGAAGATGACCGACAACGCTGAATATCGAAAGGAAGTTGCCGAATGAGCGGTACTAACCTGGCCTTACAGACGTCCGATGGAGTGACCCTCCGCTACGATGATGAGGGTGAAGGGCGCCCTATTGTCTTCTCCTCCGGGTTCCAAGGGCAAAGCGCACATTTCGTGTGGCAGCGCGATGCTCTTGTGCAGGCTGGATACCGTGTCATTAGATACGACCATAGGTGCCACGGGCGCTCCGACTTTCCGGAACACGGACAGAGGATGAGCCGCCTCGCTCTTGACCTCGGCGAGCTGTTGACGGCCTTGGACCTCCGCGATGTTGTCCTGGTCGGTCACTCGATGGGGGTGAATGTCAGTCTGGCTTACTTCTCTATCGCCGCCGATCCCTGGGAGCGCGTCACCGCATTCGTCGCCATAGACCAGTCCCCGAAGATCGTCAATGACGAGGAATGGCAGTGGGGTGTACGCGGTATCAACGAGCAGAACGTCTTCGACGCGGCCCGCTTTCGTTTCGAATGGTTCGATAATGGACGTGAACCGGCGGTGCCCGACTTCGTGAAACAGTTGGTGGACACGATTGAGCCTTCTTGGGAGACCTATCCGTTCGATAAGGCACGTCGCCTGCTTATCGACCATATGGTCTCCGACTGGCGGGATGTCGTGCCTAGGGTCGCGGTCCCGGCACTCGTTATGACGGGTCGCCACACTCCGTTCTACGAGCTTGAAGGTATGCGCTGGTTTGCCGACACTTTGCCTGATGGTCGCCTAACTGTGTTCGAGCAGAGCGGTCATGACCCCTACCTCAACGAATATTCTGAGTTCAATGCGCAGCTCCTAAAGTTCATCGCCCAGCACTAGCCTCGATTTTTCATGATGTCGGGTGATTGCCGTTGGTTGCGGTCGGCCGTTTGGTCCATGGTTGTTTTCTGTTTTCGGGCAGTGCGGTGTGGCCCGTTGGTTCGCTTCGGGTTTGGCGCCGGTTCCACGTCCGGGGATGGGCTGGTCTTCGGGATAGGTTTGAGTGCCCGGATCATCCGGGTGCGGGCAGGAGCTCTCTCAGGAGGCCGGTGTTTTCCAGGAGCAGTTTCAGGAGGTCTTTCTCCGGAGCTGATTCCGGCAGCAGCAGCTGGGTTCGGCGGGCCCGGGTGATGATTTTCCCGGCGGTTGCGAAGAGCCGGTAGCGCCAGCGCTTGATGTCCCAGGCCTTGGCGTGGTGGCCGTCCGGGAGGACGGCGAACTGGAGCCAGGAGACCAGGTTGAAGGCGAGGGCGGCGATGTTCGCCCAGGCCTGGTTCGCGGCGAAATCGAAGAACGGCAGCTTGTCCAGGCCGATGTTTTTCAGGGTCTTAATCCTGTTCTCGCACCGGCCTCGGGGGCGGTGCCTGGCGTCCAGGAACGGTCCGTGCCAGCGGGGTGAGTTGGTCAGGAACGCGGTGATCCGGTGCCCGTCGGTATCGAGCAGGGTTGGCTGCGCGCCGGGGTGCAGCGGCTCGACCCGGAGGAACAGTTTGGTGCCCGGCGGGTAGTCGGTGAGCGGGATGACGTCGGTGGCGTTGATGACCCACGCGTCAGTACGTTCCCGGCCGTGCTGGTCCATTGCCGGCTGCCAGTATTGTTTGTCGGTGATCCAGTCGATCATGTGGGCCTTGCCGAACGGGAGGGTGTAGCTGGTGGAGAACTGCACGCCGAGGCTGTGCAGATGCCAGAGGAACTTCCTCGAGGCCCCGGCACTGTCCGTGCGGACCAGGACCTTCTCCCCGGCCACCGCCCCAGAGTCGTTGAAGAATCCCGCGGGCAGCTGGGCTACGGCGGCGTGGAAGACCCGGATGTGGTCCTCGGCGCTGTTCGCCCCGGCGTTCCCGGGACGCAGCACGCAGGCGAGGATTTCCCAGGAGCCGTTGCCGGCGCCGTAGTCGGCGCTGGCGATAAAGGGCGCGAACCCGTAGCCGCTTTGTAGGTGCCGGCGACGTTTTCCTTATCCGAGTGCGAGGTCACCAGGGTCGCGTCGATGTCGATGATGAGCGGGTCCTAGGCCGTGGCAGACAGGGCCGGGTTCCGATCTCCGGCGGCGTTCCAGGCCCGGGTGCGCAGGGCCCGGGCGAGGGTTTCGAAGCCGTAGCTGAACAGCTCCGGGTTGGCCACGATGCGTTCGAAGAACCGGGACACAGTCGCGTTCGAGGGCAGCTGGCCGAAGACCCCGGGTGAGGAACGCAGGATGTCCAGATCCGAGGCGTGCTCGCCTCGGGCCGCGAGCATCGCGGCCAGGGATCCGAGGAGCTTGCCGGAACGATGCCTCGCGCCCGGAGGGAACGAACTGGCCGAGCCGCTCGTCGCAGAGCCTGCCGAATCCCAGGGCGTACATGAACCCGATGAGGACCGAGGCTCCGGCGTGGGAGATCAGCACCGGCCGGTGAAAGTGACCGGAAGGGACGGAAAAACACGGGTAGACTTTTGCATCGAAAGGGTGCTCGCTCGGCAAATAACGGTCTCGACAACCACTATTTTCCCAGTTCAGAGCACCCTTTCCCTGCTTAAACACGCACACCAAGCGGCTCCCCATGAACACCCCGGGCTAGTTGTGTTGCTGGCGGATGAGTCCGAAGGGAACTGCAGGGTGTGCCCGGATGATGTAGCGGCCCGGACCGATTCGGGTAATCATGATCCCCGCTTGATTGCAGATGGCTGCGGCTTTGACAGTCTCAACTGCGTCGTTCAGGGCGTGGTCGATGTGTGAGGCGTCGTCAACGCTGACATCGACCATTCCTGGTGATAGATAGGTTCTTGCTGTTGCGGGCACTTCGGGCCTTCTATGTGGAGGAAAGTAGCGCTCTCAGCTATGAGTAGGGGGCGCGGGAGGGTAGAGGCGGCGGAGCTGGGCCAGTCGCAAACCTCCGCATGGGCGGGGTGGCGACAATTTCGAAATCGTGCTCAACAGTGGACCAGTCGATGCCTTCGGAGTAGACTCTCGTGCCGGCCCGGAGTGGGAGGGTGTCGTCGGTCTTGAGTAGCGTCAGTGACGCCGCCTGCGCGTC